>PBHH01000005.1 GCA_002720195.1 Gammaproteobacteria bacterium
ATCAAAATTGCTGTTTCTTGATCTAAAGTTTGATTTATAGTTGCCATTACGCCAAGATTCATAATTGTTTTTACTAATTCTGCAGATTTCATAGATATTTTTTGTGCGAGTTCACCTACTGTTATAGATTCTGTAATCTCTATTACTTTCTTTACAGGTTCGGTTGGTTTTTCAAATTGATGCTGAGATATTAGGCTCTGATCAGGCTCAGACTTATTTTTGGAAGTTTTTTTTGCTTTTGATTTAAGATGAAGTTCTTTATTTTCAAACTGCTCGATTTTTTCATCTTTATCAAATTTATTTTTTTTCTTTGTNGGAANAACATCTGGAGTTTTAATTTGATTATTNACTTGGTTCTTCTTAATATTTTTCTTTACATGGATNTCNTTCGGACTAGTTTGATTTTTTTTATTCACANTATCCTGAGGATTTTTTTCTGAANCTGTATTAGCATTAATTATTTTTTTTCTTTTCACCTGAATAGTGACNTTCTTTGAAGATGGATTATTTTTTAANGACTTTGNATTAATATTCCGATCTTTTAGAGATAAACTTTTTTTTGAATCATTGTCTGTCATCACTTCTCCAGCTACTCTTTATCAAACCATTTTTGTCTCGCTTCCATTATTATTTTGCCAGCNACNTCTTCTGATAATTCTATCATGTCTAATAATTCATCAACAGATAAATCAGCAAGATCGTCTTTACTGTTAATGTTATGGCTATTGAGTTTTATAATATTATCTTCTGATAATTCCTCAATCTCAGATAATAAGTTGTCTTTATCAATGTGACTTTTCTTTTCCTCTAAATTATCTTTTGCTCTTTTTCTTAATTCTTCAATAATCTCGGTNTCAAATGCTTCTATTGTATTAAATTCATCGATAGANCAAAATGCTATTTCATTTATTGTAGTGAACCCCTCTGCTGCAAGTAAATCTGCTACGTCTTTATCTACGTTTAGTTCTGACATGAACATATCACTGACTTTATCATTCTCTGCTGATATTTTTGTTTCAGCATCCTCTTTACTCATAACGTTCAGAGTCCATCCAGTTANTTCGCTTGCTAGTCTGACGTTCTGCCCGCCNCTTCCAATTGCTTGCGATAGTTGCTCTTCAGATACAGCTATATCCATTGATTTTTTCTCTTCATCAACCACAATAGATAAAACTTCTGCTGGAGACATTGCGTTGATAACGAACTTTGCTGGATCTTCNTCCCACATAATAATGTCTATTCTCTCGCCTCCTAGTTCGTTAGAGACAGATTGTACTCTTGACCCTCTCATTCCAACACATGCGCCAATCGCATCGAGTTTAGGATCATTTGATTTAACTGATATCTTTGCTCTCAAACCAGGATCTCTTGCAGCNCCTAATATTTCTATAAGGCCTTGTCCAACTTCTGGGACTTCTAGTTTAAAAAGCTCTACTAAAAATTCAGGAGCCTTTCTAGTGATATACAATTGCGGGCCTCTTGTCTCTGATTGGACATGACTTAAATAACCTCTTAATCGATCTCCAGATCTAATAACTTCTTTAGGAATCAGATTATCCTTAAGTATTACAGCCTCATCTATGGTTCCCTTNTCAGGCATTCCTAAATCAATAAAAACATTTCCTTTTTCTACTCTTTTAACGATACCAAAAATCAATTGTCCAACTTTTGGAAGATAGAGATCTACAATTCTACTTCTCTCTGCATCTCTTACTTTTTGAACAATCACATTTTTAGCAGTTTGCGCTAATATTCTTCCAAATTCTATAGATGGTATTTCCTCCTCTGAAAATTCATCTATTTTTAGGTTGTTTTTCTTTGCGATATCATCAGTCTCAAGTATTTGCTGATCATCCATGTCAATTTCAATATCCTCGACTACCTTCCATCGCCTAAAAGTCTTATAATTACCCGTCTCTAAATCTATCTGCACTCTGGCATCAATATCAATTTTTTGCTCTAATCGGTATTTTTTCTTTACTGCGCCAGCTATAGCTTGTTCAATAGCATCTACTATGACTTCACGACTAACATTTTTTTCATTTGAAACAGTTTCGACTACTAGTAAAATTTCTTTATTCATTTTTATACCTTTATTTCTCGTTGTAGGTTTGCTTTTTTTATATTTTCGAAGAGTATGGAAATTACCTCGCCATGAACCTCTAATTCTATTAAACTTTCTTCCACTTTTGATATTCTGCCTTTGATAGTTCGTTTCCCATTAACTGCTCGTTTAAGCTTAACTAGTATTTTTTCACCTATGAAGTTTTCATAATCCTTTAGGATATATAATCTTCTATTAATTCCAGGAGAACTTACCTCTATGGACATTTCAGAAATATCCGAGAATTTATCATCAAATCTGATAACATCACGAATAATATTTGATACATTTGCACAATCATCAATTGTGATCCCTTTTTGGGAATCAATGACGATCTCGGCCCTATTGGCATTTCTTGACCCTATAATTTCAATATTAAGAATCTGAATGTCTTCTTTTAACACAAGATCATTAATGGTTTCCATAAGTTCAGTCTCTATCTCATTCATCAGCAACAAGCAATAAAATAGCCCCAATATGGAGCTACGGCTTAATTGTATAATATTTTTATATAATAGAGTAGAGTAAATAATAGATTTTTTAGTGCGATATTTTGGTAGCGGGGGCAGGATTCGAACCTACGACCTTTGGGTTATGAGCCCAACGAGCTACCAGACTGCTCCACCCCGCACTAAGTATGGAGTCTATATTTTATGCTATTAATTTTCAACCCTTAAAGGTTTTTGATGCTNTAAAAGGCAAGAGAGCTAAGAATATTTGGAAACAAACCAATTATTACAAGTGATAGTACTANCACATATGAAATCAAATGAGATGATATGCTAATTATTTTGTCATCTAATTCGTCGAAGTAAATTACCTTTATAACTCTCAAGTAGTAAAATGACCCTATAACCGTCATAATTACTGCAAATACTGCTAAATTAATATGATTCTCCATAATGAGAGATTGAATAATATAAAATTTTGCATAGAAACCCAGAAATGGCGGTATGCCGATCATNGAAAGCATAATTATCAAGAATANAACTGCTAATGANGGATACTTGTAATTNANCCCNCTTAAGTCTTTTATGTTTTCGATAGGTGATTTATCTATTTTCAATTCACAAAGCANCCCAAAGACTGCGGTTGTAAATAANGTATAAGTNATNGTATAGAATAATGCCGCACTATATCCGTACGTAGGCCCCGTNTAAATTCCAAGAAGAATGAAGCCAACATTAGCNATTGTGGAATATGCAAGCANCCTTTTAATATTTGTTTGNACAATAGCAATTAAGTTTCCAACTAGAATAGAAAATACTGATAATATTAAAACCATTTCTGACCAAAAAATCTCTAAATCAGAGAATATTGAATTAGTAAGCTTTATCATGACAATGAATATTGCAACCTTTGGTATGGTACTCAACATAAGTGTAGTTGGGGTTAATGAACCTTGATAAACATCAGGCAGCCACATATGAAATGGCGCCGCTCCAAACTTAAAAGCAATACTGATTAAAATAAAGGTAAGTGCAAATATTAANCCTATGCTATTTANTGAATACTGTGTTGAATCAATATTCATAGAAGTAATTTGATTAACAATATCGTCNTAAAGTAATGTCCCAGTAAGACCATAAATAAGAGATATCCCAAAAAGAAGAAATCCTGATGACATAGCACCTAAAACATAATATTTAACTGCAGCTTCAGCAGAATAAAGNGAATCTTTGTTATAGGCAATAATTGTATAGAGAGCCAATGATAATAACTCAATACCTAAATACANAAGTAAAAGATGATTTGATGATACCATAATCATCATACCTAAAAGNCCAAAGATAATTATCATNAAATATTCTGATTTATATTTTTCAAAATTTTTAAGATATGAATATGAGTAACTAAATACAATTATTAGTAGAAGTATTAAAAATATTTTTACGTAGATCGAGAATACCGATGAATCATATAGCTCNTTAATAAGTATTTCATTATTAGACATGNACAATAAGNANGATAATGTGACAANTAACGNAATCTGAAGGAAATAATAAGAAAGGTACTTATTATTATTATTTAAAAAAAGATCTGCAACTATAACTATCGANAAAGAAGATAGGATTATTATCTCAGGAATCATCGAAAAAATAAAAGTCATTTTTTTACCTACTCATAATTAAATTTATCATATTAAGNGATGAAGCATGACTTACCTCAAGNATATAATTNGGCTGGATGCCAAAAAATATAATCATTAATGTTAGAATAAATAATGACCAAAATTCATCTTTTTGCAAAACTTTCATGTTTTTAACTGTNTCACTCGATATTTCTCCAAATAATATTCTTTTCCCCAACCANAGAGAATAAGAAGCAGCNAAGACAAGTGTAGTAGATGCTAGAATAGCATAAGCAGAACTTATTTCTAAACTTGCAACCAAANCCATGAACTCACCAACNAATCCAGATGTGCCAGGCAAACCAGAATTAGACATCAGAAAAAACATCATTAATGCCGAAAATATTGGCATAATTTGNCCAATNCCAGACTGTTCATCTATCGATCGAGACTTTGTTCTCGTATATATTATTCCAATACAAATAAAAAGACCGGCAGATATTAACCCGTGAGATATCATTTGCATTAGAGAACCNTGTAATCCCATCAATATCATTTCATTATTTAATGTNTTACTNGTCTCAAAAATATTAAAAGTTAAAAATATCCCAAGNGTTACAAATCCCATATGNGCAATAGATGAATATGCTATAAGNTTCTTCATATCTTTCTGAGCTAATGCAACGAAACTAATGTAGATNATTGCAATTAAAGACAATGGGACGATAATATCATTTAGATAGATNCCGGCATCAGGTGTAATTGGTAATAAGAATCTTATCATTCCATANCCTCCTACTTTCAGNAGAACAGCTGCTAATATAACAGAGCCTGATGAGGGTGCTTGAACATGAGCATCTGGCAACCACGTATGTACAGGCCACATNGGAATTTTTATCCCAAAAGCAATCAAGAAAGCTAGAAATAAATAGATCTGAGTATCAAGTGGTAGTTGTAGATTATAAAAATCTTGTATGAAAAAACTGGAAGACTGGATNGATAGATANATTAGAGAAATCAACATTAAAACTGATCCTATNAGTGTATAGATGAAAAATTTAATAGTTGCATAAACCCTGTTGGTCCCCCCCCAAATACCAATAATTAAGAATAATGGTATAAGCATTGCCTCAAAGAAAATATAAAATAGAATGCTATCAAAGGCACAAAACACTCCTATAATAATTCCTTCAAGAGTTAGNAATAAACCAATAAATTTATTGTTTTGCNCCCTATCTTCAGAAAAACTATAGAGAATAATAANACTAGAGACTATTGTAGTTAATAATATAAAGATCATTGAAAANCCATCGATAGCTAGATGATAGTTTATGTTAAGATTTTCAATCCAGATTACCTTCTGTTCGAATTGTAAACCAGATGAATTTAAATCAAATTGATGGAATAAGTAAAATGATAGGGTTAGTACAAATATTGAAATTATATAACTCCATATCTTTATAATATTATTTTTAACATGATCCATAAACAAAAGGATAAGACCGCCTATAATTGGAGTCCAAATTAGAATACTTAAAATTGGTAAATTAAATGTATACATCTATAAATAATTAAATAATAAAAGAAATAATAGTAAACCTACAATCATTGTAAATGCGTAATGATATATATAACCAGTTTGTATTAATCTTAGAGATGATGAAATTGATTTAATCTTTCTAGCTAAGCCATTTACAAAGAAATTATCAATAATTGCAACATCTGTTTTATTCCACAAAGTGTTAGAAAGCTTAATAAATTTGTTAGGTACCAAAACATCGGACATATAAGTAAATCCATACTCACCTTTAAGTAAAGCAATTGTAGATAAAAGCTTCTTTTTCAATTCTATAGGTACAGATATATTTCTGTAAAAAAGAAGATAAGAGACTAGAAATCCCGAAATAAGAGAAACAAAATTTAGAGTAAAGAAAGAATGATATGTAAAGGCATGAGCATTTATAATAAATTTTTCATACATGAGCTGTAATTTTCCGCTATCAGAAATTGGCCCNTTGAAAAAATCATTNAATAGTACCACATCAAAGAAACTATATCCGATTATGAAACTAGGAACAGATAATGCTAGCAGTGGAATTATAATTGTATCGCCATGTTCAATTGAATCATCTTTTTTAATATTTAGCTTATTGTCTCCAAAAAACACACGAAAGAATATTTTAAATGTATATACTGTGGTAACGAAAATGCCAGAAACTAATATGAAATAGATAAAATATTGTTGTTCAAATTTAAATAAATCTATAATGATGTCTTTTGAGAAAAAACCTGAAAACATTGGGAAACCCACCANAGACAGTGCNCCAACTANGTAGGTGTAAAAAGTATAAGGCATAANCTTTCGTAAGCCGCCCATCTTGTCTATATTTTGCTCATGATGACATTTTAAAATTATAGAACCAGCACAAAGGAAAAGTAAGGCTTTAAAAAATGCATGGGTTAGAAGATGAAATATGGCGAAGCTGTAATACCCTGCACCTAGAGCAACAGTCATATAACCTAATTGTGAGATAGTAGAATAAGCAATAATTCTTTTTATGTCGCTTTGAACAAGGGCAACCAAGCCCATTAAACTAGCTGTCAAGATNCCAATTATTAATATAATGTCTAAAACATAACCNGAAATATCGTACAGAGGCGACAATCTGGCAACCATGAAAATACCAGCCGTTACCATCGTAGCTGCATGAATCAATGCAGATATAGGTGTAGGTCCCTCCATAGAATCAGGTAACCAAAAATGTAATGGGACTTGCGCTGATTTAGCAGACGCACCAATGAAGAGTAATAGGGCTATCACAGGCAAGAGATCTAAAGATATTGTTCCGAGAGTTATTGTTGATTCAGCTAGTATTGGTAATGCTTGAAAGAAAACATCGTAATGCAGACTATCTAAATTAATGAATATCAAAATCACGCCTAACAGTAAGCCAATATCCCCAACTCTATTGACAATAAACGCTTTCATATTTGCATAAATAGCAGTTTGCTTTTTATACCAGAAGCCTATTAGTAAATATGATGAGAGGCCAACTAACTCCCACCCAATAAACAACTGTAAAAAATTATTAGAAAAGATAATCAATAACATCGAGAAAGTGAAGAAATTTGTATATGTTATGAACCTATTAAAACTTTTATCATCTTTCATATATCCAATAGAATATATATGAACGAACATGGATATGAAAGTTACAATGAATGACATTACAACAGATAAACTATCAATTAATAATCCATAACCTAAAGTTATGCTATTGGAGTTTATCCAATCCAAAGTTTCTGATTGTTTTGTAATGTTTGCATCAAATAGAAAAGTAATAAGTAAAAATATCGAGCAAACAAAAGACAATGTGATTGATACATTACCTATAATAGCTGATCTGAAATCTGACTTTGTTCCATAAAAAAGCAAAATAATAGAACCTATCAATGGTGAGAGTATTATAATGAGTGATATTCCAATCATCCCTTTAAACCACCGATATCATCTACATTAATACTATCTCTTATCCTATAAAGCACTATAATTATCGCTAAACCAATAGCAGATTCTGCGGCAATTACTGTTAGAATGAAAAACACAAATATTTGGCCGGCTATATCATTTAAATAGTTTCCAAAAATTATGAAATTAAAGTTTATTGCAAGGAACATCAGTTCGAGAGACATTAGCATAATCAAAATATTTTTTCGATTAAGAAAGATACCAGCAAGAGATATGCTAAATAATAACGAACTCAGAACTAGATAATATGACACAGGGATCACTTTAAGTCCTCATCATTTAGAATTTGGACTCTATCATCTCTTTTAACATCCACTTGTTCGTTTGGGCTTTGATATTTATTAATAGTATTTTTTTTGTGTGTGAGGGTGATTGCAGATATTATTCCTAGTAAGAGGATTATTGCGGCAATTTCAAATGCTAGAAGATATTCAGTATATAGAACATAACCAAGGTTCTCAGTATTGTCATTACTGATAATATTTATCTCTGTAAGAACATTCTGTTGGCCACCCTCAAAATCTCTATTGAAGAATATTACTAACAACACTGCCATAGAGAGAAATACAGCTAATCCTGCGGTGAAGTATTTTACAAAACCCTCTTTTAGTGGTGTAACATTGACATCTAACATCATTACAACAAATAAGAATAAGACCATTACAGCCCCAACATAAACAAGTATTAATATTACAGACAAGAATTCAGCGTTTAATATTAACCATAAGACAGCAGAAAAAAAGAAAGAAGCAACCAAATAAACAGCTGATTTGACTGCATTATTTGAGATGATTACATTTATTGAGGAAAAGAGGAGTAAAAATGAAAATAAGTAAAATACATATAGCTCGAGGTTCATCGCATTAACCTAGGTTTTTTCGATCCTTAAGTTCTTCTCTCTCATATAGGTCACCTATTTTCAAAAGGTTATCTTTATTTATAACTTTTTCATTTCTCTCTTCAAAATGGAACTCAAATATTTTTGTTTCAACGATTGCGTCTACTGGACATGCTTCTTCACAAAATCCACAATAAACACACTTAAAAAGATCTATATCATATTTGGTAGTTCTTCTAGTTCCATCTGATCGCATTTCCGTATCGATAGAAATTGCTAAAGCTGGACAAACTGCTTCACATAACTTGCAACCAATGCATCTCTCTTCACCATTTGGATATCTTCTTAATGCATGAAGCCCTCTAAACCTAGAAGACTGCGGGGTTTTTTCATCAGGGTATTGAACAGTAATTGGCTTTTTGAATAGTTTTTTGCCTGTTATTGACAAGCCCTTGATGATCTCAACAAGAAATAGACTTTTTATAATTTTTTTTGTTTTATTAATCATCATACAAACCAAGGTTCAACTTTGTAATATATCATAATACCCTCGAGAAATATCCATATCAACGTAATCGGCAAGAATATTTTCCATCCTAACCTCATAATTTGGTCATAACGATATCTAGGTAAGGTCGCTCTTAACCATAAGAATAAAAATATAAAAAATAATGTTTTAATAGCTAACCATACAAAGCCCGGAACCCACATGAAGTAGNCTTCTAAAAATGATGATTCAAAAGGCGACAGCCAACCTCCAAAAAACATAATGCTTACTAAAATACTAATCAATATTAAATTCATATACTCTGCCAAAAAAAACATTGCAAAAGCTATCCCAGAATACTCTACATGAAATCCAGCCACAATTTCCGACTCTCCCTCGGAAACATCGAATGGCGCTCTATTGGTCTCTGCAATACCAGAAATAAGGTAAACCATAAATAGCGGAAAAAGTGGTAGCCAGAACCAGTTAAATAAACCTCCTCTCTGGGAAATAATTATTTCTTGCAGGTTTAAGCTTCCAGCGACCATTAGAACGCCTACTAGTGCGAAACCCATTGCAATTTCATAAGCAATTATTTGTGCGGCAGAACGCATAGAGCCAAGGAAAGCATACTTAGAATTAGAGGCCCAGCCAGCTAAGATTACACCATAAACACTAAGAGAAGTGAGTGCAAGTATGAATAACAGACCTGCATTAATGTCTGCAATGACAAAATATTCAGATAATGGGATTACAGACCATACAAGCAAAGAAGGTACTAACATAATCACAGGAGCGGTAAGGAATAGACCAGTATTTGCATTCGAAGGTATTATTATCTCCTTTGATGCTAGTTTGATAACATCTGCGATAGGTTGAAGCATACCACTAGGTCCAACTCGGGTAGGGCCCATTCTAGATTGCATATATCCAATAATTTTTCTCTCAGAGTACGTTGTGTAAGCGACAATCAGAAAAAGTGGGGCAACAACCAAGATGATATCAAAAACTATATTCAAAATTATAAAGATATAATTCATTTTTTAACTGAAACAAATGTTGACTTTGATTCTGTGAATTTATTATTAAATGATGAGCTGTACACTATTGATTTACTTGGTAGATCATCTTTGATTTTAAAGTTATCAATTTTNATTAATTTATCATTCTCCTTCACTTCAAGGATTTTTTTATTTGGGCTATCATCAACTACATCCTTAGAAACATAAATAAACTTATTATTTGCCTGTGTTGTGTTATTGAGTGATTTAGCTCTTCTTACAATCTGATCTGTAGAATAAATATGTCTTAGAGTATTCTTATAGATTTGAGACTTATTCTCATTATTTTGCGATATTTTTTTACTCGTATTCCTTTTGTTGAAATCTATATTAGATAGAGTTTCACTAAGATTATTTCTGATTTCATTAATTGTATGTGGCTTTAAGTTATTCATAACAGATAGTCTATTTAAGACATCCCAGCCTTTAAATACCTCTCTATTTGGTTTCACCACTTGATCAAAAGATTGAAATTTTCCTTCAATATTTATAAAACTTCCCTCTGCTTCAGCAAAAGTTGAGATAGGAATAACATAATGCGCATATTTCTCAATGATTGGAGTGATAAATGATGAAAAGAATATATTACATGAGGATTTTCTTAATGATTCAATTAATGATGAACTGTTGTAAAAGTCATTTTCAGGATCAAGATTAAAAAATAGTAGTGTAGAAAGATCACTTTCCAGCATCTCACTGACATTGAGGCCAGGTGTATCTATTTGCTCTCCACCTAATCTTCTGTGAGGGACATTTCCTAAAATCCATCCAGATGTTGAATTACAAAAGTCAGTTAAATAACCAACCTCTGCATTGATATTTGAAGAAAAAATATCAATTGCTTCTAAGAATACTGATTGATTGGAAAAATATGTAACATTAGGCCCTATAATTATNAGATTCTTTTTATTTCTACAAGCTTCAAGAGAGTGTTCCTGGAAAAGACTCAAGAGATCATGATTATTCATAACGAAATTTTTCTCTACAGGGAAATCCTCCTCCATATTAATAAAATGATAAGAGTAAATTTTTGTATCGTGTTTAGCCGTATTATTGAGCCTAACAGTCAAAATCGGAAATTCTGTTTTAATATTTACGCCAACAAGTATAATATTGTCGTAATCACTTAAATTATCTATATTTGTACCTAGCGAAGGCATAAGAGGATAATCATTCTGATAAGAGAAATCTCTCTCATTGGTTCTATGATCAATATTTGAAACTCCTAAACCTCTTAACAAATTCTGAAACAAGTACATTTCCTCACTAGTAGACTGAGGGGAAATAAAGCAGCCTAAACTGCTAGGCGTGTTTTGTTTTATGTTAGATAATAGAGTTGCATTAAGATCTTCTAAGATATCTTGCTTATCTACAGTGATCAAATCTCTCTCTTTTCTGATTTTAGATTGTAAACATCTGTCTGATGAATAAATTCCTTGATAGCCAAATCTATCTCTATCCGACAACCAGGTTTGGTTGATTTGACTGTTTTCTTTAGGTACAGCTCTGACAATCTCATTATTATAGACATGATAGTAAATATTTGAGCCAATACAATCATGAGGTGAAACAATNGGGTATTGTTTGAGATCCCATGTTCTAGCTCTATAGCTATAAAGTTTATTGTTTAGAGCACCAACTGGACACAGGTCAATCATATTACCTGATAACTCTGATGATACTCCATCTTCTATAAATGCTCTGATCTCAGTAAATTCACCCCTATTAATAAGACCGAGTTCTTTTTTACCAGCAACTTCTTCACCAAAGCGCACACATCTTGAGCAATGTATACACCTAGTCATTTCAGTTGATATTAGCGGACTTATGTCTTCATCAACAACCACTCTTTTAAACTCAAGATACTTTGAATGATCGTCTCCATGTTTTAGCGATACATCTTGAAGTTCACATTCGCCAGCTTGGTCACATATTGGACAATCTAATGGATGATTAATCAATAAAAATTCCATCGTGCTTTTTTGAGCATCCTGTGTTTTTGTTGATTTTGTTGAGACTCTCATATTGTCTCTGATTGGTGTTGAGCATGCAGGCTGAGCGAATTTAACATCTTCTATTTCTACAAGACACATTCTACAACTAGCAACAACTGACAAATGTTTGTGATAACAGAATCTTGGTATTTTTATTCCATTACGGTCTGCTACCTGTATTATCGTCTCGTTAGGATCTGCTTCATATTCTTTATCGTTTATATAAACTTTCATTATCAAAGNACCATAGATTGTTTTTTATCGACGAAATACTCGAATTCTTGCCAAAAATGTTTTAAGAAACTTCTTACAGGCATAGCNGCGGCATCACCAAGAGCACATATACAATGTCCTTCAATTTGGTAAGCTATTCTGTTTAGCTGATCTAAATCATCAATAGTCCCTTTCCCTTGTAAAATGTTAGTTAACATTTTGTATAACCATCCCGTACCTTCTCTACAAGGAGTGCACTGACCACAGGATTCTGCGTAATAAAATCTAGAAATTCTCTGTAAAACACTAACCATACATGTGGTTTCATCCATAACAATCACTCCGCCTGAGCCAAGCATAGACCCTACACTTGAGATCGATTCATAGTCCATATTCACCTTCATCATATCCTCTCCCTTTACAACAGGAACAGACGAACCGCCAGGTATCACCGCTTTCAATGATCTTTTATCTAAAACTCCACCCGACATATTCAATAATTTTTCAAATGGAGTTCCTAGAGGAACTTCGTAATTACCTGGTTTGTTAATATGTCCGCTCATACAAAACATTTTTATACCCTCTGATTCACCAATACCTATACTTTTATACCAACCAGCTTCACTCCTCATTATTTTAGGAACACTTGCAAGAGTCTCTGTATTATTTATGATTGTGGGTTTACCAAAAAGACCCTTTATAGCAGGGAATGGAGGCTTGATCCTAGGCATTCCTCTTTTTCCTTCGATAGATTCTAACATTGCTGTTTCTTCTCCAACAATATATGCTCCTGCGCCGATAAGTGAGTAGACATCAATTGATATGCCCGATGATTGAATATCTTTTCCAACTAAATTTTCTTCGTATGCCTTTTTGAGAGCGCTATCAAAAACTTTTTTTTGTTCATCTATAAACTCTCCTCTTAAATAATTATAAGCTACACTCGCTCCGATAGCATATGAAGCTATAAGCATACCCTCAATTATAGAATGTGGATTATACCTCAAAATATCACGATCCTTACATGTACCAGGCTCACTTTCATCTGAATTACAAACTAAATACTTCTGATTATTTTCAAGGGGAATAAAAGACCATTTTAAGCCCGTTAAAAATCCTGCGCCACCTTTCCCTCTAAGGCCAGAATTTTTAATTTTTTCTACGATCGAAGATTTTGATGTTTTGTTTGATAGAATTTCTCTCCAAGCTTTATATCCACCATACTTAACATAATTTTCAAATGATGCGGGTTTTTTATCAGCAAACGTTTCTGTACATAATCTAATATTCATTTTATTTTTTCCAATATTTCATCAACTTTCTCAATGGTTAGGTCTTCATAATTTTTATGATTAATCTGCATCATTGGAGCTCCATTACATGCGGCTAGGCATTCGATTTCGTCTTTTAGGAAAAATTTATTGTCCGATGTAGACTGTCCCACTTTCACGCTTAACTTATTTTCTACATGTCTAAGAATATCATCGCTTCCTCTTAGCATGCATGATACGTTATTNCATACTGATATAACATTTCTTCCCACTGGNTCAGTGTTGATCATAGTATAAAATGTCGCTACTTCTAAAACATCAATTTCATTAACAGAAAGGTACTNAGCAAGTGCNCTCATTATTTCCTCTGTGACATACCCATTATTGTGATGTTGNAGAGTTAATAAGCTTTCAATGATAGCNGGCTTNGACTCTGAAGCTGGNAATTTTGCTCTGANAGAATCAATCTGATTTTTTATTTCATNTGATAGNNTNTATTCNTTATTCATCTATCTATTTCTCCAAAAACAATATCTTGAGTACCAATTATAGTAACAACATCAGATAACATATGGTTTCGGGCCATTTCATTGAGGGAAGCTAAGTGAGGAAAACCTGGAGCTCTAATTTTAATACGGTATGGTTTATTCGCACCGTCAGAAACTATATAAATACCAAATTCTCCTTTAGGTGCCTCAACTGCAGAATAAACNTCACCAACGGGAGTACAAAAACCCTCTGTNAATAATTTAAAATGATGTATTAATGACTCCATTTCATCTTTCATATTATCTTTATTNGGAGGTGCAATTTTTCCNTCATCAACCATCACCGGGCCTTGATTTTCTCTGAGCCAATCNATNCATTGCTTGATAATTTTATTAGACTGCTTAAGTTCTTCAATTCTGACGAGATATCGGTCATAAGAGTCACCAGTCTTGCCAATTGGAATACTNAAATCNANTTTCTCATAAACNTCNTAGGGTTGTTTTTTTCTCAAATCCCANCCTACTCCAGATCCTCTGAGCATTGGCCCAGTAAACCCTAACTCAATAGCTCTATCTGGGNTTACAACACCTATCCCAACTGTTCTNTGTTTCCAAATNCTATTATCNGTAAGAAGATTTTCATATTCATCAATGCAATTAGGAAATCTCTCTACAAAATCATCTAAGAAATCTAATAGNGATCCTTCTCTATTATAATTAAGTTTTTCTAGCTCATCCCTATCTCGNATTGTAGATTTTTCATATTTAGGCATTTTAGATGGCAAATCTCTGATTACTCCACCTGGCCTATAATAAGTAGCNTGCATGCGTGTTCCAGATACTGCCTCNTAACAATCCATTAAATCCTCTCTCTCTCTGAAAGCATATAGAAATATTGACATTGCNCCTATATCTAATGCATGNGCTCCTAGCCATAAGAGATGATTGAGTATCCTNGTGATTTCATCNAACATTACACGAATATACTTNGCTCTCTCTGGTATATCCAACTCGAGGAGTTTNTCTATAGCCAAAACATATGCGTGTTCATTNCACATCATAGATACGTAATCAAGTCTGTCCATATAACCTATAGATTGATTATATGGTTTNGATTCTGCTAATTTTTCTGTACCTCTATGCAGAAGACCAATATGTGGNTCAGCATCTTTAATNACTTCTCCATCCATCTGAAGTACTANCCGCAAAACTCCATGAGCTGCNGGATGTTGTGGNCCAAAATTCATTGTAAAGTTTTTAAATTCTTTCACTATTCTTTCTCTCTTATTACTCGTGGCACCAATACCCTCGGGTCAATATCTACTGGTTCGTGAATAATTTTTTTCAAGACCGAGTCATATCTAACTTGCGTGTTACCGACTAGCGGAAAATCTTTTCTGAATGGGTGCCCAATAAAACCATAGTCTGTCAAAAGTCTCCTTAAATCTGGATGTCCAGTAAAAAGTATTCCAAACAAGTCAAATGCTTCTCTTTCGTACCAATCTGCGCAGGACCAAACTTCTACAACTGATGGGAGCGTAATATCATCCTCGGCTAAAAAAACTTTTATTCTTAAACGTATATTCTTCTCGAGAGATAATAGATGGTATACAACACAGTAACGATCCTTTTTTTTATGAATGTCTACATCATCGCCAAATTTTATTCTCCCATGTGATTTTGGTGTAATTCCTCTGTTGTATCCTGTTGTTGTGGGGTCATCAGTCTTCCATTCCGACTCACCAAAACTACTGTAGTCTACTGCACATAAATCCGATAGTTGTGTAAAGAGAAATGATGAGTTTTTTTTAAGTATCCACATTACATCTAAAATATTATCTTTGTGAATACTAATAGTGGTAATATCTACATCTTTTTCAACATTAAAAGGGTGATTTAAAAATTTTTTTAATAACGAGATCATGGGAGTCTCCTCTAAATATAATCATTGGCAACAAGTTTATTGTTTCTCCTGATCTTATTTTGTAACTGGAGAATTCCATAAAGTAATGCTTCGGCGGTTGGAGGGCATCCTGGAACATATATATCGACCGGAACAATTCTGTCGCAACCTCTTACAACAGCGTATGAATAGTGATAATAACCTCCACCATTTGCACAAGATCCCATAGATATCACCCATTTAGGGTCAGCCATTTGGTCATAAACTTTTCGAAGTGCGGGAGCCATTTTATTCACTAGAGTGCCTGCGACTATCATCACGTCAGATTGTCTAGGACTCGGTCTAAATAATGTCCCAAATCTATCTAGATCATAACGAGATGCTCCTGCATGCATCATCTCAACAGCACAGCAAGCAAGCCCAAATGTCATTGGCCAAAGTGATCCCGTTCTCGCCCAATCAAACAAATTTGATGACTTTGCTAGAACAAAACCGTCTTTGTTCAAATTCTCTAATCCCATTCTAATGCTCCTTTCTTCCACTCATATATAAACCCAACAATCAATATTAGCAGAAATAATGCCATTGCCAATAATCCAATCAATCCTATTTTCTGTACCACAATTGCCCATGGAAAGAGGAAGGCTATTTCTAGGTCAAAAATTATAAATAGTATAGCCACTAGATAATATCTCACATCAAATTTCATCCTTGAATCCTCAAAAGCCTCGAATCCACACTCATAGGGGGAGTTTTTCTCAAAGTCGGGGTTCTGACCACCCAGCGTGAATCCTACGCTGAGCATTAACCCTGCAAAAAATAGAGAAAATATAAGAAAAATCAGTATTGGTATGTACTCTAGTATCATCAACTCTCCTCCATGAATAGTATATATTATATACATTTTACATACTATGATTATACAATATCATTATTTTGGGAAATATCTACATGTAGGTAATATAGTGATATTATCTTAGTTAATAGATGCAAAACAATCAGATATGACAAAGATTAATGTTGATAGTAATTTAGACGATATTTACTCAAATATCTGGCGTTGTATTTCAGGAGGAATCAAAAACCGACACTCTGACTTCCACACATTTTCTCTAGCAACATCTACTAATAATATGGTGAATAATCGGACAGTTGTACTCAGAGGCTGTGACCCTGAAAAAGGCAAAATTGTTTTCCATACTCATTTATCATCACTTAAGATAGAGGAAATCCGTGATAATGATAATGTTGAATGTTTATTTTATAGTAGAAAAAATAAAATTCAGATTCGACTGAAAGGCAAAGCAGCTATCCACAATAATGACGAACTATGTAACAACAAGTGGAATAAAATGTCCCGCCAATCACAGTTATGTTATTTTCAAAATATTGAGCCAGGGAATAAAATAGATGATCCTAAAAAAATTCATCAGGTGCACGGAAACCATATTAGTGAACACTTTACTATAGTAGAGGTCACCATAACAAAAACTGAGTGGCTGTATTTATCTCATGACGGGCATAGACGAGCAGAATTTAAACATAATAATGTAAATACCGGTCAATGGTTAGCTCCTTAATGCCGATGGCCGGACTCGAACCGGCACGACTTGCGCCACTGCCCCCTCAAGACAGCGTGTCTACCAATTCCACCACATCGGCTATGGAAGATCTTTATTTTTATCTATTGAAGTAGAATCAGGTACAACAGAAGGGCTTGATGGCACTATGCTTTTTTCTTCTATTCCTTTGCTTGCCGCGAAATAGGCTAACGATAGACTTGTAATAAAAAATACTATTGCTACAAATGTTGTAATTTTNGTTATGAATGTAGCNCTTCCTTTGGCTCCAAATACTGTCGACGAAGCGCCGCTACCAAAAGCTGCTCCTGCATCAGCACCTTTC
Source organism: Gammaproteobacteria bacterium (assembly GCA_002720195.1). GTDB lineage: Bacteria > Pseudomonadota > Gammaproteobacteria. The sequence goes on from PBHH01000005.1 coordinate 17,865, forward strand.
CCTTGCTGAACAAGTATTAGTGCTATCAAAAGTACCGCCAGGATAATATGTATTATAAGTATAAAAGATTGCATTTGTTATTTATCTCAAATTGAGGAGCAAATATCAATAAATTTTTTAGCATTTAATGATGCTCCGCCTACTAATGCTCCATCAACGCCGTTTATTGACAAAATTTCACGTGAATTTTTGTCATTTACACTTCCACCATAAAGGATTCTTGGTTTATTTTTGACATTTGGGAAAATTGACTCCAAGACTTTTANAATATGAGTATGAATATTATAGATATCTTTCATTGATGCAGATTTCCCAGTTCCAATCGCCCAGATTGGCTCATACGCAATAACTATATTGTCAACTTTATCTCTTTTCATAAGTGGCGTAAGTTTCTGTAGCCCGCTTTTAAGTTGTTGAGATAAAACTCTTTTTTCAATATTTTTTCTGCGCTGAGGAAGTGACTCACCAACACATAATATAACTTTTTTATTATTTTCAATCACCTTTTGAACTTTAAGTGAAATTAAGCCATCTTGTTCAAAGAAAATATTTCTTCTCTCAGAATGACCAACTAGAAAGTATCTGCAATTAAAATCATTACACATTTTTAAAGATATCTCGCCAGTGTAAGCTCCGTCATCGAAAGGTGAGATGTTTTGAGCTCCAATAGTAANTTTTTTCCCTAGTTTACTTTTCTTTATATGCTTCGACAGCATGTCTAAATGCACGAAGGGTGGCAAGATAACAATATCATTTTTAATTTTTCGTTTTTTAGCTAGAGTAATTATGTTTGTTGCTAGTAATTTTAATTTGGCAACTGAGCCATTTTGCTTCCAATTTGCTACTATTATTTTTTTTAAAGGCATAATGTTCTTCTATAATTTAATATTATCATATAAATAATTCTTCAGAAGATTTATTTTTTCATGATTAGTGTGTTCAATTAAAATTCTTATAGCATTCTCCGTACCAGATGGTCGAACAAGGATTCTCCCATTTTTTCCAATTTCGTTCTTTATCTTTGAAATTGCAGATTTGTTAGTATCATCTGACAAGAATTTCAATTTATCTGTGGTTTTAATATTTAATAACTCACTAGGTGTTTTATCTATTATAGAAGAGAGCTCATATAATGATTTTTCATGGACGTTTAGCAAACATAGAACATTTATAAACGTTACAATAGCATCGCCAAATAAGAAACCATTGAAATCATTAATTATAATATGACCAGAAGATTCGCCGCCATATGCTGCGCTATTAATCTTCATAGCATTTAAGACATTAATATCACCGACATCAGTTTCAACAAAATTAATCTTAAGTTTTTTATATGACTCTCTAATACCAAAATTAGTCATGAGTGTTCCAATAACTTCTACAGGCGTTGGGTTCCCGTATTTAGATAGAATTAGCAAAATATCATCGCCATCTAAAACGTTCCCGAGATGNTCAATAAATATAGCTCTGTCGCCATCTCCATCTATGGCAAGTCCGAAATCATAATGAATAAGTTTGTCATCATAATTTTTATTTAATGCTCTCTCCTTATTGTTTGATTCGATTAGATTCTGAATGTATTTGGTATCTGTTGCACCACATTTTAAATTTATGTTCCTACCATTTGGAACATTATTGATGGGTATAATATTCACAATATGATCCGAAAAAAGTGTTTCAATAATTTCTGAGAATGCTCCATTAGCACAATCAACTACAACATTCACTGGCTTAATCTTTGGGTTTGACGATATTTTTCTATTTATATATTCTTGTATAAATAATCTATATNAATCTTTAAAATTATCACAACTATCTTCTTTTAATGAGTTGTTGGTAAATTCTATTTGATTATGCGTGATAATTTCCTCCATTTTTTTTTGTGTTTCCCGAGATATTTTCTCACCTTTATTATCAAAAAATTTCATGCCGTTATCTTTATATTGATTATGTGATGCAGTAATTTGTATTGCAGAAATCATTGATTCATCTAATTTATTTATACAAATACTTAATGCAGGGGTTGGTAACAAACCAACTATAATNCAAGATGATCCTTGTTGTGATATTCCACGAATCAAATCTTCCTCTATATCTTTACATGAAAGTCTCCCATCGTTACTTATAAATACTCTCCCCNCATTATTACCAAACATTGATCGTGCAAAGGAATAGCCTATTAAACGTACTTTCTCTGGAGAGAGTACTCCCTCTCCTGCGATAGCTCGAATACCATCTGTGCCAAATATCTTTTCAATCATCTAATTGCCTCTAGAGTTTTAAGCATAATTGATGTTTCAAGGATATCGTGCACTCGAATGATCTTAGCTTTATTAATAATTGAGACAACTTCGGCACTCAGGCTGCCATGTAAACGATCTGATGGTTCTCTGTTAGTTGAGGCACCTATCATACTTTTTCTTGATATTCCTACAAGAATATTATTAGTTATACTAGCAAATTTAGAAAGATTATCTAGAATCATAAAATTATGCTGAACTGTTTTACCAAATCCAAAACCAGGATCAATTATTATCTTTGATGGATCAATATCATAATCATTACATTTCTGATATTTCTTTTTAAGAAAAAAATGAATTTCATCCACGACATTATCATAAGCAGGATGCTCTTGCATAGTTTCTGGATTTTTTTGCATGTGCATCAAGCTGATATAAAGATTATTATCTTTTGCCAACATCATCATCGATTGATCTGATCCTGCGCTCACATCATTTATAAACTGAATATTATAATTGAGTAGTTCTCTGATAATTTCAGATTTAGTTGTATCAATTGAAATTGGAATGTCAGATTTTTCTCGTATTTTTTTTACTACTGGCATCAATCGTAATAACTCTTCCTTAAATGATACTGGTTTTGAGCCAGGCCTAGTAGATTCTGCGCCAATATCTATAATATCAACACCCTCTTTAATCATTTCGTTCACTCTATTCATGGTTGCATCGATATTAATATATTTTCCGCCATCATAAAATGAGTCAGGGGTTACATTAAGTATACCCATTATTGAGATACCATCTTTCAACTTATATTTCATTACTACTCATTAGTCTATATTGTGTTACTTTATTTTTAAAAAGTTCTTGATACTCTAATAACTCATCATTCTCTATTAAGAATTCTTGAAATTCAACGTATGGAGGAGGAGTACAGATTAATATTACACCTTGAGAGATATTTGTCTTATGGATATGATTGTGTGCCAGAGAGTATGCTGCTACTTGAAAAAGATAATCGGTGATCCACTCCCTTTTTTTAGGTTTGTTTGACTGCTTAAAATCTAAAATACTTTCTTTACCATCGTATATTCCACATGCATCAGCAGTCCCAGCATATAATTTTGGATAATATAAATTGACCTCTGATCCCCATACTTCGTGGAATTTTTTACATAAACTCTCATTGATAATTTTTTGTGACATCAAATATGAATCATCATCCTCAAAGTCTAGTTTAGTTTGCCCAATTAAATATTCTTCAAGATGTTTATGCATTCTTGTGCCACGAGCAGATGACTCTTTAAGTATTCTCTCAGCCTCATCATCACCTATTTTTAATCGCCAACGTTTCAGTGATTCTTTTTTATCCTCAGATTCAGTCGCTTTTAAAATAGTTGTCACAGATGGCAGGTTCTCTCCATTCACGTTATACACTCTTGAGCCAGATACAATAGATGATTTACTTTTTGGATAATTAAATCTTGTATTAAGTTTCATCTACTAATTGTAAAACTTAATTAGTCCAAATGAAATAATAACTAATGGTTTACTATAGGTTATGATGCTGGTGTTGACACAGGATTTGATTTTGAAGAGGATTTTACTCCACCATCTGAATTAGGTGTATCATCATCAGACCAACTTTCTGGAGGAGATGGTTCTTTGCCCTCCATAATCTCGTCAATTTGGCGGCTATCAATAGTTTCGTACTTCATTAATGCGTCAGCCATGAGATGCATTTTTTCCATATTATCTTTAATTAATTTCGTTGCACGAGAATACTGAGCATCTATAATTTTTCTAATCTCGGAATCTATTGTACGCGCAGTTTCATCAGAAACGCTTTTTTGTTGTTGTCCAGAGGTCTTCCCAAGGAATACTTCGTTTTCCTCCTCGGCGTATGCTAGGGGGCCAACTTTGTTTGATAATCCCCATTTAGTTACCATGCTTCTAGCTAGAGCTGTTGCACGTTCAATATCGTTTGATGCTCCAGTTGTAACAGCATCCTCTCCGAATATCTCTTCTTCAGCAACTCTTCCACCAAACAATGCTGCTATCATACTATTTATTCGCTGACGGCTATTACTGTACCTGTCTTCCTCAGGAAGGAACATAGTAACACCGAGTGCTCTTCCTCTTGGTATGATGCTTACTTTATACACGGGATCGTGATCTGGCACTAGTCGTCCAACTATCGCGTGACCAGCTTCATGATATGCAGTTAATTTTCTCTCATCATCATTCATGACCATTGATTTTCTCTCACCACCCATTAGAATTTTGTCTTTGGCTTTTTCAAAATCCTCCATATCTACGATCTTCTTAGTTGCTCTTGCGGCAAAGAGTGCGGCTTCATTTACTAAGTTTGCTAAGTCTGCTCCAGAAAAACCAGGNGTACCTCTTGCAAGAAGCTTAGGTTTTACATCATTAGCTAACGGAGTCTTTTTCATGTGAACTTTGAGAATTTGTTCTCTTCCTCGTATATCTGGAAGTGGAACTGTGACTTGTCTATCAAATCTTCCAGGTCTTAAAAGTGCAGGGTCCAATACATCAGGTCTGTTAGTAGCGGCAATTACTATAACTCCCTCGTTACCTTCGAATCCGTCCATCTCAACAAGTAGTTGGTTTAATGTCTGCTCCCTCTCATCATGTCCACCACCAAGACCTGCGCCACGATGTCTTCCGACAGCGTCAATCTCATCAATGAAGATTATACATGGAGCGTGCTTTTTCGCTTGCTCAAACATGTCTCTTACACGGGATGCACCAACACCAACAAACATCTCAACAAAATCAGAACCAGATATTGTAAAAAANGGGACTTTTGCCTCACCGGCAATTGCCCTTGCTAAAAGTGTTTTACCTGTTCCAGGTGAACCTACCATGAGAACACCGCGTGGTATCTGTCCTCCAAGGTTCTGGAACTTACCTGGGTCTCTTAAAAAATCTACTAATTCTTTTACTTCCTCTTTTGCTTCCTCAACACCTGCCACATCAGCAAAAGTAACTTTTACTTGATCTTCGGTTTGCATTTTAGCTTTACTTTTACCAAATGACATCGCTCCACGGCCACCACCGCCACCGCCTTGCATTTGACGCATAAAGAATATCCATACACCTATTAATAAGAGGAAAGGAAACCAGTGAATGAATATTTGTGCTAAGAAGGACTGTTTTTCTGGGGCTTTACCCGAGATTTTTACTTTGCTGTTTANGAGTTCTCCAACAAGTGCAGAGTTATCAGTCTCTGGNCTGAATGTCATGAATGTTTGACCAGATTTAAGTAATCCAGTTATTTCTCTACCAGATATTACAACAGACTCGACTTGACCAGTTTGCACCTGTTGCATGAATTCAGAGTAGTTGTACTCCTCTGATGCAACATTACGTCCACCCATACCACTAAATAACGACATGAGNACTACAGCTATTACTGTCCAAATCAATAAATTTTTAATTAACTCACTCATAAACTTCACTTAGAATCATTCTAGTTTTTAGATTGCTGAATGTCAATCTACTCTCCTATATTAACAGTCTTTAAAGCCAATACAAACAAAGTATAACTCACTACTACTTTTCTTCGAGGAATCAGGCTTGAAGACCTCTACCTTTGCAAAATGCCTTGATAATAGCTCTTTTGTATCTGAAATACGCACACCAGAGAATTGTTTTATTACAAGATTACCCTTCATCTTTAAGGTAATTCTGCAAATCTCTATTACATGCTCAGTTACTTCAACAAAATTTGCTTGATCAACATCTGCAATACCACTAATGTTGGGGGCAATATCAGATAATACAAGGTCTACTTTAAAATTATATTTACTAAATAATTCACGTATTTCTGAGGATTCTGTTATGTCGCATTGAAAAATATCGGCATTATTGACCTCAGCAACCTCAAGGCGGTCTATGCCAATAATATGCTTAAGATTTGCAAANTTTGTNANTACTTGAAGCCATGAACCNGGGGCTGATCCTAGATCGATTACATTTTCTGNTTTNGAAATTAAACTANATTTTNTCTCNAATTCAATCAACTTATAAGCTGCNCTCGATCTATANTTTTNCTCTCGAGAGAGGCGAACNAAAAAATCACTATTGTGTGATTTAAACCAATTTGATTTTTTTTTAATAACCATAAGATTAATTATAACATTGAAAAAAACATCTTGATTGATATGATGAATTATCTATGAGTTTCACAAAAAAAATCCTTATTTCTATGATTGCAGGCATTTTAGTCGGACTATTATTGAATGTATATTTCGATGCAAACAACCTTGTAAAAAATTTCTTAGTGAATCAAATCTTCGACACTGTTGGAGTCCTATTTATAACACTTCTCAAAATGATTGTTCTGCCACTCATTTTTGTGTCAATAATATGTGGCACTCTGTCTATGGGGGAAACCTCTAGGCTTGCGAGGCTAGGATTCAAAACCATTGGTCTTTATATTCTATCAACATTGGTAGCAATCAGTTTAGCGCTCCTTATCTCAAGCATCATAAATTATGATCACTCGAATATAATATCATCTCAGGCTATTAACTTGGATGCGGCAAATACGGATCAACCAGGCCAAAATTTTATNTTGAATTTTATCCCAAGTAACTTCTTCCTCGCGTTGTCTTCAGGGAATGTATTACAAGTTTTATTTTTTGCTCTATTTATGGGAATTACAGCATCAACGATAAAAAAAGACATACCACAGTTCGTGGGTTTAATGGAGAACCTTAATAAAATTCTAATCAATATTGTTTTGATAGTAATAAAGATTACTCCTCTGGCTGTGTTTTGCCTACTAGCAAAAACTTTTGCTAATCAAGGATATGATGTCTTTTCTTCACTTATGCAATATTTTGTTATTGTTGTTTTTGTATTATTCATTCATTTTATTGGAACATTTTCGCTACTTTTATTCTTATTTTCTAATCTTGACAAAGTTCTTTTCTTTAAAAAATTAAAACAATTAATCGTATTTACTTTTAGTACATCAAGCAGTAATGCTTCTATCCCCTACACACTAGAAGTAGTACAAAAGAATTATGGTGTAGACAAATCATATTCAGCTTTCTCAATTCCCCTAGGTGCAACAATTAATATGGATGGGACTGCGATAATGCAAGGTTGTGCGACGTACTTCTTGGCGTCTTACTATGGGATAAATTTAGAATTTAATGATTATTTGACTGTGATAGTAACAGCAACGATTGCATCAATAGGAACAGCGGGTATACCTAGCGCAGGCATCATAATGCTATCAATTATTCTTGAACAAATTGGAATCCCATTAGAAGGTATTGCGCTTTTATTGGGAGTAGATCGTCTACTAGATATGATGAGGACAAGTGTAAATGTTTCAGGGGATACATGTATNACCTGCATAGTCGCGAATAGTGAAAATTTAATTAATCAGGAAATATATAACAGCCCTAATGACTAGTTAGCGTTTTATGTCTAGATTCAATATCTAGTACATCGAAATTATCAATAAATAAAATTGCTTTACAAAAAGCTTTTGCCCCAGAAATAGTTGTCGTTAAACATACATTGTTGTTATTTGCCTCTTTCCTAATCGAGAAAGAGTCTTTAATAGAAATAGCTCCTTCAGTTGTATTTATAATCAAGTGCACGTCACCATTTTTTATCATATCTACAATGTGTGGGTGGCCTTGCTTTACTTTATTAATTCTCTGACACTCTATTTTATTTTCCTCGAGGTATACTTGAGTTCCTCTTGTAGCATATAATTTGAAGCCAATTTTAATCAAGTCTGATGCTATTTCACATATAGCGGGCTTATCTATATCTCTCACGCTTAAAAAAACATTCCCTTTTTTTGGCAAAATAACTCCAGCGGCTCTTTGTGCCTTAAAGTATGCCTCTCCAAAACTATTACCTATTCCCATAACTTCTCCTGTAGATTTCATTTCTGGGCCAAGTAACACATCAACCTCAGGAAATTTTGAAAAAGGTAAAACAGCTTCTTTTACAGTGTAGTACTTAGGTATAGACTCTTTTGGTAAATTTAATGAAGATAATTTTTCTCCTGACATTACTAAAGCACCAATTTTTGCAAGCTGAATACCTATCGATTTAGAGACAAATGGTGCAGTTCTGGATGCTCTTGGATTAACCTCAAGTAGAAAAATCTCATCATTTTTTATTGCAAACTGTGTATTCATTAATCCTATAACGTTTAATTCAATAGCTAATTTTGTAACTTGCTCTTTGAGTTGCTCTAAAATATCAACTGATAATGTATATGGTGGTATAGAACAACCAGAATCACCAGAATGTATCCCCGCTTCTTCTATATGCTCCATTATTGCGCCAATGAATACAGACGTTCCATCACAGACAATATCTATATCCACTTCAACCGCATCATTTAGAAACTTATCAAGCAGGACAGGTGAATCATTCGAGACAGAAACTGCTTCTCCCATATACCTTCTTAAATCGTCTTCGTTTGCGACTATCTCCATTGCTCTACCACCTAAAACATAAGATGGTCTTACAACAAGTGGATAACCTATTGATTCTGCAGATTTAAGGGCGTCATCTATATTAGTTGCTGTCGAATTTACCGGTTGCTTAAGACCTAGTTTCTCAACTAACTTTTTAAATTTCTCTCTATCTTCTGCCATATCTATAGCCTCGGGAGATGTGCCTATAATTTTTACACCGTTTTCTTTCAACTCAATAGCTAATTTAAGTGGAGTTTGACCGCCATAATGAACTATTACGCCATCAGGTTTTTCAATATCCACTATCGACATTACATCTTCAAACGTTAAAGGCTCAAAATACAATCTATCGGAAATATCAAAATCTGTGGAAACAGTCTCAGGATTACAATTTACCATAATAGTTTCATAGCCATGAGCTCTCAATGCAAGAGATGCATGGACACAACAATAATCAAATTCAATTCCTTGTCCTATTCTATTTGGTCCACCTCCAAGTATGATAATCTTTTTATTATCCGTCGGAAGAGCTTCGCACTCTAAGTCATATGTGGAATACATATATGCTGTTGTTGCCTCAAATTCAGCAGCACATGCGTCTACCCTCTTATAAACAGGCTTGATATCAAATTTTTTTCTTAATGCTCTTAACTTATCTTGAGTAGACTTAAGAATCTGGGATAAAGTAGAATCAGAAAATCCTTTTGATTTAAGCCTGAGTAAATGTTGTTTATCAATTAATTCAATAGTCTTCTTACTCAATTCAATTTCTTCAAATACGATATCCTCTATCTGAGATAAAAACCAAAAATCTATTCCCGTAAGTTCGTTTATCTCTTTTCCTGTTAAGCCAATTCTATATGCCTCAGCAATGTAGAATATACGATCAGCATTTGGAGAACGTAGTTTATTTTTAATGACATCAAGGTGCTCTTTGTCGCTTCTTGCTTTTATATTGGGTCTATCCAGCCCACTCACACCAATCTCTAGTCCACGGAGTGCTTTTTGNAGTGATTCTTGAAAATTTCTGCCTATAGACATAACCTCCCCAACAGATTTCATTTGGGTTGTAAGCATGCTGTTGGCTTCTTTAAATTTCTCAAAAGCAAATCGAGGAATTTTTGTCACAACATAATCAATAGAGGGTTCAAATGAAGCAGGGATAATNTCTCCAGTTATTTCATTTCTAAGCTCATCAAGAGAGTAGCCGATTGCCAATTTAGCAGCTACCTTAGCAATAGGAAANCCAGTNGCNTTGGATGCCAATGCCGANGATCGTGAGACTCTAGGATTCATCTCNATAACAAGTATCTTTCCATNTTTAGGTGAGACAGCAAATTGTACATTTGAACCACCAGTNTCAACCCCTATTTTNCTNAGAACTTTTATAGAAGCATTCCTCATCAATTGATANTCCTTATCTGTNANCGTCTGTGCTGGNGCAACTGTAATCGAATCACCNGTATGAACACCCATCGGGTCAACATTTTCTATCGAGCAAATAATAATACAATTGTCATTTTTATCTCTGACNACTTCCATTTCATATTCTTTCCATCCGATAACAGATTCCTCAATTAAAACCTCACTTGTCGGCGANAAATCTAACCCTCTCTTAACTATNTTCTCAAAATCTTGAATATTNTANGCAATACCTCCNCCAGTACCACCAAGTGTAAACGATGGTCTCACTAGAATAGGNAANCCAATTTCNTTCTGGTGGATTTGNGCNTCTTCNAGACTATGAGCTATGTACGCGTGAGGNGTATCAAGACCAATTTCACTCATTGCATTTTTNAACAACTCTCTGTCTTCTGCCATATCAATAGANTTTATACTCGCGCCTATAATCTCAACNGAATATTTCTGNAGTATTTTATGTCTATTTANATCAAGTGTTGTATTNAGAGCCGTTTGTCCACCCATAGTTGGTAAAATAGCATCNGGTTTCTCTTTAATAATTATTTTTTCAATGTTCCGCCAATGTATTGGCTCAATATANACTTTATCTGCCATCTCNGGGTCAGTCATNATAGTAGCAGGATTAGAATTTACAAGAATTACCCTTAANCCCTCCTCTCTTANCGCCTTNCATGCTTGAACACCTGAGTAATCAAATTCACATGCTTGACCAATTATTATTGGNCCAGCCCCTATNATTAAAACACTCTTNATATTTTTATTANCTGGCATGTTTCTTACNCATTAGNTTATAGAATCTTTTAAAAACATCATGAATATCATGAGGTCCCGGNCTTGCTTCTGGATGNCCCTGAAATCCATAAANNTTTCTNTCCTCAGAATAAAANCCTTGCAAGGAGTTATCAAAAAGAGATTTATGTGTTANCTCNATATCGCTTGGCAGTGTGTCTCCATCGACCTCAAATCCGTGATTTTGACTGGTAATAAGAACTTTATTTTCAGCTAAATCTAGAACAGGATGATTTGCTCCATGATGACCAAACTTCATTTTTTTTGTTTTTGCGCCAAGAGATAGAGCTAATAGCTGAAAACCCAAGCAGATGCCAAAGATAGGTATTTTCTTCTCCATGACTCTCTTTATATTTTCAATAGCATACATACATGCTTGTGGATCACCTGGGCCATTAGAAAGAAACACTCCATCAGGATTCAGATCTAAAACTTCTTTTGCACTGTAATTAGCTGGAACTACCGTAAGTTTGCAACCATTAGTCTTAAGAATTCTTAGAATATTATTTTTGACTCCATAATCATAAACAACAACATTGTAAATCTCATCAATATTTGGGGGGATTTCACCATAAAGACTTTGTATTTTATCCTCCCACTGATATACCTTTTTAGTTGAAACCTTTATAGCAAGGTCTTGATCAAGTAAGCCTCCAAATTTATTAAGCTGTTCCTCCGCTTTGTTTATATAATAACCATCGCTCATAATACAGCCATTTAGAGCACCTTGGTTTCTTATTTTTCTTGTAAGTGCTCTGGTATCCAAATTAGATATTGCTACGATTTTATTTGCATGAAGAAAATCTCTAAAAGTAGAGTTATGCCTCCAACTACTTACTTCCAGTTCACTATCTCTGAAAATGACACCTGTAGCATGAACGCTAGAAGACTCAAAATCTTCGTTATTTATCCCCGTGTTACCAATGTGAGGGTTTGTAAAAGTTATTATTTGACTGTGATAGGATGGATCAGTCGTAATTTCTTGATAGCCTGTCATAGAGGTATTAAAAACTACCTCACCAACAGCAATACCCTCACTTCCAAAAGATTCACCATGGAATTTGGTGCCATCCTCCAACAAAAGTATGGCGCTATGTTTCGTCAAAATTATGTTCTAATAAAAAAAAAGATGGCCCTAAGTGAGCCATCTTTTTTTGTTTTATTTTAGGTTCCATCTAAAAATATATGTTACTTCTTTCTATGTCTTCTGTCTAATATTTAATAC
>PBHH01000006.1 GCA_002720195.1 Gammaproteobacteria bacterium
GCTAATGCACCCATTTTTATTGCTTCTTTAAATTTCATTTGTTTAATTTTTGTCTTTATTGATTGAGTAATCTCATTGGTTACGATCATTTCTATGTCATCTAACTGTTGATCACTCAACTGTTTATTATGTGAAAAGTCAAACCTAAGGCTATTTTCTGACACAAGAGATCCTTTTTGTTCAACATGACTGCCAAGAACTTCACGAAGTGCTTGATGCATTAAGTGTGTTGCAGAGTGATTGATAGTAATCATAGACCTCCTGTGAGAATCTATTTCTTGATTCAGCGTATCCTCTACTCTTATAATTCCCTCCTTTAATACCGCCAAATGAATAATTGTGCCATTCAGTTTTTTAACATCAAGTATTTCTATTTTACAGTGATCATTCCACATACTGCCAATATCTGATATTTGCCCACCTCCTTCAGGATAGAAAACTGTCTCCTTAATTACTAGATTAAATGCTGAATTAATNTCATTCATTTNATTAAGATGATTNCCNTCNTAAANTATATCTAGGACGTTAGATTTAANCTTGTATTGATCGTAACCTANAAAAGTTGTGTNATGACGTGAGAGCTCACTNTCATTCTCATCAACCCTAAAATTACTTGANTCTTTGCTCCGTTGTTTTTGGAGNTCCATTAATTTTTCAAACNCCATNAGATCTAATTTAAAACCTTTTTCTNTAGCAATTTCNTCTGTAATTTCTCTNGGAAATCCATATGTATCGTATAATTTGAAAATTTCTTNACCACTGATAGTATTGTTCTTTTTAGTAATCTTATCTATCAATGNTAATCCTTTTTCNAGGGTATCTAGGTAATTTTTNTCTTCAAGTAANAANGTCTCGCTAATCATATTTTTTTTATTGATTAAATTAGNATACGTACTNCCNATAGATGAACTTANNANATCTATTGACTTNNAAATAGANGGTTCCAATATTCCAGTATTATAAAGNTATCTTGTTGCTCTTCTAATAATTCTTCTTAGAACATATCCTCTGCCATCATTTCCTGGGATTACGCCATCTGATATCAATAAGCACGCAGATCTGGAATGATCCATGATTATTTTTTTAATGGATTTTGTAATCTTCTTTTTTCCAATAGAGTCATCAACAAATTTATCAAGGTCACTAAAAAGAGTTGTTTTATAATTATCACTTTTCCCTTCAACAACTGCATGAATTCTCTCTAGCCCCATCCCAGTATCAACACACTTCATTGGTAAATCATGCAACTTACCATTACTATCGCGATTATATTGAGTGAAAACTAAATTCCATATTTCGACATATCTGTCACCAGGATCTCCAGCTATAGGTGTGCTGCCTTTGAATTTATCTCCATAGTCATAATATATTTCAGTGCATGGACCACATGGTCCTGTCGAACCCATCTGCCAAAAATTATCAGCATCATCTAACAACCATATTTTGTTTTTATTAATTCCTATGATCTTATTCCAAATTGTAAAAGCCTCTGAATCATCTTTATGAATTGATATAAACAGCTTTTCCTTTGGTAAACATAACTCCTTTGTTAAGAAATCCCATGCATAAGTAATAGCCTCTTCTTTAAAATAATCTCCAAAACTAAAATTACCGAGCATCTCAAAAAAAGAATGATGTCTGTTTGTGAATCCAATATTTTCTAAATCATTATGTTTTCCACCGGCTCTAACACATTTTTGACAAGTCACGATTCTCTTTGCACTAGGTTCTTTGATACCAAGAAAAAAGTCTTTAAATTGAACCATGCCGGAATTTGTAAAAAGAAGACTTTTGTCCTCAGCAGGGATAAGTGAGCTAGATTCGTAATATTGATGTTTGTTTTTGGTAAAATAATTAATATATGCTTCGCGTATATTCAAGACTTTGTGTACTCCCTAATGCATAATTCTATAATATCATAAGGGAATCCTCTGTATATTAAAAAAGACTTCATCTTTATAATTGAAATTGCTTGAGAGGAGAATTTTTTTGCTAAAACTCTCTGTCCGCTATCAATCCAGTCATTAATTTTGTATTGACTCAGAGCCGTCTCAATTAGCGAATCATCTATCTGTTGATTTTGCAGATATTTCCTAATATAAATTGGACCTTTCCCTGAACTGAATTTTACTCTGACAATACTTTCGGAGTACCTTTTATCAGACTGTAAATTATTTGAAGAAAATTCTCTCAAACAATCGATGGCTACAGTACGATCAAAGGCTTTTTTAACAAGTTTATCTATGAGCTCTTTTTTAGAATGCTCTCGTACTTTGAGATATCGAGAAATTGATAGATTAATTTCCTCAATTTGGCTGTTGCTCATCTACATTTTTATCAAGATTCTTCAGAGTTTCTTCAGAATTATTTTCATTGAAAATATGAGATTTAATTTTCTGCTCAACTTCCGAGGCTATGTCTGGATTATCTCGAAGAAATATCCGAGAATTATCTTTGCCTTGCCCAATACGCTCTGTGCCATAACTATACCAGGCGCCTGCTTTTTCAAGAACGTTATATTTGACGCCTAAATCTATCAATTCTGATTCTTTAGAAACACCTTCTCCATACATAATGTCAAATTCAGCAATTCTGAAAGGCGGAGCAACTTTATTTTTCACAATTTTCACTCTTGTTTCGTTACCGACAATCTCATCTCCTTTCTTAATTGCGCCAATACGTCTTATGTCTAATCTGACAGAAGAGTAAAATTTAAGAGCATTTCCTCCAGTTGTTGTCTCAGGGCTTCCAAACATGACCCCTATTTTCATACGAATCTGATTTATAAATATTACCAGTGTATTTGACTTCTTAATATTCGCTGACAACTTTCTTAGAGCTTGTGACATTAATCTCGCTTGCAAGCCCATGTGTGAATCACCCATATCGCCATCTATTTCTGCTTTTGGTGTTAGTGCTGCAACTGAATCAATCACAATAGTATTAACTGCGCCTGATCTGACTAATGTGTCGGTTATTTCAAGTGCCTGTTCTCCTGAGTCAGGCTGAGATAATAGAAGCTCATCAATATTGACCCCTAAGTTTTCTGCATATTTTGGGTCTAGCGCATGTTCTGCATCTATGAAAGCTGCAGTTCCACCCTCTTTTTGTGTCTCCGCGATTACCTGTAATGCCATTGTAGTCTTACCAGAAGATTCCGGTCCATAAACCTCGATGACACGTCCCTTTGGTAAACCACCAATTCCAAGAGCAGCATCTAGTGTCAGAGAGCCTGTAGAAACAGCCTCAATATCTGGATATGTAGCGCCCTCTCCTAATTTCATAAGCGCTCCTTTACCATGGTCTTTTTCAATTTGACCTATTGCGACTTGTAATGCTTTTTGCTTGTTTTCTTCCATTGTGGTGATTTATCCTCTAATTCATTAAATATATCTCTATGATATCAACTAAACGCCTTTAATGAAATCATATAAGTAATTTAATGCCAATCTGGCAGTCTCTTCACGGTTTATTTCTCTTGATCCACTTAGAATATGCATTTTTGAGAGCAAGAGATCTTTAGAAGAAATATTTATCCAAACCGTACCCACATCTTTCTCTGATTTGTCATTACTTGGCCCCATAATTCCAGAAACAGATAGTGCATAATCGCAACTGGTCCTGTTAATTAAGCCACGAGACATTTCTTCTACTACCTCACGAGATACGGCGCCGAATTCCTCTAATGTCAACTTTGATACACCGAGTAAGTCNATTTTTGACTGATTTGAGTATGTTATTATTGAGGCAGAAAAATATGACGATGACCCNGGTTCATCTGTTAGGTATTTACTTATCAAACCACCCGTACAAGATTCCGCTGTAGAAATATGTACACTCCTCGCCGTTGCTAAAGATTTAATATCTTTTAATATTTCATTGAGATCTTTCATTTATGATTATAGTAAATTAATCTATAATGGTTGTTAATAATTTTTTACTATAAATCACAATGGTGACGAAGCATGAAAAAATTTAAAAATGTGATTATATTCACACATCATAGGTATTTATCTAATGTGAATATAAAAAAAATTACTAGTTCTCTCAAAAGATCAAAAGTAAACGTCAATTTAATCGCACAGTATAATGGTTACGTCAAAGCTGAAAGTTCTGACACTATTCTAGAAGAGGATAATTATTCACAAAACAAAATAATACGCAACTCAGACTTGGTGCTTGTTTTTGGAGGCGATGGTCTTTTTCTGAGCGCATCAAAGATGTCTGTCGACCTTGGAATTCCTATACTTGGAATTAATCACGGAAAAATAGGGTTTCTAGTAGATATTGATAAAAAAAATGCTCTAAAACAAGTTAAAGATATAATAAATGGCAACTATCTTGTGGACAGCAGAATGCTTCTCGATGTCGAACTTGGTGGTAATGGAACTAAAAAAAATAAATTTGTCTGTCTAAATGATGTTGTTATTCATAATTATGGTCTACTAAAGATGATTCAGGTTAAAATATTCGTTAACAACTATCTGATAAATATACAAAGATCAGACGGTTTAATAATTGCCACTCCAACTGGTTCAACAGCTTATTCGATGTCAAATGGTTGTCCGATTGTAAGTCCTGATTCTAAGGTCATATCATTAACCCCCGTTTCTCCGCATACATATAGTCATAGGCCCTTGATAATAAATGATACCGACAAAATTAAAATTGAGATTGATTCCTCATCTGTAATGCATACTATGGCGACAATAGATGGATCTAATAACAAAAATATTCTAAATCCAGAGATTGTCAATATTAAGAAAAGCAAAAAAACTCTTAAGATACTTCATCCAAAAGAATATAATTATTTTCAAATTCTTAATGAAAAACTCAAATGGGGTGGAAGAGCTTAACTCTTTTTACTTGATTGGCAAGCACCATTAGAACAAGTTCCAAATAGCGTCATAACATGACTGTCTAGTCTAAAATCATGGCGTTCAGATATTTTTTCTTGTAGATTTTCTAACTCATCATCAGAGAATTCAACAATTTTTCCGCAAACATTGCAAATCAAATGATCATGGTGTTTTTTCTTAATCTCGTAAGTTGATGAATTATCATCAAAATGATTTTTCTGAATTAATCCAACTTCTTCTAATTGTGTTAGNACTCTATAAATAGTAGCTAATCCTATATTCTCATCCTTTTGTATCAGAAAACCATGAATATCATCTGCGCTCAAATGACTATCTGGTTTTGATTGAAAAAGCTCAAGTATTTTAACTCTTGGGTGAGTTACTTTAAGACCGGCATCCTTTAGAGTTGAATCGTTTTTCATAACATTCACTTACTAATATAATCTCCATTCTATCTTAATTCAAGGTTTATGCTTTTTTTTTAGATTCAGCACGCTTAATTCTTGCTTTCTTTGGGTCTTGAGAAGCTTGATGATAAATTTCAATCCGATCACCTTGTTTAATGATATAATCTAGATTTACAATTTTACCAAATACACCATATTTTACATCGCGGAAATCACACAGAATATTTACGTCATGACTCTTCAGGAAGTAGTCTAAAGTTGTACCTGGAGATACTAAGAATTCCCTTGATTTTAGTTTTTTATTGACGGGGAAAAATATCTCAATTTTGAATTTTTGATTGCTCATTTTTCAATCTAAAGGCTTCCGATATAAATGAATCTAAGATAGATGACATAATAGAGGAAAAAACTGGTTTCAATGACAGTTCAATTATTCTATTATCGAATTCATATTCAAGAAAAAGACTTACAGTGGTATTATGCGAATCAATTGCGGAGAATTTCCAATAACCATCTAAATTTCTAAATGGTCCGCTTTCTAATTTAATATTGATTATTTCCTCTTTTTGGTAAGTATTTCTCGTCTTAAATTTCCACTGAACAGGAGACCTCAGTATTTCAATTTCTGCCACCATCTCAGAATTTTTATCACTGAGAATTTTTGACTCCGAGCACCATGGTAAAAAATTTGAATAATCATCAACGTTATTTATTAATTCAAAGATTAATTTNACATTTACATTTATATCCTCTGATTGNTTGATAACATTCATTTGATAAATCCATTAATGAATATTAAAGTCACTGCGATAGGAGCAATAAACCTTATGATGAATCTCCAAAATGAAAAAATATTAGGGTTCATATTTAACTCAGCATATACTATATTTTNCTTTACAATAAACCCAACAAAGATTGCCATCAATAATCCACCAAGTGGCAACATTATTTTAGACGTAAACTCGTCTAGAAGAACAAAAAATGTCATCCCAAATATTGCTGTTTCAGATAAAAAGTTAAACGATAGGAGTGTTCCTAANCCTATAAACCAGGTCAATACTCCCAACCTTATAGTTGCTTCGGACCTACTAAAAGAGTATTTTTCTATAAAAAAACTTATAGCTGGCTCTATTAAAGATATTGATGATGTTATAGCAGCAAAAAAAAGTAATATAAAAAATAATGTCGCAACGATATCTCCATAAGGCATNGCACCAAATGCTATAGGTAATGTTTGAAATATTAAACCAGGACCAGCAGATGATGGATCGAGATTATATGTAAAAACCATGGGGAAGATTATTATTCCAGCAAGAACTGCAACAAAAGTGTCAGAAAATGCGACAACGGTTGTCACCTCAGTTATNGAAGATTCACTTGAGAGATATGAGCCGTAAATCATTAAAGACCCCATTCCTATGCTGAGTGAGAAAAATGCCATACCCATAGCGCTCAGAACAACTTGTGGATGTATTTTATCAAGATCAGGTAAAAACATATATTTAANTCCATCATTAAAACCAGGAAGATTGTAAGAATATATTGCTAATCCAATCAGNAGAATAAATAAACCAGGTATTAAAATTTTCACTGCTTTTTCAAGACCACCCTTAACTCCTTGGGCTACAATATATCCAGTCAAAAACATGAATATAGTATGCCATGCTAATAATTTTTCTGGGTCTGAGACAAGATTATTAAAAATACTCTGAGATTCATCTANAGAAATATTTGAAAAAANTCCAGACGCAGCTTTAAAGATATATGATATTGTCCAACCCGCGATGACACTGTAGAAAGACAAAATTAGAATTCCGGCGATTATCCCAGCCCAACCAACCAACTGCCAATTAGTATAATCATCAGAGTTAGAATATGANTGTTTTTTTGATCGGATTCTGTTTAACTCATTATCAACCTCAAGGTAGTTGAAACTACTTGATTCATTAGCTGTATATTTAAGACTGTCTATCGGATTTTGTTTACCATGCCTTCCGATGAAGACCTCTGCTATCATTATTGGGAGAGCGATAACAANAACACTCAATATGTAAATTAGGACAAAGGCTCCCCCTCCATTTTCGCTAGTCATCCATGGAAACTTCCATATGTTACCTAGCCCAACCGCAGAACCTGTTGCAGCAAAAATAAATATTAATTTTGAGGACCACTCTCCATGGATCGATTTTCTTCGATTATTAATAATCTGATACTCCCTTGTGAATCATGTTATAGTACATTATACATTATGTCTGAATTTTATGAATATCTTGTGTAGTAATAAAAAAGCCTCATTTAGATATAGTCTTACTAACAAAATCGAAGCTGGATTAGTGCTTGAGGGATGGGAGGTAAAAAGCATCAAATCAGGTCATGGTCAAATTTCTGAGAGCTATGTGACTTTACTAAATAATGAGTTTTACCTNGTGAACTCTCATCTNAAAGTACTCCCTAATTACAGTAATGCAGAAAATTTAGATCCAGCTAGGAAAAGGAAGATACTACTTACAAAGAAAGAAATACTCGACCTTAAAGATGAAATAAAAATTAACGGCAATTCAATAATCCCTGTAAAAATATACTCGAAAAAGTCACTTGTTAAGATTCAAATTGCAGTTGGTAAAGGAAAAAAAGCTAGAGATAAAAGGCAGACTATTAAAGACAGAGAGTGGAGTAGGAATAAAGAACGAATTCTTAAAAAGAAGTATTAATTCTTAAAATATTCATTATGTAGTCTTGTCTCATCCTCACTTGCGCTAATTATAATTTTCTTCCTTTCTATTTTTGCTGACACAATTGGTCCTGAATTAGTGTTTAGTTGATCAGACTCAACCATTTTAAGAGAAGTTTGGCCTCTAGTCATTTTAAGATAGACACTAGCAAGTAGGTTTGCATCTAATAAAGCACCATGATANCTTCTTTCTGTATTATCAACATTAAATCTTGCNCATAACGCATCCAGAGTATTTCTTTTCCCAGGAAATTTTTTTCTAGACATTGTTAATGTATCTATGATTTTTCTTTGCTCAATAAANNTATCACCATCTTTCTTTGANACATCGAGTTCTCTCTTAAGAAATCCTAAATCAAAGGGTGCGTTATGGATAATCAAATCAGATTGACCCAAATANTCTAGTAATTCCTCAACGATATCATAAAATTTGGGTTTATCCTCTAACATAGACAATGATATGCCATGAACATTCTGTGCGCCTTCATCAATAGGTCGATCAGGGTTGATATATTTATGAAAACTATTATTCGTAATTGTTCTATTAATTATTTCAATACAACCAATTTCTATTATTCGGTGACCGTCGTTTACATCTAATCCGGTTGTCTCTGTGTCAAGGACTATTAATCTATTCATTTACTATGGCATCCCTCGCTAATTTATCTGCGATATTATTATATCTGGAAAATTCATCACTAACAGTCTGATGAGCTTTCACCCATTGCCACTCAATTTCCTGTTGATTATTAAGCTCATCGAGTAACACCCATAAATCTTTATTCTTAACAGGTTTTTTATTACTTGTTAACCAGTTATTATTTTTCCAGCCTGTAATCCATGTAGTTATACCATTCTTTACATATTGAGAGTCTGTATAAATAATAAGTGAATAATTCTTTTGCGCAAGTCTAATGCCCTCAATCGCAGCCTGTAACTCCATGCGGTTATTTGTNGTCTCAGATTCTGATCCAGAATGTTTTATAANCTCATCTCCATTAATAACAACAACNCCCCACCCGCCATTGCCAGGATTTCCACTACAAGCTCCATCGGTGAATACTTTTATGATCTTCATCTAATTCTGTTTACAGTTGATTTNGGGAAAGATGAAGTTATATATTTATTTTTGAATTTAACTTTTTGTGGTGTTAAGGGTAGCACTTTTTTTTCAAAAACATAAAAATAAATTCCACCAGACTGTGAGAAAAACCATTTTTGAATGAAATTGAATTTTTCAAAATATTTGCTTATATTTTTCGATGTGAATGGAAAGAAGCAACTCGTAGAACTATACGTTACCTCATACCCTAATATTTTAAACCATTCTTTTATATTTGATGATGAATGAAATTTAAGAGACCATGGCGAATAGTTTTTGTTATAAACCTGTCGTATTAAGCCCCATAGACTTATCTTATTGAATCCAACAATAAGGACTCTCGCATCATCAGAAGCCACTCTATTAATTTCCCTTATAAAATTATATGGATTATCATGGAGGTCGAGAGCATGTAATAAAACTATCACATCATGCGATTTATCCTCAAAAGGGAGNCTTCTCTCTGTAAGTTGATGTTCTAAGATGTCTTTTCCATCTAATGACAGAAATGATAAGAATTTTCCAGATTCAAACTTCCTTCTAAATTCAGGCAAGCCAAGATAAAGNGCATGATTGCCATCTAAGTATTTTATTGTCTCATTTAGTTTAGAATTTACTGATTTTTTGTATGGTTGGGCTTTTACTTTACGATACCATCGAACTAAATCCGTATACACTTCAATATTAGTAGTTAATTTCATCGTATTTATATTAGAAAAGATTAGCTTATTTTGTTAACCTTAAATAAAGTTCTATGGTAAATAAATCTCTTAAACTTGTCTTAATTATATTAGCTACGAGCTTAATATCAAGTTGTACTGGTCCAGTGAGCATTAAAAGGCCACAAAATCTGGTAACTTTNGGTAATTTTGACTGTAATACAAAAACACTTAAAAACAGAAACTTNAACTCTATATGGGATAGACTTGAAGCGGGATTTTGTCTAGATACTGTTTACTCTGCAAGAGTTGATAGAGAAATTAAATGGTTCATGGATAATAAACAATTTCTGTATCGCTCAATCAATCGAGCTAGACCATTCTTGTATCATATCATTTCAGAATTAGAGAAAAAAAACTTGCCGTATGANTTAGCTTTACTTCCAATTGTTGAAAGTGGGTATCAGCCATATGCACACTCTCCGTCAAAAGCAGCTGGGATATGGCAATTCATTCCACCAACNGCAAGGGAATATCGTTTATCAAAAAATTGGTGGTACGATGGGAGACGAGATATCCTTGATTCGACAAGAGCTGCAACTCATTTCCTTCGTGATATGCATCGACACTTTAAAAAAGACTGGCTATTAGCTATTGCATCATATAANACGGGAGCAGGTAAAGTAGGAAGATCAATGTCGAAAGCAAAATATGTTGTCGGAAGAACAAGTTTTTGGGACCTAAGGCTCCCTAGAGAAACCGAGATATATGTCCCTAAGCTCCTNGCACTTAGAGATATAATGGCGAATCCCAGNGCTTATGGAATAAAAATACCTAAATTAGAAAATAAGCCGCTTACTGCTGCAGTTAGAATATACAATCCTATAGATTTTTATACACTGTCCGCATTATCCGATGTTAGTCAAGAAGAATTATATTTTTTAAATCCTGGGTTTAGTGCATGGTTTGTGATTCCATCCATGCAAAATAAAATAATTCTACCCATTGATAANGTTAAGGTGTTTAAAAAAAGATATGGTGAATATAGGAAAATCATGTTTAAAGAAAAAGTTCATGTTGTCTCAAAGGGAGATACTTTNTCTGGTATATCTAGAGAATATAATGTGAAAGTAAAAGCCATTAAAATNAAAAATAATCTTAACTCTGATTTAATTTTGATCGGACAGAAACTAGAATTACCAATTAAAACAACAAGTAGTGATAAAGATGAAATAATAATTGGAGGCAATAAGTATCTTATAAGTGATAATTATTTCACCTATTTCCATACTATCAAACGCTATGACAATTGGTATAAAGTAGCGAAATTCTATAATGTTAGCACATCATCATTACTTAAGTGGAATCAAGCTACCAAAAAAACAAAATTACTAGTAGGACAACAAATTAAAGTAGAAATGCGTACCCCCATTTTATCAGAATCTGCTAAAACAAAGCTTAGATATGTTGTGAATACCGGTGATACAACAAATATTATTGCCACAGGATTTGGAGTATCAAAAAGTAAGCTGCTTTCTGAGAATAAAATTAAAAGTTCAAAATATCTAGTAGCCGGAAAAAATTTAACTATTGAAAAATAGTTATATTAAAGAGAGATACCTATCGCCTCTATCACAAATGATAGTAACGATTATGGCATTTTCACAATCTTTTGATATTTGATGTGCAAGAAAAACATTTGCTGCCGCAGATAAACCACAAAAAAGACCTTTTTGCTGAGATAGTCGTCTACTGAACTTTTCAGCATCATCTCTAGATACATCGAGAGTATAATCTATCAAGGCTTCTTTTTTAATCTCAGGCTCATAACCAGATTTCCAACGTCTTATACCAGGAATCTTAGAGTCTCCTGTNGGCTGAGCTCCGATGATAANAATTGAGGGATTCNTCTCTTTTAGATATTTTGATACTCCTGTGATAGTACCAGTAGTTCCCATAGACGAAATAAAATGTGTCACTTTTCCTTGAGTTTGCTCCCATATCTCTGGCCCAGTTCCCTCGTAATGTGCAAGNATGTTAGATTTATTTGAGAACTGATCTAAGACAACACCCTCGCCAGAATTTTGCATCTTAGTTGCCAAGTCTCTTGCACCTTCCATGTCAGCTTCTTTGGACACTAAAATAACATCTGCTCCATATGCTTTCATAATCTTAACTCTCTCNACAGAAGCAGTTTCAGGCATAATTAATTTAATCTTATAGCCCTTCATCGAAGAAACCATGGCCAGAGCTATACCAGTATTTCCACTCGTTGCCTCGATGAGNGTGTCTCCATTNTTTATTAAGTTTTCCCTTTCTGCGTCTTCAATCATCCTAAGTGCTGCACGATCTTTAACAGAACCNCCAGGATTATTGCCTTCTAATTTACCTAAGATTACGTTTTGCGAGTCTAACGCAACATCTACCAATGGTGTGTTACCTATTGACTCTATTAATGACTTTGCCACTAAATTTTCTCTGCTACGACAGTTGCCATTGATATTTTTTCAGTATCTGAAATCGAGATGTGCAACCTATTGATTGATTTTCTTAACATTAGATCTGTGAGCGGAGCATTCAGTCTAAAAAGCGGTTTTCCTTGTNTATCATGGATTACCTCGATCTTACGAGGGAATAATCCTTCTCTATATAAACCGGTTCCTAGAGATTTTGAGAGGGCTTCTTTTGATGCGAATTTTTTTGCCAGATATTTAGTTTTATTATTAGAGCACTCATATTCCATGTATTCATTTTTAGATAGGATTTTTCTCGCAAAACTGTCGCCGAAGCGAGAGAAAATACCCTCGATTCTCACGTTCTCTACAATGTCCACGCCGATCCCTCTAATCACAACTGTCAATTATACTCTTGATTTTTATTATTGCATCTTTTAAACCAACAAAGACTGATTCTGCAATAATCGAATGTCCAATATTCACCTCATTTAAATAAGGGATGCATAGTATCTCTCTTAGATTTGTATAATTGAGACCATGGCCAGCATTAACTTTTAAACCACATTTCTCTGCATGAATAGCTGATTCTATTAATTTTTCCAACTCTATTTTAGCCAAATGTGGATCTGTCTGATTCGCATAATTACCAGTATGGAGTTCGATAGTCTGTGCACCTAAATTTTTGCANCTAATGATATTTTCCTTAACTGGATCAATAAATAACGAAACCTCAATGTCATTATCTTTGAGTAGCTTAATGTTGTTAGATAAATATAACTTTTCATCATTAGTTAAGTTAGTTACCCGTAGACCTCCCTCAGTTGTCTTCTCGTCTCTCTTTTCGGGAACAATGCAACAATAATTCGGCTTTAATTTGATTGCAAATTCTATCATTTCATCTGTATTAGCCATTTCAAAATTCAATCGCTCGCAACAATTTCTGATAGTAATTGCATCATCATCTTGGATATGCCTTCTATCCTCTCTCAAATGAATTGTGATTAAGTCTGCCCCGGCATCTTGACAAATTAAAACAGCTTCCTTTAGATTTGGAAAATCAGTATCTCTTGATTTTTTTATGAAGGCAATATGATCTATATTAACGCCTAGTCTTATTTTAGATCTTGTCATTTATTAATGTTTTTTAGTGAGGATACTATACTTTCAAACTTATGATCATAAGATTTTTTCCCCATGAGAATATCCAAAATATCATAAGTATCTTTCTCAAGAAATTCCACAAAGCTCAATTGCTCGTTTTTTGGTAAAGTATGAAAAATATTTTCAATATAACTTGTAAGAAGAAGGTCAAGCTCTCTAATGCCTTTTCTACATTTCCATTTTAATTTTGATTCTAGCATCAGGAAATCCACAAATTGGAATGATCAGTCAGATGCAAGCATCTTTTTAATATGAGAAATTGCTTTAGCTGGGTTGAGTGATTTAGGGCAAGTTTTTGTGCAATTCATAATAGTATGACATCGGAATAATTTAAACTTATCTTCTAAGTCTGACAATCGTTCTTTCTTTGCATCATCCCTACTATCAATAATCCAACGATAGGCATGTAATAGTGAAGCAGGACCAAGGTATTTATCAGAATTCCACCAATAACTTGGACAGCTAGTTGAACAACAAGCACATAGCACACACTCAAACAATCCATCTAGCTTACTCCTGTCTTCTTGAGTTTGATGATGCTCCCTCTCTGGCTTTTTATCATTTATTAACCAAGGTTTAATCGACTCATATTGTTTGTAAAAATTACTTAAGTCAGGGACCAAATCTTTTATAACAGGCATATGTGGAAGCGGATAAATTTTAAGCTTCTCTTCGTCAGCTATGTTAAGTATACATGCGAGGGTGTTAGTCCCATTGATGTTCATCGAGCAAGAACCGCATATACCCTCTCTACAGGATCTCCTAAATGTAAGCGTAGGATCTACATTATTTTTGATGTACATAAGTACATCTAGGGCCATCGGACCAAATTTATCTTTATCTAGTATGTATGTGTCGACGTACGGATTCGAGTTTGTGTCTGGATTGTATCTATACACGTCAACACGAAGCTTTCTATTTGCTTTTGTGTCTGCGTTGTCAGCATTATAGGTAGTTCCTTTTTTTACGATTGAATTAATTGGTAATGTAAATTTTGCCATTTAATATGTCCTCGCTTTAAGAGCAACAGTCTCGACTTCATCTGTAAGTGTTTTAAGCTCGACAGGCTTGTAGTCAAATTTACTCTCTCCATTCTCATCAACCCAAACCATGGTATGTTTGAGCCAATCATCATCATCTCTATCAGGGTAGTCTTCTCTAGCATGGCTACCACGACTCTCAGTCCTATTATATGCAGAGTATAACGTAGCTAGAGATTGATACAAAAGATTATTTAATTCTAGCGATTCTACAAGGTCAGTGTTCCAGATTAATGATTTATCACTAACCGATAAGTTATTGAAATCATTGAAATTACTCTTCATAATTTCTATGCCTTTTTTTAGCGTTTCCTCATCTCTGTATACGGGCGCATACCTCTGCATAGCTCTTTGCATTTTGTCTCTTAATTCCGCTGTCCTGATATCACCTTTAGAATTTCTTATTTTGTCAAACCTGGATAAAATCTTATCTAAAGCCGAGTCATTAATAATAGTATGGTTTTTTGTCTTTTTGTCTAAAATTTCACAAGCCCTCTCAGCAGCAGATCGTCCAAAAACAATTAAATCTAAAAGCGAATTTGATCCGAGTCTATTTGCTCCGTGAACCGATACACATGCAGCTTCACCAATAGCCATCAAGCCTTCTACAACTTGGCCTGCGCCATTTGAAAGGACCTCTGTGTTAAAATTAGTTGGGGTACCACCCATATTGTAGTGGACAGTTGGAATAACTGGTATTGGTTCCTTAGTTGCGTCTACACCTGAAAATATTTTCGCTGTTTCTGCTATGCCGGGTAATTTTGAATGAACAATTTCATCATCTAGATGTTCTAAATGAAGGAGGACATGGTCTTTATCCTCACCAACACCCCTACCTTCGTTTATCTCGATTTGCATGGCTCTACTTACAACATCTCTTGACGCAAGATCTTTTGCGTTAGGTGCATATTTTGGCATAAACCGCTCGCCATCTGAGTTCGTAAGGTAACCGCCTTCACCTCGAGCTCCCTCAGTGATTAGACAACCTGCCCCATAAATTCCTGTGGGATGGAACTGAATAAACTCCATATCTTGCAGAGGAAATCCTGATCTCAATATCATGCCGTTTCCATCACCTGTACAAGTGTGAGCAGAAGTTGATGATAAATATGCTCTTCCGTATCCACCTGTAGCGAGAATAACTATATGTGACTGAAATAAGTGTATACTCCCATCATCTAGACACCACGCTAAAACACCTACGCATTTATTGTCTTCATAGACTAAATCGATTACAAAATACTCAATAAAAAAATCAACGTCATTTTTTAGAGATTGAGTATATAAAGTGTGAAGAATGGCGTGTCCAGTACGATCTGCAGCTGCACAAGTTCTTTGAGCAATTCCCTTGCCGTATTCAGTAGTCATGCCTCCAAAAGGCCTTTGATATATTTTTCCTTCTTCAGTTCTAGAAAATGGAACACCAAAATGCTCCAGCTCAATTATAGATTCAACAGCATTTTTACACATGTATTCAATTGAATCTTGGTCACCCAGCCAATCAGATCCTTTGACTGTATCATACATATGCCATCTCCAATCATCCTCACCCATGTTGCCTAGCGCGCCACTTATGCCACCTTGAGCTGCCACAGTGTGACTTCTTGTTGGAAAAACTTTACTNATACAAGCAACGCTATGTTTAGATTGTGCCAACCCCATTGTAGCCCTTAAACCAGAGCCTCCAGCACCAATAACAATAGCATCATGTTTATGCTTTATGATTTTATAACTTTCCATGTTTAGTAACCTGTAATCAAATATAGACAAATTAAAGTAATAGTCAACAATGCAACATGTGTAATTTTAGATAAACTTATACACAAGTTCTGTAACTCAATATCATGAACATAATCCTGGAGTATAGTTTCTATGCCTAGAGAGCTGTGAAAATACAGAAGTGATGAAACAATTGATATGAATAAAACACCATAAAATGATGAAATATCTGAAGTTATCCTCGCATATGAAAAATTATCGATAGTTAACAAATAGAACGTCAGATACAGCATCCCTGGCACCAATGCTATTGCAGTAAACCTCTGAAATTTCCAATGAAGAATTGCCATATTTATCCCTTAAAAACCAAAATTACCGATAATACAGTAATTAAAATTGATGTAAAAATTACCAAATAACCTGACAAATAACTTTTTTCAATGCTCAAACCATACCCATAATCCCAGAACAAGTGCCTAATACCATTGCATAGATGGTAAATTAAGGTAAATACAGCTCCTATAAGTAAGAGTTTTACGAAGTAATTAGAGAAAAAAAGCACAAGATAGTCATGATAATCAGGGCCGAGTGCAATTATGATCAAAGATATCGGAATTAGAATTGATGTGAGAGATAATATTACCCCTGTAATTCTGTGGGAAATGGACAGTATTGATGTTAACTGAGGCTTATAAATCTGCAGATGTGGCGATGTTGGTCTATTTGAATCTATCATGCTGAAAATCACGCTAAAAATCGATACAACGACCATTCTTCTCCCAGTCGCCGTATCTAGTTGGTTCAGGNCCTTTTCGGCCTCCGATCTCTTTTACTTTTTTAATGTCATTTTCTTTATCTGATTTAATCTTCTTGTTACGCTTTTTCTGCTGCATATGAACTCTCCAACNCGTATTATATGCAAATACTTATCTTAAATAAACACTACTTTATTAGGCAAAATATCTATGCTTTAATCATACGAAAGGAAAAATAATCTTTAAGAGTCAGCAAAGATTATATAATATATTGTTTTATTTCAATTACTTATATGAATATTTTAGAATTACATGGAACAAGTTATGATACTGATTTAAGCGTGATTAGGGTGTCTGGTGATGACTCATCTAAGTTTTTACAAGGCCAATTTAGTAATGATGTTGAATTAGCCTCCGATAATCTATTCCAATACTCAACATTTTCCACGAATCAAGGAAAAGTAATTGCCACGCTAAGGGTGCTCAGAGACAAACTAGGATTTCTTTTGATTACCAACAAGGATGTCTCTGATTCATTAATAGATGGGCTTAAAAAATATATCCTAATGTCTAAAGTAAAGATAGAGTATGTGCAATCTAATATNCTGGCAAAAATAGGGAAAGAGGCCTCTGATATTCTTGATAAATTAAATCTAGAAGATAATAGAAATTTAACCTATCGTGACGATACTCTTATCCTTAATACATCAAAGGGTAAAATAAAATCATGTTTGGTNATTGTTTTAGAAGAAAAAAATCTTGATGAATNTATTGTTGGAGAAATACTAAATGTTAATGTTGGTCAGCTTATCGATATGTTAAATATTTTCCCGAGGCTATCAGATGACACAAGTGAATCTTACATACCTCAGGTTCTCAATATGGAAGATCATGATGCAATAAACTATAAAAAGGGGTGCTATACAGGGCAAGAAATTGTTGCAAGAACTCACTACTTAGGAAAAATTAAAAAAAAACTATTCCTTTGCTCAATGGAATCCAGTTCCAATATCGTTGATACAACAAAAAAAATACATGATAGTAATTCCGAAATTGTCGGCGAAGTATTTTCAAACTGTATAACTATCTCTGCTAATAACTTTTTTCAATGCGTGCTAAAGATTAATATGATTGATAAAGATTTATACATTGATAAAAATAAAATAACAATTGAAGAACTATAATAGATCTTTTATAACATCTCTTTCATCTAAAAGTTCCTTCTCTGTTTTTTTTAGGTATGATCTTGATTGATCAGATATAGAGAGATTATCAACTATTGAAAGATTATTTGAATTAAAGGTAAGCGGGAAAGAATAGAAAACNTCCGGGGATATATCATATTTGTTATCTGATATTATCCCCATAGATTCCCAATCATTTGATCCATTTACTATTACATTCAGATGGTCATAAACTGCTGAAGCTGCAGATGCCGCACTTGATTTTCCTCTGCATTCAATTATTTCAGCACCTCTTTTTTGAACCCTNGGGATAAATGAATCATAGACCCACTTATCATCATATCTTGTCTTTAGGTTATTCACACCTTCTATACATACATTACTNAAGTCAGGATATTGCGTAGCAGAGTGATTGCCCCAAACAACTAATTTTTTGATGTCATCCACATGGATATTTACTTTTGATGCAAAAATACTTTTTGCTCTATTTTGATCTAGACGCATCAAAGATGTGATGTTTCCATCAGATATATTTGGAGTATGTTTGTGAACTATTAGGGCATTTGTATTTGCAGGGTTTCCAACTACTATAATTTTCGATGATTTTTTACTACTTGCATTAATACATTCGCCCTGACTTTTAAATATATTTGCGTTATCTAAGAGTAAATCTGATCGTTGCATGCCTTTAATTCGGGGTTTTGCACCTACTAATAAAATATAATCAGAATCTCCAAATGCTGTTTCTGGATCATCTGTCTCAACAATCGAATCAAGACTTTCAAATGCACAATCCTCAATTTCATATTTAACTCCTTTCAAAATTGTCTTTGAACTAGGAATATCCAAGAGATTAAGCTGAATTTTGGTATCATTNGGAAAGATATTTCCTGATAAAATTCTAAATATTAAAGAATATGCAATATTTCCTGCTGCGCCTGTAATTGTAATGATAACTTTCTTCATTTGAATTTCTTTTTTGCTAATTTTAAATCATTATNAGAATTTATACTAATTGACTCATGACTATNAATAGTAACACATTTCATTTTAATTTGATTTGATAAAAACCGTATTTGCTCCAGTGATTCATTTATTTCATGTGTATCTCTCTTAAATTTCATATATTTTTTCAATGTACTTACTCGATAAGCATAAATTCCAATATGCTTATAAAATAATTTTGNATTAAATGGAATTTTGCTTCGAGAAAATAGAAGTGCATCAGATTTAGCATCAATACAAACTTTTACAGTATTAGTATCTTTNAAGTCCCTCATATCTTTAGACTTGACTACAACGGTAGCCGTTTGGATTGTTTTATCTTTTTCAAATAATTTAATCATTTTTTTTACAGCATGTAGGGGGAAATTAAATTCATCTGCCTGNACATTTATGACAAGATCAGTATCCTTATAATTCATATGATTTACATAAAAAGCTATTCTCTCTGTTCCATTATTAAATTTTCGTTTTGAGTAAAAACTATTAACACCTAAATCATCTACTAGATTTTTGATATCTTTATGATCAGTACAAACAGATAAACTATCGGATGATATTTTATTAGCACGTCTAATTATATGCTCTATGAGTGTTTTGTTATTAACTTTTTTTAATAACTTTCCAGGCAAACGTGTAGAATTCAATCTTGCAGGTATTATAATCCTTATCTTCATAGTTTTATCATAGCATCCATTANATATTTTAAATTATCATTTATTTGAATTTCTCTTTNAATGATCCANATTTTNTCACTTATNGATTGTNTAAGTTTTACGTAATCTTTTTCAGTAATAAAAACNGGNTNTTCNTCTNCAAATATAACTTCATTTCCTTTAAATNGATAATGATCTTGATAGAACCTACAATCAACATCAAAGTCTTTCATCTCTAAATCTTTATAGATTATATCTGGTGTAGCTATTCCTGTGACTAAATGTATTTTTTTCTCAGAGAAATCATCGATACTNTTTTTAATATTTCTCATAGGNTTNAAAAGAGTATAATTTTGATAATTTAAGTTAATATAATTNACTTTTANAGAATCATCATAACTTCCATATGGNGNTCTCCANGGNCCNGATGGGATGTATTTACAAAANGGAATTGCTTGNCTGATAATATTTTTNACACTATCNGGCTTCTCCANTATNACTTCGAAATTTCTTTCTAAAGCAAGATGGTCTANTCCATCNTCATGGAGGATGATATCAATTTTTTTTTTACTAATTATTTTTGTAGCCTCTACCCTGTCTCTNCCACTATAGACTACTGCNCTTGTGGATTGTGCGATTAATACAGCTTCATCTCCAACTAAAACAGGTTCTGAATCTGCGTATACAGGTTTAATTCCNCTATTTTTGGACTTATATCCNGAGGATATAACACCCACCTTTACGCCTTTTTCAGNTAAATAGTTCGTCAGCAATATTGTAAATGGAGTCTTTCCTTGGCCTCCGATTAATCTATTTCCTACTATAACTACTGGCAATTTAGCTTGATATGACTTAAGTAAACCTACTNTGTAAAGTAACTGTCTCAACCGTGAAATGAATAAATATGTAAATGAGATAGGAACTAGAAGAATTGANACAANCATCATAANTTTAGCGCCTTTTTCCTCAAGACGTGTAAACCAAAGTTTATAGAAAAATCTCTCAAACATACTTACTCTGCCGAGAATTGGATTTTGTAAAGATTTGTGTAAATTTTATTATTCGCCATTAAAGTTTNGTGNGTTCCTTGCTCTACAATTCTACCTTTATCAAGAACTATAATCTCGTCTGCTTTCTCAATCGTAGATAATCTATGAGCNATNACAATTGTTGTTCTATTTCTCTGAAGGTCTTCAAGTGCTCCTTGAATAAGTTTTTCTGACTGTGAATCCAATGAGCTTGTTGCTTCGTCTAATAGGAGNATAGGTGAATCTTTTAGTATAGCTCGAGCTATGGCTATTCTCTGTCTTTGACCACCAGATAATAGTACNCCATTATCACCTACTAATGTGTCATAGCCTTTATCAAATGTTTTAATAAATTCCTCCGCATGAGAGGTTTTTGCTGCTGACTGAATTTCNTTGAAATCTTTATTCTCTAATAAACCATAAGCTATATTATTTTTGATNGTATCATTGAACAANGTAAGATCTTGTCCTACGTATGCTATAAGCGANCTCAGGTTTTGTAAACTTGATTTACTTATATCCTTATTATCAAATGAAATTGANCCNTTGGAAAGTTCATAAAAACGAGGTAATAAGTTCATTAAAGTTGACTTACCACTACCTGATCTTCCAACTATTGCNCAAGTAGCACCTTTCTTAACCGTGAAATCAATATTTTNTAANATATCTTTCTTATTATCATATGAAAAAGTTATATTATTAAATCTTATCATAGTAAATTTCTCATCAAGAGTAACGCCATCAGTCGGTTTCTGCTCCATCTCTGATTTTGAATCTAATAGTGTAAAAATAGATTCACTTGCAGCTAAACCTCTCTGTAATACTACATTTATTTCAGCTAATCGTTTCAATGGCGCGAAAACTAAAATCATCGCCGTAATAAAAGACATGAATGTTCCTACAGAAATATCGGTAATATAAGCATCTGATGTCACAAAATATATTATGCCAGCTAAAAAAACAGCCACCACAAATTGGACCAGAGGAATACTTATTCCTTGAATTAGTGCTAATTTTAGATGTCTATTTTTATTATTTTCATTGACACCTTCAAATGATTTTTTTTCACTCTTTTCTCCTCCAAAAATTTTTACTACTCTGTGCCCAGCAATTAACTCTTCTACAACATTTGTAATAAAACCCATTGATTGCTGAATATGTTTACTTGTGTCTCTAAATCTAACACTCATAACCTTAATAAAGATCGCTATAACGGGTCCTATTATTAATATTCCAATCGATAATATAAAACTTTGATAAAACATTAATCCTATAAGTCCTATAACAGTTAATCCATCACGAACAATCACCGTAACAGCTTTCGTAGCAGCCTCTGCGACCTGTTCTGTATCATAAGTGACTTTTGAGAGTAACTCCCCTGAGGAGGAAAAATCATAAGTTCGTGTAGGTGTATGAACTAACTTGTCAAACATCTGTTCTCTAATTTTTTTGACAACACTACGGCCTACCCAAGCGATGCCGTATGTAGAAATAAAACCAGCTATGCTTCTTAAAAGGAATAAACCTATCAATAGAAAAGGAAATAATCTTATGGTTTCTGGATCTTTGTCAACAAAGCTACCATCAAGGAGAGGTTTGATTAAGGCAGCGAATGCTGTATCTGTTGCTGCGAATACAGCCATTGCTAATATTGATATTATAAATACAATTTTGTGGTTAAACGTATAAGTTAATAACCGAAAATATAGGTGTCGTCCATTGGTAATTTTTTCTTCTACTGGCATATTAAATTAATAAAAACTTAATGATAAGTGCATTATTGTAATATATGATGTTAATACATTTAATAACAAAAGTATCTATATAAAATACATACCAAATATATAAAATGAAGAAATTCTTTAAAAAATACATCCCCGATAGGAAAGAATTAGAGAATAATAAAATGATTAGTTTTCTTGGATCATCGTTATTTCATCATGAATTATGGAAATTTAATAGAGTTTCGTTTTGTAGAGCAACTGTAATTGGAGTATTTTGGGCATGGATGCCTATGATGTTTCAAATGATACCAGCTGCATACTGCGCGGTTCTATTCCGTGCAAATCTACCTTTATCTGTTGCGGGTGTATGGATAAGTAATCCTATAACAATGGGGCCAATGATGTACTTTGCGTATTTATTTGGAAATAGCGTGCTTGGTTTAAATCCAGTTTATAAAGAGTTTGAAATGAACATGGAGTGGATAGGATCGGCATTGAATAATATATGGGAGCCTCTTTTGGTAGGTACACTTATTATCGGAGTTGTTTCAAGTGTCTTGGGATATGTCTTGATGCATTTTTCTTGGAAATTATATGCATACAACAAATTGAAAAAAAGAAAGAACTAGTTAGTAATGTAGCTTACCGGAATCAATATAATAGACTTTATCAAATTCCTTCATGAGACTTTCATCATGAGAAACCATTAACAATGATGCATTATTTTCTCTGCAAGAATTGATAAGTAAATTTATAGTCTTCTGAGAATTTTCTTTATCAAGATTACCTGTTGGCTCATCAGCAAGTATTAATTTTGGTTTTGTGATGAGCGCTCTAGCAATAGCTACTCTTTGAGCTTCACCACCTGATAAGAAACACGTTTTTCTATCTTGAATATGTTCAAGGTTAAGAGAATGACATAATCTTTTAGATTTTTTATAAGCCTCTGATTTATCATAATTTTGAAGGATAAGCGGCAAAGAAATATTTTCAATAGTTGTGAGATCATCAATAAGATTAAAGAATTGAAATATAATCCCTAAATTATTCTTCCTAAACATAGTAAGCTCGTAATCTGTGTAGCTAGATACATTTATATCGTTAAAAAAGATATCTCCACTTGATGGGTTATCAATCCCAGATATAATATTTAATAAAGTAGTCTTACCGCTACCAGAAGGTCCTCTAAGCGCGATTATTTGATTTTCTTGTATTTCTAAATCTAAATTTACCAGAACATCAACTTGATTATAGGGATTTTTATAAAACTTCGATATCTTTCCTAGCTTTAACATTAGTTCGTTCCCCTAAGTTTATCAGCTGGGTTGACTGATGCTGCTCTGTTTGCCGGATACAGAGAGGAAATAAAGATGATTATGAAAGAGAAGATAACAATGAATTGTATATCGGATAATTTTATCAATGCTGGTATTTCAGAAAGATGATATATTTCAGCAGGCAATAGAGAAATATCAAAAATCAATTCGAGGCTGTCTATTATTGTATTGATATTATTCGCAGCAAAGATACCAAATAATACGCCGAAAAATATACCGATTAATCCCAGAAAGATACCTTGAGCTAGGAAAATTGAGATTATGTAAGATTTTGATGCACCAAGAGTTTTTAATATTGATATTTCCTTTTCTTTATTTTTTACAAGCATGAGAAGTGAAGAAACTATATTAAAAGATGCTACCGCAATTATTAAGATTAATATTACGAACATTACTTTTTTTTCATTACTTATTGCAGTAAATAGAGATTGATGTGATATCGTCCAATCTTGGGAATATATCTCAGAATATTTCCTATTAAATGACTCGCTAAAAGTACGTGCATATAGAGGATTATCTAGTTTTATTCTTATTTTATTTGCCTGCTCAGATTTACCAGGTGTTATTTCTTTAATATTTTTAAAAGCATACGAATTATTATATTCGTAAAGTCCTACATCAAATATTGCAACTACAATATAGTTTTCTTGAGTATTCTGAAGCAAACTCAAATTATTATCTTGTGGTTTTGAAACAAGATATATTAGATCACCAATAGACACGTTTAATTTATTAGCTAATCCAACACCAAGAGCTATCGATTTAGGATCACTCATTTTTTTATAATCGCCTTGTATGATATTGTCATAAATGATATTGACATTAGCTTCTAATGAAGGATCTACACTTCGGACTAGTGCTGCTGATGATTGCGTATTAGAAATTAATAATGACTCTGTTTCATTGTAAAAAGAGTAAGCAAGAATCGACTGATCATCAACAAGCTCATTCATCAGGGTAATGGTTTCGATAGAATTAAGATTCTCCCCGTATAAAGTTACATGTGATGTGAAGCCAAGAACTTTATCTTTAAGCTGCTGCTCAAATCCATTCATGACAGACATAACCGTTATGAGGACCGTGATTCCCAAGATAATACCAATAATCGAAATTTTTGATATTATATTAATAAATCCTGAATTATCTTTAGATTTGAGAAACCTGTATGCTAGAAACAAACGCATACTTAAATTGTAACACAAAATTTTATGAATAAAAAAAATCAAAAACGCATTCTTTTAGAAGATAAGTCTAGTAATTCGATTATCTTAATTTGGCCAGATATAAGTATGAGTAAAAATTACTCAGTTGATGCAAAAAATCTCTATCTAGAAATAATTAATTTTTATACCGGAAATCGAATAAATATTTTTTTGATCTGTAAAAATCTAGAAAATTTAAGAAATGACATGTCAAAGAATGAGATTTTATTGAAGAAAATTAAACACTATGAGTGTATTTGCAATGATATATGGGTTAGAGACTTTTCTCCTATTCAAGTTAATACTGAAATAACTAATAAGATAGAGTTACTTACACTTAATTTTAATGGATATGGGAATAAATATGAATTTGATTGTGATACTAGATTCTCTGATTTTATTACAGAATGTCATGAGTTATCCGAAGGGCAAGTAAATGATCCTCTATTTGAGGATAATATTTTTTTTGAGGGCGGCAATCTTATATACGATAGTGAAATTTGTTTTATTAACCTTTCGCCAGTCAAAAAACATAATAATCAAATACATTTGGACGTAAAAAAATTAAGTGGGCAATTTAGTGAGAAAATCTATCAGAAATTATTACTTATTGATTTGCCTGGTATAAATGGTGATGACACAGATGGCCATATAGATAACTTTTTAAGGATATATAAAAATAATATATTATTTATGGGGTCAGACTCGAATCTACATCCTGATTATTCTTTACTTAAAGAGTTAGAAAGACAATTGATATTATCACTGAAAAAAATAAATAAGCCTTATAATTTGATAAAGGTGAATCATTCTATGGATGACATAGTTTATAATGAGAATAGTATACTACCCTTTTCTTATTTAAATTATATTGAAG
The DNA here is from genome assembly GCA_002720195.1 of Gammaproteobacteria bacterium. Classification (GTDB taxonomy): domain Bacteria; phylum Pseudomonadota; class Gammaproteobacteria. The sequence goes on from PBHH01000006.1 coordinate 25,900, forward strand.
TTCGAGGCAATTTTCTGATTCCAATACCTAAAAGTCCGTACGTATCTGATTCATTAATATTGACTGATATATTTAAAAATGAAAATATAAAATTATTGAATCCATTACCAGTTCTAAGAGAGTTTGGTGGATTTCATTGTTGTTCACATAATTGGTATATATGATAAATAAAATAGATATAACAATAATTCAGAATGATTTTAACTCTGATAACACATCAGTTTTTGAGAATTTATACAATTATATTTTAAATAATAAGTTTAAAAAAAATTCCATTGTTATTTTACATGAATTATCACTAACGAAGTATTTCCCGATTTCAAAGAAAGCTAAAAATAAGAGTTTATCTATAAATATAAATTCAAATGAAATTAATAGACTTAAAAATATTTGTAAGAATATTAATATATATCTAATAGTCTCGTTTTATGAAAATACGAGTAACACTAAAAAATATAATTCAGCTATTGTGATATCACCTGATGGTAAAATTCTTGGTAAACAAAGGAAACTGAATTTACCTAATGAGAGTTGTTACCATGAAAATTATTACTTTGATAAAAATCATCATCTAAAAGTAATTGATATAGGGATATGTAAAATAGGAATTTTGATTTGCTGGGATCAATGGTTTTTTGATAATTATAGGAAACTGAATAACAAAGGAGTGGACGTTATATTCTCACCAACATCAATTGGTCTCGCTACTTCAAAATCAAGGTTGTGTACACTTAAAAATGAAAAAAAGAATTGGGAGATGATTATTAGGTCGAATAGCCTAATGATCAATACACCTATCATTGTAGCTAATCGGTGTAGCCAAGAAAATGACACAACAAACTCAATTAAATTTTGGGGTTCTAGTTTTGCAACAAATTCTGATGGAGAAATCATAGCTAAAGCTAAAACAAAAAACCAAATACTGCACTTCAGTGTAGATTTAAGAAAAAAACGAGAATCTGTGAAAAAATGGGGTTTTATTGAGAGTATATGATGATAATCACTATAGATATTTAGAAAAATTGTTCAATTAGCTCTATAGATCATGTAAAATCAGAGTATATTAGGTGGCTAGGTTGTCACCTAGCTCATTTAGGAAGGGAGAATATGAGAATTTTATTGCTGCTCTTTATTAGCATAATTGCAATCAATATATCTTTTGCTCATCAATCTGTTGATCAATTGCATGACGGTCATGTAATAACAGTTTTAGGTGATCAAGTGTTTGCTGAAGATGATAAAAAAGCTGATGAAGAAGAGCCAGAATGTGATTAAATATAATTAATATTAAAGGAGGAGGAGTATGAATATAAATAAATATTTTTCGATAACACTTATTACATTAATGACGATGACTTTTGCATATGCAGAGAAACCAGTTGCTATATCTAAATCTGATGGTCCTTATTCATTAGAGATCGGCGTCTCTGTTGATGTCGGTGGTCAAAAGATTATGAGGAACCAAAATAATAAGAATACTGTCAATCCAGCATTTGCAAAAACATCAAGACCATGTCCACCATTTTGTATCCAACCAATGGAGCTTAGACCTGGAGTTGAGACAATCGGTGAACAAGAAATCATCCACTACGCAGTGATGATGAGTAAGGGTCAAAAAATGCCAGATGGATCAGAAATTATGATTATTGATTCTAGGACACCGGATTGGACTGCGAAAGGAATGATACCAGGAGCAGTTAATTTACCTTGGACACTTTTAAGTGAGAGAAAAGGAGCAGATCCAATATCCATAGCAGAAATAATGACTGAACAGTTTGGAGCAAAAGAGCAGAATGGATTATTTTACTTTGATACTGCCAAAACTCTAGTTCTTTATTGCAATGGGATGTGGTGTGGTCAATCACCAAATAATATCAAAAGTCTTCTTAAATATGGATATCCAGCAGATAAAATTAAATGGTATCGTGGTGGTATGCAGAACTGGGAGATTCTTGGTTTCAATACTGTAAAATAAAAGGTACTTTATATTATTAAAAGCAGCACATAGTGCTGCTTTTTTTATGAGAGAATATGAAAAGAGAGATCAATAATATCAATAGTGTTGGGAGTCTATATGGATCATCTCCTTGTTACTACATAACAAGCAAACTTAAAGAATTTGATCGAATTCTGATAATACTTAAAAATAATAGTGAAATCTATAACCTTTATGATGAATTGTTAAACTTCACGGATAACACTACTAAATTAGATACTTTTCCTAATTATGAGTCGCTTCCTTATGATGACATTCAAGAAGATAAAGAAATATTATCTTCTCGAATAAGATGTATAAAAACTATCACCACTCATGATAAAAAAAGTATTNTAATAACGAATTCNCATGCTTTATTNAAAAAAATNAATCCTAANCTAGNAANNAANGATTTCTTCANAACGATAAATTATAATTCTAGTTATAATCAAATTATAGATCTTCTTAAAAAATTNANATATGAAAAAACTAGTATNGTGAAAAGTCATGGAGAATTTTCAATTAAAGGNCCAATAATTGATATATTTCCAGTTGATGCTAAACAGCCTTTTAGAGTTAAGTATGATGAGGATTCNATAGAGTATATAAAGGANTTTAATGCAGANAACCAAATGACATCNCATCAATACGATGACTTTACATTATGTTCTAGTTCTGAAATTANTCTATCAGATAATGATATCGCNAGATATAAAAAAAATGTTAGTAATAAGTTCGATTCAGAATATTTAGAAGACATAGAATACGAGAAAATTACAAATAATATNCTACACCCTAATTTACATAATCTCNTACCTCTGATTTATGAATCTAAAGAAACATTTTTAAATATNCTAAATGATAGGACACTNATNTTATCATCACATGACATACATGAAGATGTGAGCAAAATATATGATTCNTATGTGACCTCTTATANTCAACAAAAATATACTAGNTATCTTNTTCAACCNGATGATCTNNTGATTCATCCAGATAAAGTAATAAATGANTTAGACATNTATAAACATTTGCATATCTCTAATTTTAGAATACAAGATACGAAAGAATCNTATAACGANACAGTAAAAAAGTTACCTGAAATTACTATTAATAATAAATACAGTGATCCATTTAAAAGCCTAAAAGCTTTAATTGATTCNAATCTGTATAGCATTAGTATTTTTATATCTAAAGATAGTCTAANAAAAGATATTGTATCTTTCCTAAATAAATATAGTTNTAAATACAAAGAGATAAATAAATTTGATGTTAAATATAATTCATCAAAAATAAATCTTGTAAGAGGAAATATCACAGAAGGATTTATAGATTTTGAAGAAAANATAGCTGTGATTTCATCCAAGGATATTTTTGGGAAAAGAGCACAAGANTTAGGAAGATCCTATAATAAAAGAAGCATAGATGANTATTATAATGATATTTCTGACTTAACTGTAGGATCAATGNTTGTACATGATGATCATGGAATTGGAAAATATCAAGGATTANTTAATATGAATATTGAAGGTATTAANACAGAGCTACTTAAGATTGAATATGCAGATAATGATATTTTGTATATCCCAGTTGCATCAATAGATTTAATAAAAAGATTTAANCAATCTAGTGGTGTNATNACTCCNCTTCATAAACTNGGTGGACAAAGATGGCATAAGGTAAAAAAGAAAGCTAAACAGAGGATTAATGATTTAGCTGTTGAGATTCTTGAGATAGAGGCAAAGCGAAAATTAAGATCAGGGTTTAAGTTNAATTTAGATATAGATGAATACCAAGACTTTACTGATGAATTTCCATTTAATGAAACAGAAGATCAGATAAAGACCATAAATTCTATACTATCTGATTTGAAATCTAGTCAACCAATGGACAGATTAATTTGTGGTGATGTTGGATTTGGAAAAACTGAAATCATAATGAGAGCTTCATTTGTGGCATCTATGAATAATAAACAGGTAGTGATATTAGCACCCACGACAATTCTCGTGGAACAACATTATAANTCATTTACAAAAAGATTTGCTAATGCCNCAGTNAATATTTGTAAACTCTCAAGGTTNGAAAAACCAAAAAAGAGATCNNAAATTATTAGTGATTTAGCTGATGGNACTATTGATATTCTGATAGGAACACATGCNGTTTTATCAAATGAAATATTTTTTAAAGATTTGGGTCTNCTCATAATTGATGAGGAACATAAATTTGGNGTTAGAGCNAAAGAAAAAATTAAGATGTTTAAAGGTACTATTGATATAATTGCCATGACTGCTACACCAATNCCACGTACATTNAATACAGCATTATCAAAAATGCGTGATATAAGNATTATAGAATCACCACCTGAGAATAGAAAACCAATAATAACAGAGGTTTTAGANTGGGATAATTCTTCAATANTTAATTCAATTAATCGNGAAATACAAAGAGGCGGACAGATTTATTTNGTNCATAATAATATCAAAAGTATTAATGACATTAANATTTTATTAGAAANNATGATTNCAGGAATAAAAATAGGTGTTGTTCATGCAAAACTNGATAATAAAGATATTGAAATTNAAATGNATAAATTTGTTAATAAACAGATAGATCTACTTATTTGTACAAGTATTATTGAAAGTGGNTTAGATATNCCAAACGTGAATACAATTTATATNAATAATGCTGATAAATTTGGTTTATCCCAACTTCATCAAATCCGTGGGAGAGTNGGAAGAAGTTCTGTGCAAGCATACGCATACTTATTAATACCTAATAAATTTAANATNNCAACAGAGTCAAANGAGAGATTAGAGACNATTGATTCTATTAANAGTCTAGGTGGNGGATTAGAGATAGCTACAAGAGATCTTGAGATACGAGGTGCAGGTGAAATTCTTGGCCAAGAGCAAAGCGGGCAATTATATGAAATAGGATTTGCAATGTTTACTGATTTGCTAAGAAAAACTATTACTTTGCTNAAAAGTGGAGAAAAAGAAGAATACCAAAATATTGTAGTTGATGTTAANAAACCCTGCTTAATTCCTGATGATTATATNGAAGATATTTATCAACGGCTTAAATACTACCAAAAAATATCNTTAGCAAANAATGATAAAGTATTACAAGTATTAAGNGACGAATTCATTGATATATATGGTCCTATTCCTGATGAACTGGANAATTTAATGGTTTTAAAANNTTTGAAAAANAATCTTAAAACAATAAATATTNAATATATGAAAATATNTGATAACAATATTTCGGTGACATTTTTAGATNAGATNAATANNNCANAAGAAAAANGNNNATTAGATGNTNTGAAGAAAANTAATTTAGCAGGTGATAANAAANTTANTTTTCAAACATCAAGTGAAAACTTTAGAGACCAGTGTNNTCAAATNCAATCANTTTTANTNAAAGAAAACTAACTATTTTTTTTCCANTCAATAGTAGTTGTTGGGAAAGCNATCTCTGCTTCATTNTNAGAAATAATATTTGAAATTTCANAGAGNACTTTCTCTTTNACCTCNAAAAATTCTCTCCAGTCTTTTGTATTTGTAAAAGCNTATACAATTATATCNCANGACGAGGCTTCNAAGCTTGTGAAATAAACAANAGGNTGATTTTNTTGATCGATNTCNGGATTAGAATTAAGAATTTTTCGTATATCAGATACAATNCTTGGAATTTTAGAGAGATCNTCATATCTCAAACCAATAATCTCGTTTATTCTTCTATTTGTCATTCTAGTAGCATTTTCTACAATGATNTTTGANAATGCAGAGTTGGGAATATATAANACATTTTTGGAAAATGTCCGTACAACAGTTAACCGCCAACCNATNCTTTCAACAATTCCCTCTATNTTTCTATCAGGAGATTTAATAAATTCACCNACTTTAAAAGGTCTATCAAAATATATCATNAGTCCACCAAAAAAATTTGATAACAAATCTTTAGCNGCTAANCCTACTACTAAACCACCAACNCCACCAAAGGCTAGTAAACCNNTGATNCTCAANCCATATTGTTGCATTAATATCAATANNGTNATGACTATAATGATAACTCTAGTAACTCTGATTATAATTTCATATGTCTGCTCNATTACAAGTGGNTCNTCATCATTCGATATATTTTTCAAGAATAGTTTTTTCTTATTATANTCATTTAAAAATCTAATAATTCCNGTTGCTGTCAAGANNATGAATANAGTATANAGTANNGTCTGTAGGTTAANATTNTCAAGATAATTAAAATAAGCATTCAATTTNTCNGTCANAATAACNAGCGTAAATAGTATTATNAAATAAGTNAATGGAGTNTTAAAAGACGTCAAAATAATNTCATCCAGNTCTGTCTTTGTTTTTTTTGAAATACCNGATAATATTGATATTATTTTATTTTTAACCAAAAGAAAAAATAAACCAAAAATNANAATTAAAANTAACTGTACAGAGATTTCGTTANATACAATTNANNTAANNAANTTATNCATTACTANATTCTACAAGATCTTCAAGATGTTTTTCATATAAAATCTTATCATTTNANAAATTATCAATGATTTCTAATTCTTTAATTTTATCATGATTTGTNTCNCAATAGTCTAATATTTTATCTGTNACATAATTCTTTTCAAAATATTCTGCAGATGATTCATAATTTTNAATATCAGNTACNAANTTAGTAGTNCATATTANATATGAACAACCTGCCTCNAGTGCNTGTAATACTCGATCTTCACATGAGATNAATTTTTNATNTNTATNTTTTGCAGAATACATTTCTAGATCATCGCTTATAAAAACTGGGCTNTCGTCAAATATTTTCTCAGAGAGATCNCTCAGTATTTTATNAGAATATGTACAAATTTTATNATCTATNGATGAGTACAAAATATGATTAGTCATGATTGGTATTTTATATTTATTGTGAAGATTTTTAAAAGGCGCAATATCAGTCTCTAAAAGATTACTCAATAGTACGTCTGATTTACAAAAATGGGTGTGTGTATCCGTATCTACTCTACCATGNCCAGGAAAATGCTTTAAAACTGGCAAAACTCCTGTGTTGATACAACTATCGATATACAAAGATGACAATCGTACCACGTCATTGATATCCATACCGAATGTTCTATCTTTGAGTAACTTAGAATTTTTGTTATGTAGGAGATCTACTACTGGTGAATAATTAATATCAATTCCGATATTTTTAAGCTCATAACCTGCTACAAAACCTACCGCAGTTATTATTTTTTCTTGTTGATCAATATCTCTAATATTGCTTACCATCTCAAAACTTGGCAGATCAGTAAAATCGACCTGGAATCTCTGAATGCGACCGCCTTCATGATCTATTGAAATAAACAAATTTGGGTTGATATCTTTTATATCTCTTATTAAGTGTTTAACCTGTTCCTTACTTGTATAGTTATTTTTAAAAAGGATAACACCAGCAATGATTTCACATTTCAATAGACGTTTTTCTCGCGTAGTGAGTTTAGTCCCATCTAAATTTATTATCAGTATTCTTTTCATAAATCAGACTATTTAAGAGAGACTATCGCGTAACAAGATATTCCCCTCTCTTCGCCAATGAACCCAAGTCCTTCATTGGTAGATCCCTTGATATTGATATCTGATATTTCACAATCAACTAATGAAGCGATATTAGCTTTCATATTGTTTTTATAAACAGATATCTTTGGAGTTTGTAATAATATAGTAATATCTATGTTATTAATTTTAAAATTATTATCAGACAGCCTTGAGAAAGCATGTTTAATAATTATAGAACTATCAATATTAGAGTTTTTAGGATTTGTATCAGGGAATTGCTCTCCTATGTCGCCTAGTCCGAGACAACCATAAATCGCATCTGCTACTGCGTGGTAGACAATATCACCATCTGAGTATGCTTCAATTGATTTGTCACATTTAATTTTAACACCAGCTAATAAAAGATATTTTCCAGGAATGAGCTTATGTGTGTCTATACCTAATCCAATTTTCATAATTTCTGAATACCATTTATAAGGTTATCAAAGTCACTTTTATACGTGAGTTTAACATTAAATGGTGAAGATTTCATGATCCTTACTTTATATGAATTTAAATGTAATGCTTCTAAATCATCATCAACAGTAATCTTATTTTTTCTTAAATATTCGTATGATTTTATTATCCTTGAAAAATTTAGTAATTGCGGTGTAAATGTCATATACAAGTTTTTACGGCTTAAATTTTTTTCTATAATACCATTTCGCCCAATGTACTTCAGAGCATTTGTCAAAGGATAACCAAAAGCAATNCCAGTTTTAATTTTTGGAATATAAGAGAAAAGTTTTTTGAGATCTTTCTCATAAACAATTGGTCGTGCAGCATCATGAATGATTACATTATCTGGTGGTGATTCCTGAGCATTTAATAATCGCAATACATTTAATACGGAATTCATCCTTGACGAACTTCCTTTAACTAGATTAATAATTTTTCTATTAGATGCTCCAATTTTTATTGATTTATTTCCAATAGCGACGTATACATCTCTGATTAATTTCTTTTTGAGGAATTTTTCAATTGATATATCTATAATTGATTTATTACCAATCTTTTGATTTAGCTTATTGGCAGTTTTTGAAAAGCGACTGCTCTTACCAGCAGCTAAAATGATGACATCAGTTATCTTGTTGGACATTCTTGATTATCTGCACGTATGTTTCATCATTCTTGATATAACCAAATTTTTCTCTTGCATAAGACTCAAGTACTATCTGATTTTTATTAAGGTCTGATATTGTTTGAGCAACTTTTTTCGATTCCTGCTCTAACTTATTGATTTGACTAATTTTGCTAGCATGCTGTTTTTTATAATCCATATACGAGAAAAGACTATTATTACTTAATAAGATAGAATATTGAAGCAATATAAATAAAACAGCTGATAGCGTATAAAAAATTCTCAATTCAACCACCTAGAAAATACATCATTTTTATTGAACATATCCCCTCCTAATATCTCCTCTATTCTGAGTAACCTGTTGTATTTTGCGACTCGATCTGATCTTGATAAGGAACCAGTTTTTATTTGATTCGACGCTGTTCCAACGCTTAAATCAGCTATTGTAGTGTCTTCTGTCTCTCCAGATCGATGTGATATTATAAATGTATAGTTTGCATCTCTTGCAAGATTAATAGTTTTTATCGTTTCGCTTACNGTGCCTATTTGATTAAGCTTTATTAAAATTGAATTAGCTACTGACTTTTCAATACCTTTTTGCAATATTTCAGGATTAGTTACAAAAATATCATCTCCTACTAGTTGAACTTTGTTACCTAATCTTGATGTCATCTCTATCCATCCATCCCAGTCATCTTCAGCCATGCCATCCTCAACAGAAATAATTGGGTAGTTTGAGCAGAGACCTGCTATGTAGTCACAAAATGACGAACTGTCATATGATTTATCGTCACCAAGTACATACAGATTATTTTTATAAAACTCTGAACTTGCGACATCTAAGCCAATAAAAATATTTTCTCCAGCTTTATAACCTGCTGCTGATACAGCGTTAAGTATTAAATCCAATGCTTCTTCATTAGAATTAATATTTGGAGCAAAGCCACCTTCATCTCCAACAGCTGTACTATAATTTTTAGATGACAATATTTTTTTCAATGAATGGAATATTTCACATCCAGCTCGGAGGCTATCAGAAAATGATGAAAAATTAATTGGTAAAATCATAAATTCTTGAAAATCTAAATTATTATTCGCATGCATACCNCCATTTAAGATATTCATAAGAGGGACTGGCAGTGAAAAGTTATTCCCAAAATTTTCAAATAGATTCTGTTTTTTTGAATTTGCTGTTGCATGAGAATATGCAATAGAAGTNGCGAGTATTGCATTTGCGCCAAGTTTATTCTTATTCGCTGTAGAATCTATTTCAATTAACAGATTATCGAAATCTTCTTGAGATTCATACTTATTGCCAACTACCGCTTTCTTGATTATTTTATTTATATTTGAAACTGCATTTAATACTGATTTTCCATTATATATGTTTTCATCTCCATCTCTTAATTCTATAGCTTCAAGTTTACCTGTAGAAGCTCCCGATGGAGATATACCTCGACCAAAAGATCCGCAATCAAATGTNATGTCACATTCTACAGTNGGGTTACCTCTTGAATCAAGTATTTGTCTTGCAATTATATTTTTAATAGTATTCATTTCAGTTATTTCTTGATTAACTCATTAATTTTTATTACATCTGTGATGAGGCTCTCCATCATATTTAAATCCATCGAGTTTTTTCCATCACTATGAGCTTNTTCAGGTAAGGGATGAGTCTCTACAAAAAGAGCGTCTATTCCAACAGCTGTAGCTGCTTTTGCTAGATAAGGTATNAATATACTCTCTCCACCAGATTGAGAGGNATCAGCGCCTGGTTGTTGCACAGAGTGTGATGCATCAAAAACTACTGGGCAACCAGTTTCACGCAAGATTACCAAAGATCGCATATCAGAAACTAGGTTATTGTAACCGAATGAAACTCCTCTCTCGCAAACATAAATGTCTTTATTACCAGTAGATTTTGCTTTATCAACGACGTTTTTCATTTCACGAGGTGACAAGAATTGACCCTTTTTTATATTCACAGGCTTCATAGTCGAGGCGACTTTTAGAATAAAGTTAGTTTGTCTGCAAAGAAAAGCAGGNGTTTGGAGNACATCAACACAATCTGATACTTCATCAACTGGTGTATCTTCATGAACATCTGTCAAAACGGGGATGGAAAATTCTGTCCTAATTCTATCAAGGATTTTCAGCCCCTCTTCGATCCCAATTCCTCTCTTTGACGATAAAGATGTTCTGTTAGCTTTATCAAAAGAACCCTTAAAGATGTATGATATTGGCAGGTTCTCGGTAATCCTGTGNATTTTCTCTGCTACTTGCATGCATAGAGACTCTGACTCTATCGCACATGGCCCAGATATCAATGTTAGCTGTGAAGATTTCCCTATATCAATCAAAATCTAATCTCCGTTCTAGGCTTGCATNGATAAAACCATTAAAAAGNGGATGACCGCTTAACGGGGAAGAGGTAAACTCAGGATGAAACTGNCATGCCAGGTACCACGGATGATCCTTNATCTCAATTATCTCCATTAAATTCTCCTTTNTTGATTTCCCGCTAAAAATTAATCCACTATTTTTAAAGTATTTCACAAAATTACTATTAACCTCATACCTATGTCTATGCCTCTCATCAATTGTCAATTTCTTATACATTTTATACGCAAGCGATCTCTTGTCAATTTTGCATTTCTGCGCACCTAATCTCATAGTGCCCCCATAATTATCTTTATCTGCCTTGATCTTCTTCCCACTACTATCTCTCCATTCTTCTACTAATGCAATAACAGGATTACCTGTATTTAGATCAAATTCAGTACTATTTGCTTTTTTGAGTCTTACAACATTTCTGGCGAACTCAATGACAGATATTTGCATCCCCAAGCATATGCCAAAATATGGTATGTGATTCACTCTTGCATGTTGAGCTGCTAATATTTTACCTTCGATACCTCTATTACCAAAACCACCTGGAACTAATATGCCATTCATACTATTTAATTTTTTAACGCTATTCTTAGTGATCTTCTCAGAATCAATATACTCTATATCNACTTTNGTCATATTAATTATACCAGCATGATAAAGTGCTTCGTTTAAAGATTTATATGAGTCCTCTAGATCGACATATTTACCTATCATGGCAATCTTTGTTTTTTTTCTGCATTTAACTACTTTTTTCTGATAGTCAGACCAAGGCTTTACATTGGACTTATTTTTCTTTAGTTTAAGTTTCTTTAACATAAANTCGTCCATCATTTGTTTCTTAAGTAATAATGGAATATCATAAATAGAATCTGCNTCCTCGGCAGAGAAGACTGCGTTTTTTGAAACATTTGTGAATAAAGCTATTTTCTTCTTCACATTCTCATCAATACTGTCTTTTGATCTACACAGAAGTATATCTGGCTGTATTCCTATAGACCGTAATTCTTTAACAGAATGCTGGGTTGGTTTAGTTTTTAACTCTTTCGTAACACTTATAAATGGAAGAAGTGTTAAATGTATAAACATTGAATTCTGTGGNCCTAACTCTAATCCAAATTGTCTAATAGATTCTAAGAATGGTAGTGATTCAATGTCACCAACGGTACCCCCAACTTCCACAAAAGCAATGTCTGCTTTTTTAGAACCGGCTATAATCAATTTTTTTATCTCATCAGTTATATGTGGTATCACCTGAACTGTACTCCCAAGATAATCACCTTTTCTCTCTTTCTCAATAACATTCGAATAAACACGTCCAGCTGTAACATTACTAGCTTGAGACATTTCTATCCCAACAAATCTCTCATAATGACCTAAGTCAAGATCAGTCTCAGCGCCGTCTTTTGTAACAAACACTTCTCCATGCTGGATGGGACTCATTGTTCCTGGATCTAAGTTAATGTACGGNTCTAGTTTTTGGAGAGAAACCTTGAATCCTCTTAGCTTAAATAATGATGCAAGGGAGGCTGATGCTATACCCTTGCCTAGGGAAGATACTACACCACCAGTGATAAAAACATATCTTGTCATACCTACATGGAGAGTATAGACGAAAACGCATCAGAAATATATAAATAAGTTCGCAAAAGCTTGATTATGTTAGGTATTTGTTATGACTAAACGATTGCAGTCTTTAGTAATTTTTATAGAGTNAAATGTAAATAAAGGATTTGAATCGTTATTTGTATTCAAAATCTTAATTAGTTCTTTAATATGACGTAAGTTAAGATTTGTTTTATTAAAGTTATATACCCACTCATGNAAAATAAGAACCTTTATATCGAAACCTTCTTTATTGAGTAAATCAATGCTTATTTGATCTTTNCGATTATTATAGAAATAATTTTTAATTATTGATGAAATATAATCATGTAAAACGTTATGCTGTATATTAATTATAGATAGGTTATTATGAATATTCTTATCTAGAGAACTCCATCTAGATTTAATTGAAGGTAAGACAGTGTTTCTAATAAAATTTCTGTCATATTTATTATTAGTATTAGAAGGATCATCAATATATGTTACCTTATGCTTATCTTGATAATTTTTTATCTCATCTCTTGGGATATCTAAAAATGGCCTGATTAATGTTCTATTGTTCATAGTAGTAATTTTTTTCATAGAAGATAGACCTTTTAACGATGATCCTCTTAAGATTCTTAGCATGAAAGTTTCAATCTGATCATCGAAGTGATGAGCTGTTAATATCGCTTCATCAGGTCTACAATTTTTACATAATGCATCATATCTTTTAAGTCTACATTTTTCTTCGATGTTTGAATCATCATCAATATAAATATCAAATGTAGAATGATGAATTTCATAATTTTTGGTAACTCTTTCACAGTGATCTGATATTTTTTTGTTATTTTCAAGAAGGTTATGGTTTATATGAATAGTCCTTATATCAATGTTAAGAATCTTTTTTGTTTCAATTAAAATGGAGAGGAGTACTGATGAATCTATTCCGCCACTAAATGCTACTACATATTTTTTTGTATTCAATGGAGATAATATTTCAACACAACTCTTAATAAGGTTATTAGTTTTCGTATTCTCCATATGACTCAAGTTTTTCCCTCCTTTTATAAAGAATTTGATCAGTAGTCAATTCTGATAAATCTTTAAGCATGTTTATAATATTTATTTTTAGAGATGAGCTCATCGCAACAAGATCTCTGTGTGCTCCCCCTAATGGCTCAGGTATTATAAGATCAATTAAATTAAAATCTTTTAATTTATTAGAAGTGATACATAGAGCTTCAGCAGCTTTAGATGCTTTTTTAGCATCTTTCCATAAGATAGAAGCACATCCTTCTGGGCTGATAACAGAATATATACTATTCTGCAACATACATAATCTATCAGCTACTCCAATTGCTAACGCGCCGCCTGATCCACCTTCTCCAATTATTACAGAAACAATAGGAGTCTTTAAGTTTGACATTATAGATAAATTTTCTGCTATAGCTTGACTCTGGTTTCGCGATTCAGCATCGATTCCTGGATATGCACCAGGAGTGTCTATAAAAGTAATTAAAGGTAAATGAAATTTCTCCGCTAGCTTCATTATCCTCAGAGCTTTTCTATAGCCTTCTGGTTTAGGCATTCCAAAATTTCTCTCAACTTTTTCTTTAGCATCTCTTCCCTTTTGATGCCCTATAAAGAAAAAATTATGTTCATCGATTTTACCTATACCTGCAACAATTGCTTTATCATCACCAAACATTCTATCTCCATGAAGTTCAGTAAAACTGTCAAATATATTTGGAATATAATCTAGTGTATGAGGTCTTAAAGGATGGCGTGCTAGTTGCGATATTTGCCAATCTGTTAGATTCTCAAATATTTTTCTAGTAAGATTTTCATGTTCTTTGTTCAGCTTCGAGATTACGGAATCACTTTTAGCTGTCTTATCTGGGTTATTATTTATTTGCTTAATTTTCCCTTCTAACTCAAGAAGTGGTTGTTCAAAATCTAAATAATTGGGGTTAAATTCTTTCATTTTAAATAATTATAAACAATATTATCAAAATAACTATTTATATTTAATAGTAATATTCTCGCTTCCAAGAAGACTTGTAAGATCTTTNACAAGCGCACTTGTGGNATTTACGTGCCATTCATTATCAAGTGATAAAGGNACTATGTGTTTGTTGCTGACACATTTTATAACAAGTGGACATTTACCATTTTTATGAGGCTCAAGGATTCTCATTANNTTACCTATAACAATATCATTTGTCTTATCAGATGTTATAAGTAATTCTATCTGCTTAGAATAATTTTGGCGAGCATAATCTAGATCAACTACACTTACAGCTTTTAAGCTCAATGATCCATTATATTCGTCAATTGAAATTGTNCCTGATACAAACAAAATTTCATTTTCTTTGAGCATACTTTTATATTTATCAAAAATGTCAGGATAAATTATGACTTCTATCGAACCTGTAGAATCATCTAGTGANAGTATGTTAATAAATCGGTCGCTACCGACTCTCTGCATTCTCGAAGCTACAATAACACCTGTTAATGATATCTGCTCTGAGTAGTCCTCTTTAATGCCATCATTCAGTTTATTAAAATAGAANTTTATNGTGTTTAAACCCATAGACTTAATCTCTTCTTTAAACTCATTAATTGGNTGACCGCTAAGGTACAATCCTAAGACTTTTTTTTCTTGATTNAGAGTTTTGAGCTTNATTTCTNTCGTTTCTTTGANATCGGACTCTATGGAACTTACCTCATATTCAACAGTAGTTGATGTTTCGCCAGCAAACANTTCAGATTGNCCATGTGTTTTTGTGATTTGCCTTTTCTGTCCGTACATTAAAGCCTTATCAAGAATTTTTTTTATAAAAGCTCTACTTTTTTCAAAAGAGTCACAAGNNCCAGAATAAATTAGAGAGTCCATANCACCTATATTAATAATATTGTGTGACACTCTCTCACATAAATCAAAGATGTTGTTATACTTTCCACCTCTCTCTCTCTCTTCAACAAGATGTTTCACAGCATTAAAACCGATGCCTTTTATTGCTCCTAAACCAAATAATATTTTATTCGCATTAATGGCAGTAAATTCGTATGTTGAGGAGTTTATATCAGGTTTAATAATATCTATATTCATCTCTTTTGCTGCTGAAATGAGAGATATAACTTTATCCGTATTATCCATATCAGATGATAGCGCTGATGCTAAAAACTCTGAGGTATGGTAAGTCTTTAAATAAGCGGTTTGATATGATATGTAAGCATAAGCTACAGAATGTGATTTGTTAAAACCATACCCAGCAAACTTCTCCATTTTAGAGAATATTGACTCAGCAATGGATGGTGGTATATTTTTTTCGCTAGCACCACTTAGAAATTTTTGTCTTTGATTCTCCATCTCCTTCTTCTTTTTTTTACCCATTGCTCGTCTAAGGATATCTGCCTCACCTAGCGTATAATTAGCAAGAGCTCTTGATATCTCCATTACTTGCTCTTGATAGAGGATCAAACCATAAGTAGGCGATAATATTGGCTCTAATAGTGGGTGTTCATAATTTACTTTTCTACCATGTTTGTTATTAATAAAATCATCTACCATGTTAGTACCTAGTGGCCCAGGTCTATATAAAGCGACTAAAGCCACAATATCATCAAAACAATCTGGTTTGAGCTGCCCCATATATCTTTTCATCCCTGATGATTCTAATTGGAAAACCCCCGTTGTTTGTTTTTTTTGCATTAAAGAGAAAACTTTTGAGTCTACAGGATCAATATTCTCGATATCAATATCAGAAATTTTTTTTGATCTAAGGTTTTTAATAGTCTTATCAATAATACTTAGTGTCCGTAATCCTAAGATATCAAACTTTACTAAACCTAGTGTCTCAATATCATCTTTATCATATTGAGTTACTATCTCTCCAGATTCCTCAACCCTGTAAAGAGGGATGTGGTTATCAATCTTATTAGGTGATATAACAATTCCTGCTGCATGCTTACCCACATTTCGTGGTAAGCCTTCAATTTTTTTTGAAGTATCGATTAAATTTTTTATTTCGTCATTTTTTTCATACTCCAATCTTAGATCTTTATTTTGTTTAAGTGCATCATCAATGGTAATACCGGGGCTAAATGGAACTAATTTAGCTATCCGGTCGACAAATCCATACCCAAGACCTAAAACCCTTCCTACATCCCTTATTACCGCTCTAGCAGCAAGAGAGCCGTATGTAATAATTTGTGACACTTTGTCTTCCCCATATTTTTCTGATATATGCTCAATAATTCTTTGTCGGTTTACCATACAAAAATCTATGTCAAAGTCAGGCATTGAAACTCGATCACTATTGAGGAATCTTTCGAATAGAAGATTGTGGGGTAATGGGTCCACTGATGTGATATTGAGAGAATACGCGACTAATGATCCAGCGCCAGACCCTCTTCCTGGCCCCACGGGTATATCATTAGATTTTGCCCAAGATATAAACTCATGAACGATAAGGAAGTAACTCTCAAAACCCATATTATTTATAACCTTCATCTCGTTTTCAAGTCTATCCCAGTATTTTTGATGGTTATTACTTTCTATATTTTTTATTCTTTTCGATAATCCTTCTTTAACAACATTACGAAAGTGTTCACTTATAGTCATGTTTTCTGGCGCTTGAAATTCTGGCATATGGTATGTTCCAAGATCAATCTTCGTATTACATCTTTTTATAATTTCACCCACATTTGATATAGCATCAGGATAATCAACAAATAATTTATTCATTTCATCATAAGATTTAAAATACTGTTGTTCAGTATAGTCAGATTGTTCACCACGATCCTCAAGCTTGATTTTTTTATTTATACACACTTTAACTTCATGTGCTTCAAAATCATCTTGATTGATGAATAAAACATTATTGCTTGCCACCAGAGGTAATCCCTCGTCATCAGCAAATTTAACAATCATATCATTATATCTATCTTCTAAATCATGATTTGTTTTCTGTATTTCTAGATATAAATTATCCTCAAATATTTTTTTTAGTTCTAAAATATTTGGGAGGATGCTATTTGGGTTCGTACTTACTAAGTTCTTTCCAAGAATACCATTTCTACCACCAGTGCAAATCAAAAGTCCCTCCTTGTATTGTTCAAGAGTTCGTATTGACGAACTAGCTAATTTATTTCCAAGCTTACTTGAATGTATTGATGAAAGTAACTTTATCAAATTACTATATCCATTATAATCTTTAGCTAATAATGAGATATATGGCTGTGTATTATCATACTCAAAATCATTTAAAGGTATCTGGCACCCTATGATTGGTTTAATTTTATTGCTTATACAAGCTTGGTAGAATTTTATAGCATTAAAAGTATTTAGGAAGTCTGTCATTGCAAGTGCAGTAATTTTTTGACTTTTTGCTTTTTTAATCAAAGGGTCTAAGGCTATTGTGCTATCAAATAGGGAAAATGAAGTTCTTAATGATAAATGGGTGAATAAATTTTTCATAGATATTTCTCTTTAAGAGGAGAAAATGATAGTCGATGAAATATCGAAGGTCCAAATTGATTGATTAATTCAATATGCTCTTTTGTTCCATAGCCCTTATGTTGATAAAACTTATAAACATTGAATTCCTTATCTATTCTGGTCATATAATTATCTCTAACAACTTTTGCAATAATTGATGCTGCGGATATTTGAGGTATACTCTCATCTCCTTTAATATATGTTTTACATTCAATATCTACATCTGGCGCAAACTTACCGTCAATTAATGCAAGATCAGGTTGTATTGATAGAGCAAATAGAGATTTTTTCATGGAGAGTAAAGTTGCCATATGAATATTTATTCTATCAATTTCATGATTAGAGCAAAAGCCTATTCCTACCGAATGAGCGTTATTAAGTATGTAATTTGCTAATTTTGCTCGATTTTTGGGTGTGATTTTCTTTGAATCACGTAGCTGAGAGGTATCCACAGAATCTTTTAGAATTACTGCCGCGGAAATTACTGGTCCTGCTAAACAGCCACGGCCAACCTCATCAATACCAGCTAAAATTTGGCTTGTCATAAAAAGTTCACTATAATTGAGTTTATATCTAAATATAACAAAAAAGAGAAATCAATACCCCTTATGGTTATGAATAAATTGAATATTGCTGTTATTGGTACAGGTTACTTAGGTAAATACCACCTTGATAAGTATCTCGGTAATAAAAATGTCAGAGTGAAATGGGTAATTGATAAAGATATTAAAAACACAAATTTATCTTTAAATAAGTCAATTAAGGTTTCAACTGACTTTAGAGACGTAGTTGGTGACATAGATGCTGCGTCAATTGTTACTCCAACAAACACACATTATGAGATTGCGCGATATCTTTTAGATAATGGCATTCACATTTTACTCGAAAAACCAATGACAGAAACATTATTGCAAGCAAAGAAACTTAATAGCCTTGCCCAAAGAAAAAATGTATGTCTACAGATAGGACATCTAGAGAGATTTAACCCAGTTATGAAGAATCTGACATCTATAGTAAAAAATCCAGTTTTTATTGAAGTTCATAGATTAGCCAAGTTTAACCCTAGGTCTAATGATGTAAATGTCGTATTTGACCTAATGATTCATGACATTGATATTATTCTGTCACTTACAAAAAAACAGATAAAAAAAATACATGTGTATGGTAAAAAAATAATAACTAAGACCACGGATATAGCGAATGTCAGAATTGAATTTGATGACAAATCTGTGGCAAATTTAACGTCTAGCAGAATAAGCACTAAGAATGAAAGGAAAATTAGAATATTTGAAAAAGATAAATATTACTCAGTAGATTTTTTAAAGTCAGAATTAACGGTATTCTCTAAATCAAAGAATAGGTCAAAAGGCTTATACAATCAAAAAGAATATAAATACAAAAAAGCAGATGCCTTAAGAGATGAAATAAAAAACTTTGTGAACTCATGTTTGGGTATAGAGAAACCACTAGTGGATGGAGTCATGGGCATGAAAGCACTCAAAGTAGCAGATGAAATTTCGAGGAAACTATGAAGAATATAAAATTGTTTGATTTGGAACGCCAATATCATTCGCTTAAATTGACTCTTGAAAAAAAAGTCAACGAAGTACTTAAATCTGGTCAATACATTATGGGAAAAAATGTAGTTGATCTAGAAAAAAAAGTATCTCAGTATATGTCGACTAAATACGCGATTTCATGTAATTCTGGGACTGATGCATTAATAATCTCTTTAAGNGCTCTTGNTGTTAAGAGAGGAGATGAGGTTATAACTACTCCNTTTACTTATTTCGCAACTGCAGAGGCAATCATCTTAGTTGGTGCAAAGCCTATNTTTGTAGATATAAATCCTGAAACATTTAATATTGACGAAAATCAAATAGAAAAAGCTATCTCAAAAAAAACAAAAGCAGTNATGCCAGTTCATATATTCGGCCAACCATGTAGAATAGATGTAATTAANCAAATATGTAAAAAATATAAATTAAAACTTATTGAAGATTGTGCGCAATCTTTTGGTTCAAAACTAAATAAAAAACATACTGGCACNTTTGGCGATTTTGGATGTCTNAGCTTTTTCCCGACCAAGAATCTTGGCTGTGCTGGTGATGGCGGTATGATCCTGACTAATAATGCTAGTTTAGCGAAAAAAGCGATGATGCTGAGAAACCATGGTGGAATANAGAGAAATGTNCACAAAATGATTGGCTATAATAGTAGGTTAGATGAGATACAAGCAGTAATATTACTTGAGAANATGAAGATTATAAACAAACTCAACANATCNAGAAGAANAATTGCCAANAAATACAGCAAATTAATAGATAATCAAAATATTACTACTCCNTTTGAAGGNTCTCATGTTAATCATGTTTANCACCAATACACATTATTAGTCAATGACAGAAAGAAATTTATCAAACATATGTCAGATAAAAATATTCCTACGGGTATTTATTATCCACGTCCAATATATGAACANTCCGCTATCAAAAGTAGTNCTAANAAAAAATATAATTTAGTTAATATAAGGAGAATATGCAATCAATGTGTCTCTATCCCAATGTATCCGGAATTANCTAATAATGAAATAGAATTCATTGCTGATCATATTAATAGATACTTGGCATGAGTGAAATATTTATAATCACTGGNGAAACATCTGGCGATATGCATGCTGCAAGATATGTAGAGGAACACCGGAATATTAATAGTAATTTATCTTTTAGTGGTATTGGTCAAGAAAAGTTAATAAGTAAAAANNTTAATNTAATATATAANTCAGAGAATATATCTGTTGTGGGATTAACGGAAGTAATATCTAAGTATTCCGAGATAAGGAATGCANTNTTTAAAGCAAAAAAATACATAGAGGATAATAAACCTAATTTAATAATACTTGTAGATTATGTAGAGTTTAACCTAAAGATTGCGAAATTTGCAAAACANCATAATATTCCNGTTTTATTTTATATAGCTCCNCAAGTTTGGGCTTGGAGAAAAGGNAGGATAAAAAAAATTATAGATAATGTAGANCATCTTGCNGTAGTATTTCCTTTTGAATATGAGATCTTTAAACCATTTACTGATAAAGTTACATATGTTGGACATCCGCTAGCTGACGANCCAGANCTGCANGTCAATAACATTGAATTTGAAGACAGAAAATANGATTTAGGCATATTTCCAGGNAGTAGAGAATCTGAGATTAAAAATAATCTTTACACAATGNTGGATTGNGTTAANCCAAACAAGCAAAATAAAGATCAATTTAAGAAAATNAAAATATTTTATTCAAANATTAANAATAGAGATCTCATGATGAAAATGATNCCTNCNGAGATGCATGGATGTCTTGCTGATGGGTCTAACAGAAATGAAGTNAAGAATTGCAAAAAAGCTATTNCAGCATCTGGGACTATCACATTAGAGTTAGCTTTAATGATGGTGCCTATGGTTATCGTGTATAAGNTATCATACTTAACATATATAGTTATGAGGAAATTGGTCAATATTGAGTATATTGGATTAGTTAACCTTATTCTTGGANAAAAACTTGGTGNGAACCCTATAGTGAAAGAATTTATACANCCAACTTATCATGACCAAATAGAGATAATGGTTGAATTAGATAAAATAGATAGAGATAGAGTGTATCGAGAGGATATATTAAGNAACTACTTAGATATTAGGAAAAAATTAGAACCCGGNGCCTCAAAAAAACTNGCGCNNATCGCTNACANNCTCCTNAAGTAATTATCTAGTCACNCCTCTCTGACTGGATTCAATAAACTCTACAAAATAATTTGTCTCATCAAAATTGAAACCATATTCACTAAATTTTTTCANACAATCNTCTCGTGTATNTTTTGATTTAANAAANAACTTAAATAANTTTTCTAAAGCATNAATTTTATCATCANNNAATCCAGATCTTTTAAGGCCNGTTGTATTAATCTTNTAAGCACGTGCNTGATTGCCTGCAACCAANGTAAATGGNGTAACATCTCTNGATATGACGGTACCAAGGCCACTAAAAGCATAATCACCNATANTACAAAACTGATGGACAAGCGTGAATCCTCCAAGGGATACATGATTACCAACTTCCACATGACCAGCTAGAGAGGCAGCATTTGATAAGATGCAATNATCTTTAATNACACAGTCGTGTGCGACATGAGTATATGACATGAATAAGTTCTTCGATCCAATTACTGTCTTATTNATACCTGCCTTTGTACCTCTGTTAATTGTGCAATATTCTCTGAAAGTATTATTATCACCAATTTGAAGATATGTCTCTTCTCCATCGAATTTAAGATCTTGCGGTTGTTCTCCAATTGATGAAAATTGAAAAAATTCGTTATTTTTTCCAATTTCAACATTATTTTTTATAACCACATGAGGATGTATGATAGATCCCGAATCAATTTTCACATTGCTTTCTATTATTGAATAAGCACCTATTTCGACAGATGCGTCTATTTCTGCTTTACTATCAATTATTGCTGTCTTATGTATCATTTTTATCTTTAACAGCGCCTAATAACTCTGCTGTGCAAACGGTATCATCATTGACTTTGCACGATGCAGTGAATTTATGAACATCTCTTTTGCTCTGTGTAAGTTTGACCTCAAGTATAAGTATATCCCCAGGATAAACAGGTTTTTTGAAACGAGCTTTATCTATTCCAACAAAATAATACAATAAGTCAGGATTATTTCTTTCATTACTCTTAAAATCTAGTAGAGCGGTAGCCTGCGCCATTGATTCTAAAATAAGAACACCAGGAAAGACTGGATGACCTGGAAAGTGTCCCTGAAAAAATGGTTCATTATAACTTACATTCTTCTGCGCAATTAGATAATCATGAGGTTTGTAGTCAATTACCTTATCAATTAACAAAAATGGATATCTGTGGGGAAGATAGTTAATTACATCATTTTTACTCATTTGTTGCTCCCTTATCTCTGGTTAATTTTCTTAAAATATTATCTAAATCTTTGAATCTAGCTTGATTTCGTCTCCAACTAGTCGCTGGTTCAATTGTTGTCCCAGATGCATAATGACCAGACTGCTCTAGACTCTTTGTAACCATTGCCATNCCATGAATATGTACTTCATCAGTTATTTCTATATGACCATTAACTCCAACACCTCCGCCAATAGTACAATTTTTACCAATACGAGTGCTTCCCGCAATCCCTACGCATGCTGCTATGGCTGTATTTTGACCAATATAAACGTTGTGTGCAATGTGAACTAAGTTATCAATTTTAACATTGTCCATTATACATGTTACATCAATCGATCCTCTGTCGATTGTGGTGTTAGCTCCAATTTCAACATTATCGCCTATTTTTACACCACCTACTTGNGGAACTTTCTGCCATAGACCTTTTTCGTCTTTAACTAAACCAAATCCGTCGCTCCCAACAACTGCGCCAGAATGTATACGGACATTCTCACCAATACTGACATTGCTGTAGATTGTAACATTTGGATACACTAATGAATTTTTCCCAATCTGTGCATCTGATGCAATGAATGCACCTTCAGCTATTTTTGCTTGACCTGAAACTCCTTTTAAAGAGCTTGTATCTTGCAACTTAAAAATAGAAAAATTATCATCATGGTTATCATTTAATATCTTTGAAAAGACAAACTGGGGGTTTTTTGAGATAATACATGGTTTATTAATAGAACTTGAGATTTCATTAGTTGTAATAACAGCACATATATTCTCATTCAAAGATAATTCAACAGAGTTGCTATCTGATATAAAAACTAAACAGTTTTTTTCTGGATTATTGAGACTACAAATAGAGTCGACGTGTGCAGATTTATCATTCTTTACTTCACAATTATACTTATCTGCAAGTTCGACTAAAGTATATTTTTTTTGAAGCTTCATTATTGAAGTTTAGATATTATCTCTTGAGTAATATTAATATATTTTTTAGCATAGAGTGTTGTGCTCTCGGCTCTCAAAATGATATCAAAGTCATTTTTTTCAGCATAAGTTGTTATAGTTTCGTTTACAACTTTTTCTATTTTACTGAATTCCTCTCTTTGTGTTTTTTCTAAATCTACCTGAAGTTTTTCTTGACCAGATCTTAGTTTATTCTCAACGCCTTTTATCTTATCAATAAGNCCTTTTTTTTCTTTGTCAGACATAACAGATTCATTTTTTAGATATTTATCATTGAGCGTATTCCATTCTTTTTCCAGAGTCTTAAGGTTTCTTGCTCTTGGATCAAACTTTTTCTGAATTTTCTGTCTAGCGTCTTTATACATTGGAACTTCATTTAGAAGCCTGGATAAGTTTACAATTCCCACTTTTACCTCTGCATAGGTAACCTGTGGTGCAAATATGCTCAAACAAAAAATNATTACTGTTAGATTTTTTAATATTTTTTTCATAGTTAAAATGTACCTCCAAGTCTGAACACAACAGATTGAAAATCATCACCCTCTTTATCTCTGAGCGCGTTAGCAAATCCAACTGAAACCGGTCCGACCGGTGTAAGTGCATTAAACTGTATCCCGTAACTTGCTCTTAATTCATTGTAATCGAAATCGTTTATTTTCTCAAATACGTTACCGATATCTAAGAAAAGCGATGCTCTAACACCACGTGTATCATCTGTTAAAAAATCTGGTGGAGGAAATAGCCAGTCTATTTGGGCAACGGAGAGGAAATCTCCACCTACAGTGTCACACTTAATAAACTTACCAGCTATAGCCTTCGAAGCACAAGTTTGGGCTCCTCGTGGTGCATTATAAGTAAATGGCCCTAGACTCGCTCCTTTAAAGCCTCGTACGGTAGAATTTCCCCCAGCAAAATA
This sequence comes from Gammaproteobacteria bacterium, assembly GCA_002720195.1. Classification (GTDB taxonomy): domain Bacteria; phylum Pseudomonadota; class Gammaproteobacteria. Next base: position 50,892 of record PBHH01000006.1, read on the forward strand.
CTTTGCATAAAATGGAAGAGATGTGGCACTTGCTATCCCAACACCTGCACCCACAATAGTTTTTGTTTGTATTACCGTATTCCAATCAAAACCGAATGTTTGAATAACATATGGTATATTCAGTTCAGTATCATATCGACCTGTCAAGTAAGAAGCACCCTCTGCCGCTAAAAATAGTTGTGCTTGGAATTGATTCAACATTCCAGAATCAGCGTATCTTGTTCTATTACGTGTATCAGATGTATAGGTCGTTCGAAAGCTTACCCCAATTGAATTTTTCCCGTGATCATTTATATGATGAGTTACGATAATAGGAGAGCCACTTGTAGTAGTAAAACTTGTAAAGGATAAATCATAGCCATAACCGATAGATTCTGTCTCAGATAATGGAACATTATAGAGAATACCACCACCAAGCGTATCTGATAGATATGTTGCTGTTGACGTGCTACTAACATCTGTTTGACTTAATACAATATTTGTTGTTTTACTAACGCCATCCATTGTGTGATAAGGATCTGTTAAATATACTCTTAAAGTATTTTGAACTGTACTTTTTGANGCTTTGAGAGCAACATTATTACCGCCACCGAGAAAATTATCTTGCTTTAGATCAATATCAAAGAGCGCACCATCGGTATCAGACCAACCTGCACTAATTTTAAATTCACCAGATTTTCTTTCTTTAATTTTAAAAGTTATATCAAGCATGTCATCTGAATCAGGGACACGTGTCTTAATAACATCTACATTGTCTACATATTTCAATCGTTGNAGCCTTATTTTAGATCTTTCAATTGCTGATTCTCTATGTAGAGATGATTCATATTGACGTAACTCTCTTCTATAAACCTCATCATTTGTACTACTGTTTCCTGAGATTGTTATTCTTCTCACAATACTTTTTTTCCCTGAATTAAGTCGATAATCAATATCAACAATTTTAGTTTCATCGTCAATTATTGGAATAGAGATAACATCTGGAAAAGCAAACCCTTTTTCACCGAGCATGCTTTTTATAAGCTGCTCTGATTGCTGAATTTTTTGTCTAGAGAATATTTGGCTTGGTTTAAGTACTTGTGATAACTGTTTCTTTAAATCTGATTCATCAAGAGCAGTGTTGCCAAAAACTTTTATATCTCCAAACTCGTATTTTTCACCTTCATCTATGCTTATAGTTATCAAAATATCTTGGTTATTATTCGAGAGGTTTACTTGATTTGATAAGACTCTAAATCTTATAAAACCTCTATTAAAATAATATTCCTCTATTTTTCCAATGTCAGATTTCAATAATGATCCTGAGTATGTATCTCTATTTGACCAGAATTCAAAAAAATACGTGGTGCCTAGCTGCATTAATCCTCTTAACTTATCTGATGAAAATGCTTTATTTCCGATGAAGTTTATTTTTTGAATTTTTGATGCTTCTCCTTCATTGACGATAAGATCAATACCAACTCTATTTCTCTCTAACTGTGTTACTTTGGAAGTAATTTTTGCATTATATCTTCCCCTATCAAAATAGAGTCTAGTCAACTCCTGCTCAACCTTATCAAATATATTTTTATCAAAAGGTCTAGCTCTACTGATGCCAACATTATCTAATGCATTATATATATCCTCATCTTCGACAATTTTATTATCTATTATGTTGATTATTGAAATTATTGGTTTTTCCGTAACTTTTATGAGTAATCTGCCATCNGTCATCGATATTGAAATATCATCAAAGTATCCAGTGTCGTAGAGATTTTTTATAATTTTCTTACCAATCTCANTAGAGAATAACTCTCCTTCGCTTATTTCTGCATAAGTTAACACTGTATCAACCGTGACCCTTTGGTTGCCTTCTATGTTTATTTTATTTATGATCTCTTCATCGGTTTGAGCAAAAAGTATGCCCGAGAAAAGGGAAGTTAATACAATAATGATATTAAAGATAAGTATCCTAACCACTGAATATTCTCAAAAAATCGTTGTAGAATGCAACAAGCATAATACCAACAAGAATTAATAAACCAAGCTGCTGTCCTATCAATTGATATTTTATAGANACTGGCTTTCCTANAAGCATTTCGATTGTATAGTATACCAGATGACCACCATCNAACACTGGTATAGGCAGCAAGTTAAGGACGCCCAAACTTATNCTCAAAACNGCCAGCAAATATGCAAAATAAACATATCCCATTGATAACGATTTCCCCGAGAATTCNGCAATACTCAGAGGTCCACTGATATTTGACATNTTTGCTTGGCCAGAGAATAATTTAAAAATCATTTTAAATGTNAGGACTGTATAATTGATCGTTAAATCGAATGATTTTTTTATTGATTCNAATAATGGGTATTTNACTGTAACCCGATAATTATCTAAAGCTTCNCTNGATGGAGAAATACCCGCATAACCAATTATCTTCTCACCAACGANTTTCTCCGACGGTACNAGAATTAAATTNANTAAGGTATCCATTCTAACTACCTCAAGTTGTAANATATTATTAGGNTTANTTTGNACTATTTCTACATACTCAGACCACANAGATATCGCTTCACCATTTATTTTTATGATCTTATCTCCAGGCATTAGACCTGCTAATGATGCAGANGAATTATCCTCTACNNNACCTAAAGTTGAGTCAAATTCNGGCCTCATTGGNATTATCCCAATATTCTTAATTACATCACCTTTCATTTTCANGANACNCTGATCTATTGGNAATTTAATGTTAGATGTTTCTTCTCCNCCTCTAGACANTGTGAGATTAAGNACTNTATCACCTTTNACAATACTATTAAGTGTCTCAACTCTTACATCTTGCCATCGTTGAGTTTTATGACCATTGACACTTATGATTTCATATTTTTCACTCTGAGATATAACTTNNTCTGGTAATCCATTGATATNTTCAACNAATGGTTTTAGACCTGTAATACCTGATAAGTGNACAATNATAAAAAATAAAACTGCAAGTATNAGATTGAATATAGGCCCTGCTGCCACAATAAGAAATCTTTTNTAAACTGANTGTTTATCAAAACAAAATTTTTCAGATATNTTTGGATTACTTTTATCTAAATTTTCTAATTCTTNTGATTCTAACATTTTAACATAGCCACCCAANGGNATTGCAGCTATGCTATACTCAGTTTCACTATCNTTAAATTTCTTTGTATATAAATTCTTNCCAAAACCTACTGAAAAATTAAGAACAGTTACATTGAAAAGTCTAGCGACATAGAAGTGACCAAACTCATGAAATGTTACAAGTATCCCTATGGCAATAAAAAAACCTATTANACTNTGTATTATTTCCATTTTGCCTCAATAAATTNAGTTGTAATTTTTCTAGTTAATTTGTCACATTTTATAACATCATCAATATTTTTCAACGTGGCGTATTTAGATATTTTAAGTATATNNTTTATTATAGCAGCTATATCAGTTAATTTTATACTTCCTTCNAGGAAATGATCAACTGCAATTTCATTAGCAGCATTCAAGATTGTTGGTGCGTTTTTACCAATCTTAAGAGCTGTAATACANAGATCTAAACATGGATATTCACCTTTATTAACAGGACGAAAATTTAGCTCACTAATGAGAGATGCGATTTTTTTATTACTAGAATATGAAAACCTATCAGGCCATGATAAAGCATAACTTATTGGGACTTTCATATCATGGTCGCTCATATGTGAGATAGTTGATCCATCTTCAAAAGTTACTAAAGCATGAACTATGCTCTGTGGATGAATGAGAATATTAATTTTTTCTAGATTAATTCCATATAGAATTGATGCTTCAATCACCTCTAAACCTTTATTCATCATTGTAGCTGAATCAACTGATATCTTTTGCCCCATCTTCCAAGTCGGATGTTTAGTAGCTTGTAATGGCGTCACTTTTCTGAGTCTGCTTTGTGTATAATTTAAGAACGGGCCGCCTGACGCTGTAAGGGTAATGCTGTTCACTGACTTATCAATTTTATTTATATTAGTTTCCTTCGAAATAGATGAAAACAAAATTTGAAAAAGAGCATTATGCTCACTGTCTACTGGAATTATAACTGATCCACTTTTTTCCGCTGCTTTAAGCATAAGATTTCCAGACATAATAAGTGACTCTTTATTTGCCAAAAGGACTTTTTTTCCTGCCAAAATAGCAGCGTAAGTTGGTTTGAGTGCTGCAGCTCCAGATATCCCTGATAAAACATAATCTACTGATTTTTCTGATGACATACGTATTAAATTATCTTCACCCGAAAGTATGCTGGTTGATAAACGATTTTTCTTACATTTCATTGATAATGTTTTAGCAGAAGCTTGATCAAATACAACAGCATATTTAGGTCTAAAATTTTTAATCTGACTATAGAGAACATTAATATTTCGTCTAGCAGTTAAGGCATATACTTTAAATTTGTTGCCTGATTTTGCAATAACAGACAATGTGTTTTTTCCAATTGTCCCTGTTGAGCCATGTATAGTAATATTTTGCTTTCTTTTCACATAAACATCCAATATTGATATATTATAATACATGGTAAATAGCTATCTAGTCTATCCAGAACACCTCCATGACCAGGTAAAATATTACCCGAGTCTTTTTTATTGAACACTCTTTTATGACAACTAACTAATAAGTCACCAATTGTACAAAAGATGCATAGCAAAACTAAGAAGAATAAATCATTTATCACAAAGTGNTAATCTTTATAGTATAAAAAATATATGCTACAAAATGNCGTAGGGATAATTATTGATCCGATAAAGCCTTCGACAGTTTTATTGGGGCTGATGCTAGGACAGAGTTTTTTTGTCCCAACAGACTTTCCAAAAAGATATCCAGAAATATCACATAGAGATACAAGCACTATTAGGAACAAAAGATAGTGTTTAATTTGTATATCATTGTTCAAGAATGAAGTAGCAAACCCACCATTAATTATACCTGTTAAATTAGTACCTAGGTGTATCAAAAATAACCAAGATAGGTACAACAAAGTAATACCTATTAAGGATGAGTATTTTTTTAACATATGTCTCATCCATGGCGAATAGAAAACTATGAGTGAGGTAATCAATAACCATAAGCCGACTGACAATTTAAACAATAAGTGAAATGTTGTTAATGGGATATTAATAGTGATGAATAGTAAAATTGAAAATAATGTAACATATATGATCTTTTTTATTACATTTAGGTCTGATATTGACAACCATTCATATAAAGAATAAACAATAATCAATGATATTAAAGAAAACAAAAACAGAGGCGATGAAAGTACTAAAATTAAACCTACTGAAACAGTTAATAATATTCCAGTATATATTCTACTTGTCATTATTCTCGATTTGATGTACGGCTCTTAAACCACCAAATTTGCGATTCCTTGAGTGAAAAAATCTAATTGCATTATCTAGTTCATGTTCATTGAAGTCCGGCCATAAGCAGTCAGTAAAATATAGTTCAGTATAAGCATGCTGCCAAAGCATGAAATTACTTAGTCTTTTTTCACCCCCAGTTCTTATGAGTAGATCAGGATGATTTTTATAAAATGTTAAATTCTCCTCTATGTCGCTGACGCTTATCTCACTCTTAGAGTTAAAGTTATTTTTATTAAGATATTTATTTACTGACTGAGCAATATCCCATTTTCCACCATAATTAACTGCAAAATTTAAATTCATCCCATCATTATCATGAGTAAGGTTCTCTAAATCTTTCATGTGATAAATAAGACTTTTATCAAATTTTGATAAATCACCGACAAACTTAACATGAATATTATTTTCATGGAGAGCATTGATGTTATTTGTTATAGATTCACGAAAAAGACTCATTAGTAGTTTAACCTCATTACCCGGCCTTATCCAATTTTCACTACTAAAAGCAAACAGTGTTAGTGACGTAATCTGTCTAACTAAGCATGCGTTTATTATTTTTTTAACAGCCTCAATACCTTTACGATGACCATACGATCTGTTCATATTTCTTTCTCCGGCCCATCGTCCATTGCCATCCATAATTATAGAAATATGTTTGATCCTATGATTTACCATTAAACTTCACTTATCTCGTTTGTTTTTTCTGTAATTATCTCTTCAGATTTATTAATGTACTTATCAGTAATCTCTTGAATCTCTATCATGTAATCTCTTTCAAAATCTTTTGATATCTTTTTTTCTTTCTCTAAATTAGAGATTGAGGTATTAATATTTCTTCTGATATTTCTAAGTGCAATTTTCGTGCTCTCTCCCTCTTTTTTTAAAAGTTTCTTTAAGTCCTCTCTTCTTTCCTGAGTTAATGGTGGTATTTTTATGAGGATATTTGTTCCATTTACCACAGGTGATAAACCAAGATTTGAGTCTGTAATTGCCTTTTCTATAGGTTTGATTGCATTCTTATCCCACACATTTAAATTAAGGGTCGATGCATCGGTCACAGATATGTTGGAAAGTTGTTTGAGCGGAGTCTTTACTTCGAAATAATCAGCCTCGATGGTATCAAGTAAGCTTGGATTTGGTCTTCCTGCTCTAATTTTAGACAACGATGATTTCAGAGTTTCTAGTGTTTTACTCATCAAGTCTTCTGTTTCTTTTTTTATGCCCTCTATCATAATAGATTTATTTTATCATCACATGAGTTTTTTGTAATCATCAAATGTATGAATAAGGATTATATTGGTTATTTAATCTGACTATAGACTTCTTTTGCAAAATCATCGCTTTTCTTTTCTAGNCCTTCACCCAACTGAAATCTTAAAAAGGATTTAATGGCATTATTCTTTAGAATCTTACGCAAACTAAGTGCACTATCTTTTATAAAAGGCTGGTCTAATAGCGTGTTTTCTACAATAAACTTTTTCATCTTTCCTTCTAGAATATTGCGTTTTATATCTTCTTTCTTATCGAGTTTATCGAGTTCTGATTTATATATTTCTTTTTCAGACGCCAATGTTGCTTGATCAATAGAAGTCTCATCTAACGCTAACGGGTTTGATGCCACAATCTGCATACAAATATCTTTTCCAAGGGAATTGTCCTCTTTTTCTAAAACAGCAACGGAGCCTATTTTGTTATTGTGAGTATAACCGGTAACAGATCCATCATTTGAATAAAATTTTCTGAAACGTCTAATGACAATATTTTCTCCAAGTTTTGCTATAGCGCTCTTTCTGTGCTCTTCAAGTGAATCTACTGCTTTCTTATCCTCGGATTTCATCAATGAATCATAATCATCACAATCGATTCCCAAAATCATTTCACAGCATTCTTTGACGTAGACAATGAAGTCGTCACTTCTAGCTACGAAATCTGTCTCTGAATTAATTTCTATTAATATTGACTTATTTTCAACTGTGTGAAAAAAGACTACTCCCTCTGCGGCTACTCTTGCTGATTTTTTATCAGCTTTGATGCCTTCTTCTGATCTCATGAGCTTGATTGCTTCATCAAGGTTGTTGTTTGATTTCTGCAGATATTTTTTGCAGTCCATCATCCCCGCACCTGTAATCTCTCTAAGTTGCTTTAAAAGATCTAGTTCAGAGCTCATTAGTCATTTTCCGTTTTTTTTGACACTGCATCTTTCTTTTCAGATTTACTGCTAACTTCAATAACTTGTTTCTTTTTTAATGATTTTTTTCCTTGAGGTGATTGATTTTCTGTTTTTGCACTAGTCACTGAAGTTTTATTGGATTTGATAGTTTTAGAAACTTCACTAACAAAAAGTTTTATCGATGACATGGAATCATCATTTCCTGGAATCATAAAATCTACACCATCAAAAGAATTGTTACTATCAACGACAGCAATTACTGGAATATTAAGTTTGTTTGCCTCTTGTATTGCAATCTTCTCATAGCGTGTATCAATGACAAATAACGCATCCGGCAATTTTTCAAGATCTTTGATTCCATCTAAGTTCTTCTCTAACTTCGTTATCTGTTTTTTGATCGTCAGTGTTTCTTTTTTCGACATATTATCCAGAATTTTAGATGCTTCTAGATGTTTTTTTAAGCCCTCAAGTTTCTGTATCGATTTTTTAACAGTATCAAAATTTGTCAACATACCTCCAAGCCAACGATTGTTTACATATGGCATACCAGCATTTTTAGCATGCTCAGAAATTATATCTCTTGCAGCTCTCTTAGTGCCAACAAATAGTATTTTGGCGTTGTTCTTGGATAATTTCTCGATATAACTTATAGCTAATTTGAAGTGCTCAACACTTTTGTCTAAGTTAATGATATGAAGTTTATTGTATGTAGTAAAAATATAAGGGCGCATTTTAGGGTTCCAATACTTTGATTGATGGCCGAAATGGACACCCGCAGAAATCATTTCTTTCACTGATAGATTTGACACTATTTTTTATACTCCATAAGAATACTCTATAATAATAATTCGATATGATTTTTTATCACATTTACATGGATTCAACAATAAAAATCTGATAATTTGTGCTAAAAATAAAGGATTTCTCTAATAAATGATAAATTTAAAAAATAAGAGTGAGATTGAAAAAATGAGAACTGCTGGCAAACTAGCTTCCGAGGTTCTTGAAATGATTAATAATCACGTGGAAATTGGCGTTTCAACATATGAGTTAGATGAAATTTGTCATAAATTTATAACAGAGAAACAAAANGCTATACCAGCGCCGTTAAATTATCATGGTTTTCCAAAATCTATATGCACCTCTGTAAATCATCAAGTTTGTCATGGTATTCCATCAAAAGATAAAATACTAAAAAACGGCGATATTGTTAATATAGATGTTACAGTTATAAAAGATGGTTTTCATGGAGACACTAGTAAAATGTTTATAATTGGTAATGGATCAATATTAGCTGAAAGACTCTGTAAAGTTACAAGAGAATGCATGATGAGAGCGATAGATATTGTAAGACCAGGCGTACACATAGGAAGCCTAGGATCTGTTATTCAAGAACATGCTCACAATAATAATTTCTCTGTTGTAAGAGAGTACTGTGGACATGGAATTGGAAGACAATTTCATGAAGCACCTCAAATACTTCACTATGGGGTTGCTAACACTGGAATACAACTTGAAGAGGGAATGACATTTACTATAGAACCTATGATCAATGCAGGAAAATATGGAACGAAAGTTTTAAATGATGGATGGACAGTGGTAACTCAAGATAAATCATTATCAGCGCAATGGGAACATACAATTCTTGTGACAAAAGATAGTTTTGAAATTTTAACACTNAGGAAAGAAGAACAATGAATAAAGAACTAAATAAGTTACTCAGTGAATTAATTTCGTGTGCGTCTGTAACTCCAGATGATGCGGGATGTCAAACTATAATATCAAAATTTCTTGAAGACCTTGGATTTCATGTTAGTCATATTCAGAATGAAGATGTCGCGAATATGATAGCTATATATGGATCCTCTGGACTAACATTTTCTTTTGTTGGACATACTGATGTTGTACCAGTAGGTGATAGCAAAAAATGGGATACCGATCCTTTTGAACTTAAAGAGATAAATGGACTACTTTATGGAAGAGGGACAGCTGACATGAAAGGAAGTATAGCTTGCATGCTCATAGCAATAAAAAATTTACTTTCTGAATCCAAAAATATTGATGGGAAGATAGTAGTGATATTAACAAGTGATGAGGAAGGTCCAGCTGTTAATGGAATTCAAAAATTGGTAAAGAATAATCTAAAAGATTTAAATATAGACATGTGTCTTGTAGGAGAACCCTCTTCAAAAGATACTTTTGGGGATACTATTAAAAATGGGAGAAGAGGATCATTATCAGGAAAACTTACTATAAATGGTATACAAGGTCATATTGCATATCCGCAAAATGCAAAAAATCCAATTCATCTATTATCACCAGCACTAGAAAAACTCATAAAAAGGGAGTATGACAGCGGGAATGATTTTTTCCCTCCAACCTCTTTCCAAATATCAAATATTCAGAGTGGTGCTGGAGCAAGTAATATTATCCCTGGGCATCTCACACTCGATTTTAACTTTAGGTATTCTACTGAGACTAATGCAGAAGAACTTAAAAAGATAGTTGTATCNATATTAGATAGTGAGTCTCTAGACTATGATATTAAATGGTCGCATTCTGGTGAACCATACTTAACAAAGAAATCGAAATTACTCGATATATGCAAGAGTTCTGTCAAAGAGGTAATGAATAAAGAACCATCAATTTTGACTGATGGAGGCACATCTGATGGAAGGTTCATGGCAAAGATTTGTAATGAGGTAATAGAGTTTGGCTTGATAAATAGATCTATTCATAAAGTAAATGAGTGTACGTCCTCGGAAGACCTAGAAAACTTAGAAAAAGTATACAGATCTACGCTACAAAAAATATTTAAAAATTAGCCATTGATGATTCAATTAATTTTAGTGTGTATTTTGATTTAGGATTTCTAAGGATATCACTCGTATCACCATATTCGATCATATTTGAATCCTTTAAAACACAAATCTTATGGGAAATAGCATTAACGACTTTGATATCGTGGGAAATAAATATATAGCTTAACATATATTTTTTCTGTAATGAGATAATCAATTCTAGGATGTTTTTCTGGACAACTACATCAAGTGCACTTGTTGGTTCATCCATAATTATTAATTTTGGTTTAATGGCAATAGCTCTTGCAATTGCTATTCTTTGTCTTTGTCCACCTGAAAATTGATGTGGGTACCGATATAACATAGATTTATCAAGACCAACTTCTTCAAGAAGTTTGCCGCAAATATCCTTGATTACCATATCATCAAGTTTGTTATAAACAGAAATACCTTCGGATAGTATTTCNAATATGTTAAGTCTTGGTGAGAGNGATGAAAATGGGTCTTGAAATACAATTTGCATGTTTCTTCTCTCATTTCTNAAATCTTTTTTTGATAAGCTCTCAAGATTNTTTCCNAAGAANGAAATTGTACCCTCNTATTTTAGNAGCTGTAATATTGTTAGNGCTAGCGTTGTTTTNCCAGAGCCAGATTCACCAACAATCCCTAGAGTCTCACCNTGTTTNAGACTAAGATTTATATTTGATAAAGCTTGGAAATATTGTCTTTTATTTTTGAAAAATGAATTTTTTTGTAAAAACCTACAGTTAAGGTTAGATATAGATATAATATCTTCACTTTTTATNATTTTATCTACGAGCCNGACAGGTCTACTTTGTAATAATTCNTTTGTATANTCCGACTNAGGATTCGTAAAAATATTTTTTGTAGATGNTAGNTCCTCTACAACACCATCNTTCATTATCATAACATTATCAGTATAGTTCTCTATAAGTTCTAGATCNTGAGATATTAAAATAAGCGCCATTTTATTTTCCCTNCTNAGCANNTTCAGTAAGTCTAANATTTGAGATTGNAAAGTTACATCTAGCGCTGTTGTAGGCTCGTCTGCGATTAAAATCTTGGGTTTACAAACAATTGCAATTGCTATCATTGCCCTTTGTCTTTGTCCACCTGAAAGCATATGTGGATAGCTAGATAGTATTTTTTCAACATCATTAAGACCACATTTATGTAAAATGTCATTTATGATATCCATGTGTTCGGACTCATTTTTGGTTAAATGAAGATTTATCACTTCAGTAATCTGTGTTTTAATTGTTTGAACTGGGTTTAGGGAGAGCATTGGTTCTTGAAATATCATAGATATATGATTCCCTCGGAGATCTTGTAGTTCTTTTTCTGATGACTTAACTATATTTTTGTTCTGAAAGATTATTTCACCTTTACTGATTCGAAACTTGCTCTTATCAAGAAGTGAATTTACAGATAACCCTGTTATTGTTTTGCCAGATCCTGACTGTCCGACTATTCCTAATATTTCTCCCTCACCCACTTCGAAAGAAATATCATTAATGATTCTTTTTGTTACTTCGGATTGTATATATTCTATTGATAAGCTTTTAACTTTTAATATGTTTTTCATCTTGATCTTGAATCCATTGACTCTCTTATACCCTCTCCAATAAAAATCAACAACAAAAGTGTCCCGACTAAGACAAAGAAAGTAGTTAGTGATAGCCACCATGCCTCAATATTCTCTTTACCCTGTGATAATAATTCACCCAAACTAGGAGTGTCAGGTGGGACACCTAAACCTAAAAAGTCTAAACTTGTTAAAATAAGTATTGCGCCACTGATTCTGAAAGGTAGGAAAGTTATGACAGAAACCATACTATTGGGAAGAATGTGCCGCATTATTATTTGATAATTTGTTAACCCCATTGTCCTAGCAGCAATGACATAATCCATATTCCTACCTTTTAAAAACTCTGCACGCACATAATCTGACAAACCTATCCAGCCAAACAATGATAATAATATAATCAATAATGTTAAACTTGGCTCAAATAATGATGAGAATATTATCAATAAATACAACTCAGGCATCGAACTCCAAATTTCAATAAATCTTTGTAGGAATAGATCAGTTCTCCCAGCAAAATATCCCTGGATNGCACCAAAAAAAATCCCTATGACAACTGCTATGAAGGTTAAAACCAGAGCAAAGATCACCGAGAGCCTAAAACCATAAATTAGTCGTGCCAGAACATCTCTTCCTCTATCATCGGTACCTAAATAATTGTGTACAGATGGCGCTGCTGGATTAGGTGATGGGTTATCGAGATTTATTGAATCATAAGTATTTGGGTTAAGAGGAAATACCGCCCAATTTCCATTATGTGATAGAAGATCAGTCATAAATTTATCTTTATAATCTGCTTCTGTATCAAAAAAACCACCAAACTGAGTTTCTGGATAATCAAAAAATATTGGAGCATAAATCTGATTATCTACTTTCATTATAAGTGGCTTATCATTACTAATAAGCTCAGCAAACAAGGTCACAAAAAAAATAANAGAAAAGATATACAGACTATAAACATTTCGCTTACTCGTCTTATAGTTATTCCATAAATTTCTTGTTTTCTCATTAATCACTATTCATTTCTCCCAACNCCAACAGATGTAAATTTAATCCGTGGATCAACTAAAACATAACTTATATCAGTTAAGAGTTTTGCTATTAACCCTAGCAGNGTAAATAAATATAATGTTCCTAAAACAACAGGATAATCTCTATGCAAAATAGATTCATAAGACAATAGTCCAATACCATCTAGTGAGAATATTGTTTCAATCAAAATACTTCCTGTAAAAAATGCAGATATGAATTGAGCAGGAAAACCAGTTAATATTGGAATTAATGCATTTTTGAATATATGTTTATAAAGTACCTCATTTTCTGACAAACCTTTTGATCTAGCCATTAAAACATACTGTTTATTAATTTCTTCGATAAAACTATTTTTTGTAAGCATTGTCATGACAGCAAAACTTCCAATAACTGAACAAATTATTGGCAGAGTCATATGCCACAAATAATCAAATATCTTATCAAAGAATCCTAGAGTATCCCAATTATCTGATACTATTCCTCTTGTAGGAAAAATATCGAAAAAACTTCCCCCACCCATTAAAACAATCAAACCAATGCCAAGCACAAATCCAGGAATTGAATACCCAATTAAGATAATTGTGCTACTAATCAAATCGAATCTACTTCCGTGAGTTACCGCTTTCTTTATACCTAAAGGTATGCAGATTGAATAAATAATTATAAAAGACCATAAACCCAGACTTATCGAAACAGGTAACTTATCAACAATTAATTCTGAAACTGTTTGATGATGGAAATAACTATCACCAAGATCGAAGCTTAGGTAATTTACCACTAAATTTACAAAACGTTCATGGAATGGTTTATCAAAACCATAAAATTCAGTAAGTTGTTGAATATGNTCCTCATCTAATCCACTTGAACCACGGTAAATTGTTGATGATCCTGAAGAGGCTTCGCTTGATACATTCAAACTATTGAGTTGGCTTGTAATTTGCTCGATAGGGCCACCAGGGACAAATTGTGTAACTGCAAAAGTGATAAAAAGAACACCTAACAGTGTAGGAATCATCAAAAGAAGTCTTTTCAGAATATATCTAATCATTTCTTAAAGTACCAAGTTTTAAGAACATAATCTGTTGCCTGGAAATATTTGGGTAATTTCTGAGGCATATTAAATTTATCAAAGAAAGCAATCCTATGTTGGTTTATATACCAATTTGGCAACAAGTAAAACTCATTCCAAAGTATCCTATCAAGAAGATGTGAGGCAACTAACATTTCTTCTCTGTTATTAGTATATACAATTTTCTCGACTAATTTATCTACATCATCATTTATTATTCCACCAACATTATATGATCCTCTTTTTTCTGCACTGGAAGAATGAAACATGGCAAAAAGTTCATTTCCTGGTGACTGTGATTGCGGATAACTCATTACCATCATATCAAAATCAAAAGTATCCACACGTCTTTGATAAAGTGATAAATCTATCGTTCGATAATTAAGGTGAATTCCGAGTTTTTTTAGATTTTTTGCAAAAGGAGCAAGTATCCGCTCAAAACCTTTTTGNGCAAGGAGAAAATCAAACTCAACTTCATCACCTTTTAAATCATGCAAGGTATTATTTTTTACATACCATCCTAAATCATCGAAAATCTTTTTCGCTTTTTTTAGATTTTCTCTAGCGTCAGAAGATTTATTCGTAAATGATATATCCTTATTTTTAACTTTCTCCAATGGAATTGAGAGTTGATTAGCCATTAGAATCTCATCTTGAGAAGGTTTNATGNTTGCTGACAATTCACTATTACTAAAATAGCTTGTACATCTTTTGTACTGATTATAAAATAAATTTTTATTTGACCAATCAAAATCAAAGGCAAGAGTTATTGCTTTTCGAACTCTATAATCTTTAAATATGTCTTTTCTCGTATTAAATATGAANCCCTGTATACCTGCATTATTTTTATGATTCAAAAGATTTTTTTTGATAGTGCCATTTGAGAAATTCGGCCCTAAATAGTCTCTTGCCCAACGTTTTGAGTGATTTTCAAAAATGTAATCATACTCTCCAGCTTTAAATGCCTCTAATCCTACTGTCATATCCTTATAATATTTGAATACGATACGCTCAAAATTATACATTCCAATTCTTGTTGGTTCGCTATTGGCCCAATAGTCTGGATTTTTTTTGTAGGTTATATATTTACCTGGCTCAAAATTATCAACTATATAGGGGCCACTTCCGATAGGAATATCTAGTATAGTNTCCTCAAATTTTTTATTGCCTAACCATTTTCTTGAGAAAATTGGTATATCTCCAATTATCATATGTAATTCTGGATTTACTTTTTTGAAGCTAAACTTAATCGTTTTATTATCAATAACCTCTGATGATTTAATATCAGACCAATATAACCTATATTGTGGATGNGAAACTTNACTCATTANAGTGTTAAAAGAAAAATCAACGTCATGAGCTGTTATGTGATCGCCGTTAGAAAATNTAGCATTACTTTTTATGTAATATGTTACAGAAAGACCATCTTTTGCTAACTTATATCCAGAAGCGATATGAGCGTAACTTGATGATGGTTCATCTAGACTTCGATCCATTAGTGTTTCAAAAACTAAGTCATTCAAACCTGCTGGAGATANAGATTTCAGCAAAAATGGATTNAGTGATTCATAAGTCCCAAAAGCAGACAATCTCATAGTCCCACCTTTATCAGCATTTGGGTTAACGTACTCGTAATAACGAAAATCCGAGGGATATTTTGCAGCATATCCCATAGATATAGAATAATCAGCAGATCTCACTGTTGAGATTGATAAGACTAATAATAGTAGTATTATTGAGTATGTTCTGAGTTTATTCATCGATTTTGACTAATTTCATATAATAATATGATATTCTAAATAGTAACAAATTTGAATCTAGATGATTGATCTAAAAAATAAAAAAATACTGGTGATAGGAATAGCAAGTGAGAGATCTATTGCCTCAGGGATAGCAAAAACTCTTGGTNAAGCTGGCGCAGATTTAGTGTTAACTTATCAAAATGAGAAACTCAAAAGTCGTGTTCAGAGTATTGCAGACCAAATTTCAAGNTCAACACATGTTTATGAGTGTGATCTATCATCTGATGAGGCTATAAAAACACTTCAAAGGAATGTTGAAAAAGATTTTAAAGAAATAGATATTATCATCCATTCCGCAGCATATGCTCCTCGCGAAGAGCTCTCGGGTGATTTTTTAGATAATATTACACGTGAGGGTTTCAAAGTAGCACATGATATAAGCTCTTATTCATTTGCAGCTGTAGCAAAAGAATTTAAAAGCATAATACGACCTGGTGGGTCGCTAATAACACTATCGTATTTGGGATCTGAGAGGGTAATACAAAATTACAATGTCATGGGATTAGCAAAAGCAAGCTTAGAGGCAAATGTAAGATATATGGCAAACTCTCTTGGTGAAAAACAGATTAGAGTAAATGCTATATCTGCTGGCCCAATTAAAACCCTGGCAGCCTCAGGTATAAAAGGTTTTGGAGAAATCCTTAAACATGTAGAAGANAAAGCTCCGCTTAAAAGGAATATAAGNCTCGATGACGTTAGTAACGTNGGGCTTTTTCTNTCTTCGGACTTATCGTCNGGCATCACCGGTCAAGTTATATATGTTGACTGTGGATTCAGTATCAATGGATTTTAATTTTCGTAAATTGACTCACTTACTTCNACTTCAGANTGATCTTTGAACATATTATAAAATCTATCAAAATCTGATTCGCTTGCAGTATTTTTNGTGAAACTCATAAAATCTTTATAGTTATCATCATTTTTTGGCTTAATTGGAAAATTGATAGTTTCGATATTGAAGAGTACAATCTTNTCTTTCGATAAATTAGTGATCTGATATCCTATGGTTGGATTTGAGTTAAAAAATACTTTTTTTAAGTCATCATTTATTTGATCCGAATCAGATGTTCCAATAAAAGCACTGAAAGTATTATCAGGATTCTTAATTCCAGCATTGAGATTATCTCTGGACTCCTCTGCGCTGAGTAACAGTTTCTCATTACTTATCCTATTGATCAAGATTTCTCTTATTAGAGGCTCTGCTTCTTCTAAAGGTAATTGCTGTTCNCTAATACTCTCTGAGGTTTGTGCCACTATGAATCTGTCATCATCAATGAATATTGGTGGGGTGATATTTTTCTGATCAGAATAAATTTCTTTAAAGAGCTCTTCCCTGACATGTGGATAACTGAATATACCCTGCCCCTGATTTATACTTATTTTTTGGGATTCTTTTACATCTGTTTGCAACAATTGAGAGTAATATGATAAATCATTGTTTCCTGAATAAATNGCGTCTGTAATTTCATCGATTAATTTATAATATTTTTTTGATCCTAGGTCTTGTTTAATTTCTCTCTCTAAATTGAGTTTAACACTATTAAAATCCTCAGTTTCTCCTTTCTGAATAGATTTTACTGACACAATATGNATTCCACTTTTCGATATGAANGGCTTTGATATTTCTCCAGGTTTTAAAGTTAGAATTGCAGACGAAAATGATTTTGGTAAGTCTTCTAGAATGAATTTTCCCATATATCCTTGATTATCTCTGCTCTCGGAGCTAATTACATCATAGCGTGAAATAACATCTTTAAAGGAAATATNATTATTTAAATCACTGTAGATTTTATCTGCAAGCTCACTGAGATTAGAGTTCCCAGATTGATTATTATCAATGAGGATATGCATGATTTCATACTTATTCGGTTTGGTGTACAAACCATCATCTAGATTCATTTGATATGCTTCGTAAATACTTTTCTCATCTACAAGAGTTGANTNAATAATATTTTTTCTATTGATNTCTAAGTATCTATATCGAGAATAGGCTGGCTCTAAAAACAAATCTTTATTCTCCTNATAAGCTTCATTTATTTGTGAGGTTGTAGGTTCAATGCCTTTACGGTAATTTTCTACATCAAGTATTTTGTAATTAATTACCCTTTCTTGGAATCTATTTTTAATTAAACTATTTTTCTCGTAATTTGTCAGAATAGATGTTTCAGTAATTGATTGTCTCAATTGATTTGTTATTCCTTTCTGGTAAACATAGCTCTCGTAGACTTCTGGTGCCATATTTAATCGGAAAAGTTGAGATTTATACAGATCAGCATTAAATTCTCCTTGATCCTTAAAAGCAGAAGTATTGTAAATCTCTTCTATAATTGATTTGTTATGGAAAGCCAAACCCATGTCTCTAGACATTTGATCCAATAGTGTTGTTCTTACTATGTAATTAACAGTTAANTCTTTTATAAAGTTATCTGTATATACAGGAGGGATTTGTCCTCCAAAGTTTTTTTGAAGTGCCTGACGATATTGAAATACCTCTTGGTCGATTTGTGAGTTAGATATAGTTTGATCATTTATCTTAATTGCATATTGAGTCCCCGCTGACTGGTAGTCACCAAGTCCCATAAAGACTAAAGGGATCGCAATCAATATAACAAGAACTGTTATAACCCATGTGCTCAGATTTTCACGTATTCTAGTAAGCATAAAATTCCATTCGTTTACGGAGACGAAGGGACTCGAACCCTCGACCTCCTGCGTGACAGGCAGGCATTCTAACCAACTGAACTACGCCTCCAAAAACTAAGATAATATTATCACTAAAACATCTATACATAAATAGAAAGAAGCAGCATTATAGCTGCTTCNATTNTTTGGGTACTGTAAGAGTCGAACTTACGACCTCCGCCTTGTAAGGGCGGCGCTCTAACCAGCTGAGCTAAGCACCCCCTTAGACAGATTTTTTAATTTAGAGCATCCTTAAATGCTTTCCCTGCTTTGAAAGAAGGTACTGTTGATGCTTTTATTTGGATAGACTCCCCTGTTCTTGGGTTTCTACCAGTTCTTGCATCACGTTTTTTTGCTTTGAAAGTACCAAAACCAACGAGAGTCACCTCGTTATCCCCTTTTAGAGCATTGGTGATTACATTTATCATTGCTTCGACGTGTGCTGATGCATCAGATTTGCTGCTTCCAGCCTCATCTGCTACTGCTGATATAAATTCTGCTTTATTCATTTAGACCTCTGTTTAAAAAATTATTAGTATTTGTTTGCATGCTAGACAATTTTAGAATTTATAATTCTCATCATTGAATAAATGTGCAACTNCAACTTAGTTTACATTATTTTGGTATTTAAGAATATAAATCAATGTAATTATTCTGCATTTACATATAAAAAAAAGTGTGCTAGTGAGGTAAGCGTTTTGAGGNAGGTGTTTTTGACTTCTTATTATCCACAGAAGTTTTTTTGCCTAAAGATTTAATTTTATTAGGTTTATTTTTCAGAGCTATCGCAAATACCTCGTCTACGAACCTTACAGGGGTGATTTTTAGTCCTTTTTTTACATTTTCAGGTATCTCTGAAATATCTTTTTCATTGTCTTTTGGTATCAAGACCTCTTTGATGCCTCCCCTAAGAGCAGCTAATAGCTTTTCTTTTAAGCCTCCTATTTCAAGTACCTCACCCCGGAGTGTAATCTCGCCAGTCATAGCAACATCTGATCTCACTGGGATATTAGACAATGATGATGCTACAGCCAGTGCCATGCTTATACCTGCACTGGGGCCATCTTTAGGAGTTGCTCCTTCTGGTACATGAATATGAAGATCCTTATTTTCATAAAACTGAGTATCTATTCCGAGAGAAGCAGATCTTGTCCTCACTACAGTGATCGCTGCCTTGATTGATTCTTGCATTACATCACCGAGTTTACCAGTTTGTGTAACTTTACCTTTTCCCGCCATCAGTGCACACTCAATTCTCAATAATTCACCGCCAACTGAAGTCCACGCTAGTCCATTAACCTGCCCAATCATATCTTTTTTGTCAATACTACCAAAAGTAAATGGCTTGACTCCAAGGTAATCATTTAGATTCGCTGGTGATATCTTTGTAACTTTCGCGTTTTTACGGGTTAAGAGAGACTTCACTACCTTCCTGCATATTTTTGATATTGATCTATCAAGACCCCTTACTCCAGCTTCCCTTGTATAACAACGTATAATTTCTCTTAACGCAGGGATGCCAATTGAGAGCTCTTTACTCTTTAGGCCATTTTGCTTGAATTGTTTTGATAGTAGATATTTCTTAGCTATATCAACTTTTTCGTCTTCAGTGTATCCAGGAAGCCTTATAAGCTCCATACGATCAAGTAATGGTGTTGGTATAGAGTCAGTTGAATTAGCAGTAGCTATGAACATCACATCAGATAAATCGAAATCAACTTCTAAGTAATGGTCATTAAATGCAAAGTTCTGCTCTGGGTCTAACACCTCTAATAGAGCAGAAGAAGGGTCTCCTCTGAAATCCATTGCCATCTTATCAATCTCGTCAAGAAGAAACAGCGGATTTTTTGTCTTAACTTTCGTCAAGTTTTGTATAACTTTCCCTGGCATCGAACCTATGTATGTTTTCCTATGGCCACGAATTTCTGCTTCATCTCTTACACCACCCAATGACATTTTNATAAACTTTCTATTTGTGGCTCTAGCAATAGATATCCCAAGTGATGTCTTACCTACACCAGGGGGCCCCACTAAACATAAAATTGGGCCTTTNAGCTTTTGNACTCTTTTATTTACAGCNAGNTATTCAAGTATTCNCTCTTTTACTTTCTCTAGCCCATGATGATCCTCGTCAAGTATTTTCTGCGCATGATTAATATCACTATTGACCACAGACTGTTCTTTCCATGGTAANTTCAAAACTGTATCAATGTAGTTTCTAACCACTGTTGCCTCAGCTGACATTGGNGACATCATTTTNAATTTATTAAACTCCGAAGTTATTTTCTCTTTTGCTTCTTTTGATAAACCTGNNGTTTCAATTTTTTTCTGGATTGCATCAAAATCATTNGGCTCTTCNCCNATCTCACCCAACTCTTTCTGAATAGCTTTCATTTGTTCATTGAGATAATATTCTCTCTGACTTTTCTCCATTTGCTGTTTAACTCTTCCTCGGATNTTCTTNTCTACCTGGAGGACATCNAANTCAGAATTCATGGTCTTAATTAAGTACTCTACNCTTGTCTTGGTATCTACAATTTCNAAGACTTCTTGTTTTTCATCTAGNCTCATCGTCATGTGAGCAGCTATNCTATCTGATAATTTTGATAGATCTTCAACACCAGCGATAGAGGATAGCACTTCTGGAGGAATTTTCTTGTTTAGTTTCACGTATTGATTGAAAGTATCTTCCAAAGTTCTGCTGAGTGCGTCTTCATGTGTTATAGGTAATTGAGTAGGTTGATTCATTTCCTCGTAATCAGCATATAACGAACCATCTCTATCTATTAATTTTGTTACTTTAGCTCTAGACCCACCTTCAACCAAAACCTTCATTGTGCCATCAGGTAGTTTTAATAACTGCAATATGCTCGCAACACAACCAATCTGATAGAGTTCACTCTCTTTAGGGTCATCAACATCAGGAGATTTTTGCGTTATTAACAGGATAGACTTGTCAAATTCATTCATGGAGTCTTCCAAAGATTTTATCGATTTCTCTCTACCAACGAACAGGGGTACAACCATGTTCGGGTAAACCACTACATCTCTTAAAGGTAAGACTGGTATATGTCTTTTATTCATAATCTCTTAGCCGTATGTTTATCATAATTGGAATATAAGGGCATAACCTTATTATTCAACTCAATCTTTTGAATTAACTTTTGACTTATTTTTACCATATATAAGTAGTGGCTTATTTGACGAGTCAATAACTGATTTGTCTATAACAACTTTATCTATATCGCTAGATGATGGCAGGTCATACATTGTGTCTAATAGTGTCTTTTCAAGAAGTGTCCGCAAGCCTCTNGCTCCTGTTTTTCTCTCCATAGCTTTTTTTGCGATACTTGATAATGCATCATCTCTGAATTCTAGGTCACATTCCTCCATTTGGAATAATCTCTGATATTGTTTAATCAGGGCATTTTTTGGTTGTGTAAGAATTTTTACTAACGAGTCCTCGTCTAATTCTTCTAAGGTTGCAATCACTGGCAGTCTTCCAACAAATTCTGGAATTAGGCCATACTTGATTAAATCCTCTGGGCCGACTGTATTCAAAGTCTCTGCAAGGCTAACTTTAGATGAGATATCCCTTACATTAGCCGCAAAACCTATTCCAGACTTATCTGTCCGATCTTGAATAATTTTATCTAAACCTGAGAATGCTCCACCCACTATGAATAAGATACTAGATGTGTCAACTTGCAGGAATTCTTGTTGTGGATGTTTTCTTCCACCTTGAGGTGGGACAGAGGCAATTGTTCCTTCAATTAATTTAAGCAGAGCTTGTTGAACACCCTCACCTGAGACGTCTCTCGTAATCGATGGATTGTCTGATTTCCTAGAAATTTTATCAATTTCATCAATGTATACTATGCCAGTTTGGGCTTTTTCAACATCATAGTCGCATTTTTGTAATAATTTCTGAATTATATTCTCAACATCTTCTCCAACATAGCCAGCCTCTGTGAGAGTAGTAGCGTCTGCTATTGTGAAAGGGACATTCAGTAATCTTGCAAGTGTCTCAGCAAGTAAAGTTTTACCGGAGCCCGTTGGTCCAATTAAGAGAACATTACTCTTATTAAGCTCTACTTCTGTTTTTGTGTCTTTCGAATTTAGTCGTTTGTAGTGATTATAGACGGCGACAGATAAAACTTTTTTTGCATGATTCTGACCGATAACATATTCGTCTAAAATATTTTTTATTTCTTGAGGCTTAGGAAGATTTTTTCTTGTTTTAAGCGATTTTTCCTCTAACTCATCACGTATTATTTCATTACATAGATCTACACATTCGTCACAGATAAATACAGATGGACCCGCGATTAATTTGCTGACCTCATTTTGATTTTTACCACAGAAAGAACAATGCAGTAGTTTATTCGAATCTTTAGTATTAGTATCCATCTATAAAAAGTATACCTTTCTTTTACAAAAATGTAAAAAAATCAGGAAAAACACTATATTTTGTGTTGAATATTGATTATCTGGAAGTCAATATTTCGTCGATAATACCGTATTTATTGGCCTCATCTGCGGTCATGAAATTATCTCTTTCGGTATCATTTTGTATTTTCTTAAGCGTTTGCCCAGTGTGCTTTGAGAGTATCTCATTTAGCCTTGAACGAATATTTAAAATCTCTCTCGCTTGAATGTCAAAGTCTGTCGCTTGACCCTGAAAGCTACCTAGAGGCTGATGTATCATGACTCGAGAGTTTGGCAAAGATCGCCTTTTCTTCTCAGTTCCTCCAGCAAGTAATATCGCGCCCATACTTGCAGCTTGTCCTATACATAGAGTGCTAACGTCAGGCTTAACGAATTGCATGGTATCGTAAATAGATAGACCTGCTGTAACAGATCCGCCAGGTGAATTTATATATAAGTTTATATCTTTTGTAGGATTCTCAGACTCAAGAAATAATAATTGGGCAACAACTAGGTTAGAACTATTATCGTCTATAGGTCCAACTACGAATATTATCCTCTCTTTGAGGAGTCTAGAGTAAATATCAAAAGCTCGCTCACCTCTTGGTGTTTGCTCAACTACCATAGGGACAAGATTGTTAAATATTTTTTCTGCCATATTAGGTTACAACCTCATTAAATTTCTTTTTTATTTTCTCTATTTTACAAACTGACAAAGCATAATTTACTATACCATCTTCTATGATTTTATGCTTTATTTGATTAGCAATATTTTTATCTTCTTTCATCTTAGTTATTATTTCATTTTTACTAGGATCATTAGATTGGTTAATATAAGAAATTGCGTCTTGGTCTGTTGCGGTTATGTTATTAGATTTTGCAATTTTTCTATAAATTAGATTTAATCTGACACGTTTAATAGCAATTTTATCCAACTCACTTTTTGTAACTTCGTCTAGGTCTTTCATCATCCCCTTGTACTGATCTTGAATAATTTTTGTCTCACCTTCTAGTAAATAATTGGGGACATCAAAGCTGACATTTTCTAAAAGTCTTTCATTCAAAGATGCGGTCATGTTAGATTTCTTTCTATTTTCTAATTCTATTTTCATTTGATCTGAAACACTTTTTTTGAATTCCTCATCATTGGAATTTTCAAGACCAAGGAGTTTGTAAAAATCTTTATTAAGGTCTGGTTTAGTACCAGAAAATATTTGTTTAATCTTAATTTTAAAGTTTATTTTTTTCCCTGCGATTTCTTTATTGGCAAATGATTTAGGCATATTGAAGTCAACAGACAAATCATCATTTTTTTTCTTACCAGTTAGATTCTCATAAAACATCTCCAACAATTTAACAGTGGATTCATCACCCTTTATTTTCTCATCAACTATAAGTGTATAATTATCCCTTGAGAGATCTTTATTTTCCTGATCATCTATTGCTGCTTTATAGTCTAAGATTACTTTGTTACCGGGTGTTATGCTTGATGATGTTTCTGACCATTTAACATGTTGATTTTGGATATTTTTTATTACATCCATGACATCTACTTCTTCAATATCAACATCAGGCTCCTCAATAGTAATATTTTTCAAATTTGATAATTCAAAATTTGGATAAACCTCAAAATTTGCAACAAAACGAAGATCTATGGTGGGCGATCCCTCTGTTTTAATATCTAGTTGATGAGGACTCGCTGGCTCTAAATTATTCTCAGTGAGTGCCTCATCTAATGATCTATTGACAAGTTTACCAATGATGTCTGCATGAATATTTTTACCATACTTCGACAAGATTATATTCTCCGGCGCTTTACCTTTCCTGAAACCTGGAATGTTAGAATTTCTAGTGTAGTCNAGTATTGATGATTTGAANATGCTTGCGTAATTTTCTTTATCTACAGTTATTTCTAATGAGCGTTTTAGTCCCTCTTGATTTTNAATTTTGACATTTTTTTTCATTNTATTACTGCGCCTGTTTATTTATTACTTGATTTATAAAATATTCAATTGCTATCTGCGCATTATCAAACTTCTCTAGGATGGATTCACTCTCATGTAATTCGTCACACTCAAAAACTGCNCACTCCCAAGTTTCTTTTTCATCNCTCAATTCTACAAGAGAGAGGGTAATATATGATCTCGTTGCGGTTCCATACTCATTCATAATGGGTGATTTGTCAATCCTGATAGTATAATCATTCACTTTTCTAATATTTTTGCGAATCTCATTATTGAGTAAAAACTTGGTCAAGCCATTATTAAAGCTCTGGATTTTTCTGTCATGAAGTGTTTTAAAATTCACACTGGAAATACTGTGTCCTAAAGGAGCCTCTTTGTTTTTTAGTGCTAATTTTTTTTTAAATTCATTTATGAATACTTTTCCCATATCATCCCTTTGAGCATACAAATTCAACAATTATTCTATCAGAATCGATATAGTATTCATATTTCTGCTTTGCTTTAATAGAAAAATTTGAAGGACACCTAGTTTTTATAGCATTTATACAAATCTGATACTCATTTGAAAGACAAAAGTTTGATGATTTTGTCTGAATGAACTTATAGTTGTCACTATCTGTACATGAAGATAATAAGAATAATGCTAAAGTTAATAAAAAATTTTTTTTCATATAGTTTAAAAATACGAGAGGAGAGACTCGAACTCTCACACCAAAGGTACTGGTACCTAAAACCAGCGCGTCTACCAATTCCGCCACTCTCGCATATTGGGGTGGATGATGGGATTCGAACCCACGACAACTGGTACCACAAACCAGGGCTCTAACCAACTGAGCTACACCCACCGTAAACATATCTTATCATGTTTTTCGCGCCTGGAAGGACTCGAACCTCCGACCCCATCGTTCGTAGCGATGTACTCTAATCCAACTGAGCTACAGGCGCAAATTCGGGGTGATAGGATTCGAACCTACGACCTACTGGTCCCAAACCAGCCGCGCTACCAAGCTGCGCTACACCCCGTGGTACTATGTATTATACATACCCATAATTTTTTTAAAATTAAATAAATTATTTATCAGCGTCTATTTTCCAAGTCGTTTTGCCACTACTATCCTCTATAGAAACACCCAAATCAGATAGTTCCTGTCTTACAGTATCTGCTTCATCGTATTGACCTGAATTCCGTAATTTACTCCTCTTTGTGAGAAGTGTCTCAATTTTATCTCTGAGTTCATCAGTAATATCAGGTTCTTCCGTAGTATGGTTTAAATCAATTCCAAGTAACATTGATGATTGCATTAGAGCGTACCTATCATTTTTATTTCTTTTTGCATGTTTAGCTAATCCAGTTAGGTATCGAAATGCTTCAGGTGTATTAAGGTCATCTGATAAAATATCGGAGATTTCATCCAAAGCAGTGCTATCTAGGGTTTCTTGTTTCTCATGTTCAATTGAAGAGGACAATCGTTGGATAAGTCCAGATGCATTCGAAAGTGTTTTTTTTGTCCAATTAAGTGGTTGCCTATAATGCGTCGAAAGTAAAGCTGCTCGGAGAATATTCTTATTGGATTTCTTCAAAAGATTGTTTACTAAAATTACATTACCAAGAGATTTAGACATTTTTTTCTTATCCACTAAAACAATTCCATTGTGAAACCAATGATTGCAGTAATTTTTTTTACTCATGCAGTTACCTTGAGCTATCTCATTTTCATGATGAGGAAAAATTAAATCATTGCCTCCTCCATGGATGTCTAATGTAGTATCATCCCCAAGAACATCTTTCACCATTGACGTACACTCAATATGCCATCCTGGCCGCCCTTTGCCCCAAGGGCTTTTCCAGCCAGGAGAGTCGCCTATTGATGGCTTCCATAGGATGAAATCTCCCGGGTATTTCTTATAAGATGCGACATCGACTCTTGCGCCATCTATCATCTCATCAAGTTTTTTTCGTGATAGCTGCCCATAAGAATCATAACTTTTTGTATTAAATAAGACGTGTGATTCGCTTACATACGCATTACCATTTTTAATTATTTTCTCTATAGAATTGATTATATTCGGTATTTTCTCGGTGACCTTAGGTTCATATGTTGGGTCTAGTATTCCCAATCCTGACATATTATTTTTATATATTTCTGTGTATTTATTAGTAATCTTATCAATAGATGTGTTTTCTTTTTCTGCAGCCTCTATAATCTTGTCATCAACATCTGTAATATTGCGAATATAAATCACTTGAGAATATTTGGTTTGAAGAAATCTAAATAAAATATCAGGTACAATCGCTGCTCTTGCGTTTCCTATGTGAGGGTGACTATAGACGGTTGGCCCACAAACATACATGGTTATCAAATCTTCTTTTTGAGGCCGTATAATTTCTTTTTTTCTACTTAAAGTATTATATAATTTTATGGTCATGTTAGAATTATGATATTAATAACATTATTATGAAAAAAATTAAAATAATATCGCTTTTGTTTATAACTATAGCACTAAGTTCTACATTCAGCAAAAGTGTTAATGCAACAAACGGAGAAGGTAAATTGGCCACAATACATACATCAATCGGTAATATTAAAATTAAACTATATGATGAAGAAGCACCGGAAACAACTAAGAATTTCACTGCTTATGCAGAGGAAGGGAAATTCAATGGAACTATATTTCATAGAGTAATAGCAAATTTTATGATTCAAGGTGGAGGACACCTTCCAGATTTATCAGAGATATCAACTAATGCTCCTGTAATAAATGAATCATCAAATAATATCAGCAATAAAAAAGGTACAATAGCGATGGCGCGTACATCTGATCCACACTCTGCTACATCGCAGTTTTTTATCAACCTCAAAGATAATGATTTCTTAGATAAAAAGAATGCCCCTGATGGTTATGGCTACTGTGTTTTTGGTGAAGTCATAGATGGAATCGATATAGTTGAAAAAATAGGAATGAGCGATACTGGCAATAAAGGATATTTTTCAGATGTTCCACTTGAAACTATTTTAATTGAAAAAGTAGTTATAAGTGATGAGTAGCAATGAAAACTATATTCATCTCTGATCTACATCTTGATCATAAGAGACCAAAAGTTATAAATAGTTTTATTGAATTTATAACGAACTCTAAACAATCTATGGAGAGATTATATATCCTTGGAGATTTTGTAGAATCATGGGTAGGCGATGATGATCCAGCAATTGGGACTAGATCAGCCTTTGAGGCGATAAGAACAATATCGGACAGAGTTGATGTCTTCTTCATGCATGGTAATCGGGATTTTATGATTTCTAAAAAAGTTTGCGAAAGATATGGAATGACATTGATTAATGAACCAACACAGTTAGATCTATATCAGAGGAATATCTTATTAATGCATGGTGATACACTCTGCACGGATGATGTTAATTATCAAAAATTTCGATCTATGGTAAGGAATAAAGAATGGCAAGATCAAATGAGAACGAAACCCCTTGAGGAACGTCTTAAGATTGCTGATCAACTTAGAATCCAGAGCAAAAATGCGACAGATACTAAAAAAGAAATTATCATGGATGTAAATAAAGAGGAAGTTGTAAACTGTCTCTCTGAATCAAAAGCAGATATTTTAATACATGGGCATACACATCGTCCAAAAATACATGACCTTACTATTGATAGAAGAAAATGTAAAAGAATAGTCTTAGGTGATTGGGAACAGAAAAGCTATATTTTAGAACTAGATAAAGATCAAATATCACTTACCGAATTAAATTTATCTTAGTTGTTATATTATATCAAAACTCTTAATAGTCTTATCACCAGCAATATTAGTAATTATATTTCTAGTTATCAACCTTACATTTTCAAGTTCTGTGATCGAGTTAATATCAAAGTTAAGTATTTTCTTTAATGTAATGCCTGTTATATGAAGTGATGACTTTGTATTGATCTTTTTAAATCCAATTAAATAATCATATGTATATAAATCTTCATCATTGATCTCACTTGTCTGTAATTGTGTATTTATCGCATACCCAATATTTTTCAATAGAAGGAGCTCAAAGCCAATTATAATGATATTTTTATTGTCATCTGTTTTACTCATATACTCCAGATATTGTTTGTAAATACTATAAAGTCTTTTTTGTGGTTGATATTTTGGAATAAGTCTTAACATAAGTTCATTAAAATACATTATAACAAGCAGATGTTTCTTTTGAATTAAATATGAGTCACCGACCTCATATTTGAGTAACATAGGTAGTTTTGCCTTCGAGATCTGTATATCAAACTCTTTTCCTACATGTAGCTGAGCAAAGTCCTTCCTTTTCTTCGCACCTTTTAATATGACAGAAATTATTCCATTTTGCGGAGTAAGCATATCAAAAATTATGCTTGTCTCTCCATACGATCTCGAATGTATTATGAAGGATTGTATTATGTCGGAATTCAAAGCATATAACCTAGATCTCGAAGAAACTCATAGTCATTCTTCCAATTATTCTTAACCTTTACGTGTAGGTCTAAATGAACTTGCTTATTAAGAATATTTTCTAAATGAGATCTTGCCTCAATCCCAATTTTTTTAATATTTGACCCTCCTTTCCCAATAATAATTTTTTTATGGTTGTCTTTATCGACATAAATTGTACTACCAATTTTGAATATTTTTTTACTTTCTATAAAATTCTCAGTTATAACAGCACAATTATAGGCAACCTCTCCATATGCTGTATTATTTATAACACCTCTGATGATTTCTTGAATAGTAAGCTTATCAAGATCTTGTGATGATTTTTTCTCATCGGAAACGTTATCGATTGCATGATTAATCAAGATCTCATAAAATTTATCAATGCCATGTTTATTTTTTATTGACATCGGATGTATTTGATAACCATATTTATTATTAAAGTTTGATATTTTTTTCATAACATCTTTCTCATCTATAAGATCAATTTTATTTAGAATTATCAGAATCTTCCTCTGACAAGACTCTGCTGAAGATATTATTGATTCATCAAAACTATCTAAATTGGATTTATCATCTATCATTATGATAACTAGATCTGATAACGATAAGATTTTTAAATATGACTTTTTCATGAGTGTAGATAAAAGACTATTATCATATACAGAAATTCCTGGCGTATCGTAAATAATAATTTTTAAGTCATTATATATAGCTAGTTGAGATATATTAGTTCTTGTAGTTTGTTTTTTTTCACTTACAGTTGATACATATGAACTACAAAGTAAGTTCATCAGAGAGGACTTCCCGACGTTACTTTTTCCGGCTAATATTATTTTTATGGATTTCATTGTCTTTCAGACGTTCTAGTACACGTCTAGATGTTATTTTATGACCTTCTGCTACATTTTTACACTCTACTCCAATGTTGATACATAATTTATCTATCGTGCATGTGACGTGAAAAATTGGGTTATGATCAGGACTTTTTACTCTTTCGTGTTTATATAGAGGAAGATCAATTTTCTTTGAATGACAATATTCCTGAAGTGTAGTCTTTGCATCTTTTTCTCCAATAAATTTCTTCAAATAAAGTTGCTTATGGAATATTTTTTCTATAATTTTTTGTGTTACAGCATGGCCTGCATCCAAATAAATTGCTCCGATCAATGATTCTAATATATCAGCAGAGATGCTTGGCTTAAGGTTGATATCCTCTATACGGATATTTTTAAAATCAAGATATTTAATTAGATCCATTTCAGTAGCTAATTCTGCCAATTGATCTTTATTAACTATATTCTGGATTTCGCGTGACAATTCACCCTCATTTGCCTTGTTATATTGATGATATAGATATTCAGTTATAAAAAGACGCAATACTGAATCCCCTAATAACTCAAGTCTCTCATAATTATCTGAATTATTACTCTTGTGTGCGAAAGCTAAATATAGAAGTTCATGATCATTAAACTTATAATGGATTTTTTTTTGGATTTCAGTAACAAAATCACTAAATTTGCTTGAATTAATTCGTGTGCTAATCAATGTTCTCACCAAATCTATCGGAGATGCTAATATTTGAGCTTGGGTTCCAATACATCCATATCATAAATGCCTCTCCTATTAAATTATTTTTATGAACCGGTCCCCAGTACCTACTGTCATTACTGTTGTCACGATTATCACCTAAGACAAAGTAGTTATCTTGAGGAATCCTGTAAGAAAAATTATTACCAATGTTGGGGTTAATCAACACATCATACTCTCTAGTGCCATTCTTCTCTGTATAGATAAATTTAGAATCTACAGAAATCTTATGATCCTTGCTTGTTATGTCACGATGAATCTCTTTACCATTTATAAAAATTGTCTTATTTATATATTCAATACTGTCACCAGGTAACCCAACTACTCTTTTAATATAGTTAATTTTCTTATTCTCTGGATATTGAAAAACAATAACATCTCCATAGTCAGGGTTGTTATTTTCGATTAAGATTTGATTAGTAAGAGGCAATCTTAGGCCATATTCATATTTATTTACTAAAATAAAATCACCAATGAGTAGAGTTGGTATCATTGATCCTGATGGTATCCTGAACGGTTCGATTATAAACGACCTGATGAATAGTACGATGAAAAGTATTATGAAAATTGAAGAGAAAAATTCAGCTATATCAAATAACATACCATGAAGAGATGATATGCGTTGAATAAGATAAAATATCCCACTTACCAAAGTTATAATTATTAATAGAAAAGTAAAGTCCATATTATTTCTTTGATGACATGAATTCGTAAAATGCTTCCTTTGGGATTTCAACATTACCTATTTTTTTCATTTTCTTCTTTCCTTCTTTTTGTTTTTTCAATAATTTCATTTTTCTAGTTACATCACCACCATATAATTTAGCTGTAACATCTTTGCGAAAACCCCTAATAGATGTAGATGCAATAACTTTAGCTCCAATGCATGCCTGAATAGATATTTCAAACATTTGTCTTGGTATAAGACCTTTGAGGTTATCTATTAAATCTCTAGCTTTACGATAACAGTCATCTGTATGCATAATTTGCGATAATGCATCTACTCGCTTCTTATTAACGTTAATATCAAGTCTTATCATTTTGCTGTCACGATAATCACTTACCTCGTAGTCGTACGAGGCATAGCCGCGAGTTAATGATTTTAATTTATCAAAGAAATCATAAATTATCTCTGAAAGAGGAATTTCAAAAGAAATTTCAACTGTATTAGTGAGATATATAAGATTTATCTGTTTTCCTCTTTTTTTTGTACAAATCTCAATGACAGAGCCTAAATATTCAGACGGCGTTAGAATCTTTATAGTTGCTATAGGCTCCAAGAATTCTTTAATCTCATTAGACGCAGGCAGATCCTTCGGACTCTTGATTTCTGTGATCTGATCGTTCTTAAGTAAAATTCTGTAAGTCACAGATGGTACAGTCATCAAAAAATCAAGGTTATATTCGCGATGCAGTCTCTCACGTATAATCTCCATATGAAGTAATCCAAGAAAACCACATCTGAAGCCATGTCCTAGTGATACTGAGTTTTCAGGCTCGTAAGTGAATGAATTATCATTCAAAGATAATTTATCAAGTGCTTTCTTTGAGTCCTGATAATTTTTAGAATCAATAGGATAAAAACCAGAGAAGACTCTTGGCTTAATTTCTTGGAAGCCTGGGAAAGGTATTATCTCATTATTTTTATAATCAAATATTGTATCGCCAATTGGAGCAGCATCAAGTGTTTTGATAGATGCGGTGAAAAAACCAACATCTCCAGCAGAGAGATTATCTAAATAATGTATCTGCGGAGTAAATATACCAACCTTATCAATTACGAATTCTTTCTTGTTAGAAAATACCTTAATCTTATCTTTTAAATGTAAATTACCGTTGATAATTTTTACTAATACAACAATACCGAGATAATTATCAAACCAAGAATCCACAATACAACCTTTAAAATCAGCCTTAAGATCTGTTTGTGGTGATGGGATATTTTTGATAATAGATGGAAGTATTTTATCAACACCCTCCCCAGTCTTAGCGCTGACTTTTATTATAGTTTCTTTATTTATACCTAGTAGATTTTCTAGATCTTGCTCAACACTTTCAGGATCAGCAGATGGAAGGTCGATTTTATTTATTACTGGAATAATTTCTAATCCAAGATTTTTTGCCAGTGTTGCATGAGCTATACTTTGAGCCTCCAAACCTTGTGTTGCATCCACAATTAATATCACACCCTCACATGCTGATAATGATCTCGAAACTTCATAAGAAAAATCTACATGACCAGGTGTA
>PBHH01000007.1 GCA_002720195.1 Gammaproteobacteria bacterium
ATGAAATAATAGAAAAATTTGGAGGGGAATTTGCGAGCACAAGACTTATCCAAGGAGATGTTGGTTGTGGGAAAACCATCGTAAGTGCAATAGCTGCCTTTTTGTCTTTTGATTCTGGCTTGCAAACAGCATTCTTAGCGCCAACGGAGATACTTGTCGATCAACATGTTTCTTATCTAAAAAAAATTTTTTCTAGTTATGATATAAATATCGTTACATTAAAAAATAATCTCAAAAAAATAGAGAAAGATAGAGTCATCGATAATCTCAAAAATGGTAGGATAGACATAGTAGTAGGCACTCACTCACTGATTAATGCTAATATTCAATTTCACAAACTCGGCTTATGTGTGATTGATGAACAGCATAAGTTTGGTATTAATCAAAGACTGTGTTTTTCTGGCTCGAGAAGTAAAAATAACATTGCGCCACATGTCATTTATCTATCTGCTACTCCTATACCAAGATCCTTGTCACTTGTTTTATATCAAGGTCTCGATTATACACGTATTACAGAGAAACCAAAAAACAGACAAAATATTATTACTGAGCTTATCCACTCACAAAACCGTCGTAACATTTTCTCAAAGATTAAAAATTTAGTTTACAAGAAAGAAAAAATCTTTTGGGTCTGCCCATCAATCTCTTCTGAGAACTCTACTGAATTAGAGTCCGTTTATAAAACATCAGAAATTCTCAATAAAGAATTTAAAGATTTTAACATTGGAATACTTCATGGACAATTAGATGAANANGAGAGNGATTCTATTATTAANAATCTNANAGATGGGAGTCTTGACATACTTGTTTGTACGACTGTTATTGANGTAGGNATAGATATTCCAGACGCAACATGCATAGTCATTGANGACGCAAATAGNTTTGGGTTATCACAATTNCACCAATTACGTGGTAGAGTGGGTAGATCTGATANAGAGAGTTATTGTTATCTGTTACATAAAGATNAAATAACAGAGCAGNGTAAAGCTAGACTTTCNGCNATTANAGAAAANCAAGATGGATTTAAAGTTGCNGAGAGNGACCTNGNAATAAGAGGTTCNGGAGATTANTTAGGGTCAAGACANTCTGGATATCTTAAACAATTATAAATTAGCAACGATGGATGATTTTATTAATAATTTAGATTTAATTCAGGAAATATCTCCCATGATCAANAAGNTGCCNGANGATACTAAAGAGAAATTATTGAGAAGATGGGATGAATCAATNTCTGATAAACTCGTATTGTAAAATGAAGTACATNTATCTAGAGAATTGGAGAGAAGANCAAAAACTAACATCCTTAGGTATTAACACCAAGCTNGCTGTTATAGATAATGANTCANTAACNAAAAGATTNTGTTTTAATAAAAAAAGTAGTTTTAAAGTTATTGTAGAAAATCAATATCTCACTCACTCTAAAAACAGTATGGATTTNTTNANCACAAAAGAAATAAGCTCTCTTGGAATTTANAGNAATGTAAAATTGATCTCAAATGGAAATAAAANAGTTTCTGCACAATCTTTCTTNCCCNTAAGNTATCTTCATGGNAAAGAAAGATATATTAAAATACTAGGAAACAGGTCTCTTGGAACTAGAGTNCTTAATTCAAAACGATTNAAAAAGCAAAAGTTAATGTATATTGTTACTAANAAATATNTTCACAGATTTATTACTTATAGTTANAAATCAAAAAATATATATGTAGATGAGATATTCCCNAAAGATTTTTCATATGATANATTAAGTCTCTTTCAAGCGAGAAGGAAGAAGCGATAANCATTTCATTTTAATGNTACCATCATTAATATTNTCATNATCTGTGATATATATAGATTTTAAATTNGCATGNGATGCNGCCTTAATATTATCAAGAGTATCTTCGATAAGTATTGATCTTTCAAAGTCAACNTTAATTTTATTTCTCAGTAANAACCAAAACTGGATATCNTCTTTTATAAAACCAAGTTCATGTGAACATATTATTTCTACAAAGTATTCCTGTAGTGGAAATTTTTTCAANTTAATATCCAGAGTTTTTCTGTGAGCATTAGTTACAAGGTAGAGTTTACACTCATTTTTTAGATATTCTAAGGTTGGTATAATGTCTTGTTTGAGTTTTATCCTATCAATCATTTCTTTGCTTAGTTTTTCTTTTTCTACATCAATATCAAGCATATTAGACCAGTAGTTGAGGTCATACCAATCTTTGGTCCTTTTTTTCATATTAAATAATGCGTGTGTAATCTTGATAGATTGTTCTGTATCATAAGAGTTTTTTCTGGCGTAGATTTCTGGAATATGTTTCTGCCAAAAGTAGTTATCATATGCTGTATCTAGTAGCACACCATCCATGTCTATAAGCATATTGTCTATTTCTTTTAAATCCATCAATTTTACTGTATCATCATTTAGATTGTTTGACATCTATAACTACATGCCAAAAATAAAGAACAGAAAAATTATTTCCAGGACTAACTTGTTTAGGGTGGATCAACTTGATATTAATTTTGATACTGGACAGGATCGACAATATGAAGTGATTTGTGGAACCGGGAATGGCGCAGTAATGGTAATCCCTATTCTTGATAGTCAAATAATATTCATCAGAGAATATGCAGCTGCTATCGATGATTACTCGCTTACATTACCTAAGGGAAAAATAGATGATGGCGAAACAGTTATGCAAGCTGCAAATAGAGAACTTCAAGAAGAAATAGGTTATAAATCCGGTAATCTAGAATTTTTATATTTACTAGATCTTGCGCCAGGATATATCAATCATAAAACTAACATTGTTCTTGCAACATCTCTGACACCCTCAAAGCTTGAAGGTGATGAGCCGGAAGATCTTGATATCGTTAAATGTAAAACATCAGATGTAGCAGAATTTTTATCTGGCGAAAAAAATATAGATTCAAGGGTATTGTCTTCTCTNTACATTCTTAATAATTTTTTGAAGAAGAATGGATAAAAATTTCTTTATTGAGAATATTGATAACATCAAAGAGATCTGTACGACTACTGCTGAAGTACAAATTCAAAACCATGAGAAGAAAATAACTTATAAGTCAAAAAGTGATAACACACCATTAACAGAGATTGATTTATTGTCACATGATTTAATAACTAAGAATTTAAAAAAGATATGTGATAACTACCCAATAATATCAGAGGAAGGTTATGAAAAGGATGTTTTTCACGATGAGTTTTGGATTATAGATCCACTTGATGGAACAAGAAACTATATAGATAAAGGTAAGAACTTTTGTATCAATATCTCTTTTATTAAAGATAGATTCCCTGTATTTGGTGCAATCTATATACCATATCGNAGAGAATTATATTATGGAATAGGAGGATATGGATCATATTTTCAAGATCAGACTGGCAACACAGAGAAGATAAGCTGCAAGAATGTATCATTAGATAATTTAGTTTTGTGTTCTAGTTCTTCAATGAATCCTAAAAAATTAGATTTAATAGCTAGTAATATTAAAATTGTTGAACATCTTAANATTTCTAGTGCTATTAAATTTGGCATACTTGCATCTGGAAAAGGAAACTTTTATCCCAGATTTGGCCCAACGTATGAATGGGACACTGCAGCGGGTCAGTGTATTCTGGAAGAGTCAGGCGGGGTGATTGTCGATGAAAATTTTGAAAGACTTACATATAATAAAAATTCGAATTACTTAAATGGAAAATTTTTTGCTTTTAATGGTGAAGCAAGTTTTTGGCAGCCTCTTATTAGTCAACTTTGTGATTCTTAACTACGGAGTCTTTGAACGCTTTTTTGTTTATCTTTTTTAAAATTTTATATTTACCGAATTTCCCTCTATTCCATGTTGTTAGCGTAGACTCATAAGGTTTAAGATTTTTTATAGATTTTACAGTCATTGTATTTTATATTTTTATGGTATCATAACTCTGAGCTATTAACATGATTATAAAACTTTTAGAAAATATATCACCTAAGAAATTTTACACATTTGCATGTTATGTGATCCCTTGGTCATTCACTATAGCAATCGTGCTTATTTCATATGGTCTATTTCTAGGTTTGTTTGTAGCACCGTCTGACTATCAACAAGGCGATGCATTTAGGATAATATATGTCCATGTACCGAGTGCTTGGTTATCATTATTCGCATATTCTGTACTCTTTTTTTCCTCAATTATTGCCCTCATCTGGNGGATTAAAATCTTCGAGATTATTTTGATCTCATCAGCAAAAATAGGGGCATTATTTACTTTTCTAGCTCTTGTAACAGGTTCCATTTGGGGTAAGCCAATGTGGGGGACTTGGTGGGTNTGGGANGCTAGACTTACATCTGAGCTAATCTTATTTTTTATTTATATTTCTATTATATTACTTTATAACTCTTTTGATGATTATCGTAAGGGATCAANAGCAGCTAGCATTCTTGCCATTATTGGATTTGTAAATATACCAATAATTCATTTTTCAGTAGAATGGTGGAACACACTGCATCAAGGACCGTCGGTAATGAAATTTAGTTCACCTTCCATTGCCTCCGAGATGTTATCGCCACTAATTATCACTAGTTTGGGATTTACTTTTTATTTTATTACAGCTGTCTTNTTGTCCGCAAGGAACGCTCTTATAGATAGAGAACGAAATAGTCAATGGGTCAAATTAATCTAANCTGACTTTTAATGACTTCAANCATGCAAATGGAGAAATTAGTAAAAAGATAAAAAATACTATTCCAAGCAACAGTAGTTCGGAATCATAGTTTATCTTTAACATTGAATTATTAACGGCACTAGATCCAAATATAAGAATAGGTACAAACATTGGCAGGACAATAATTGATAAAAGCACTTTACCTCTTTTCAAGGTTAACGTTATTGCAGCAATAATCGAGCCTATTAGACTAAGTGACGGTGTTCCGATAAGTAAGCTTAAGAAAAGCACTAAAGATGTCTCGATATTTATACCAAGTAATAGAGATATAAAGGGTGAGGCGATNACAACGGGTAACACTGTAAGTGACCAATGGCTCAATATCTTGGCTATAATCTGAGATTCATGATTAACATCTGCTGTAAGGAAATAATCTAATGAGCCATCTTCAAAATCCTCTCTAAAGATAGCCTCCAAATTTAAAATACACACTAATAAGCATGACAACCAAATCATTTGCGGAACTAATTCTAGAGTTATTTTTTTCGAAATATAGCTAGTTGAAATATTAAAGAAGATAATAATCAAAAATAAGTACATTATTGGCATAAATACTTCATAACCTGATCTAGCAGCTAACCTAAATTCTTTTCTTAATACTCTTTTAAATTCTTCCATTTTCTAAATGATAATTTTTTACATTAATAGTTTTTAAATTAATTTCAGTATGGTTAGTCATAACCACTGAGATATTATTTTTCAGTGCTTCCGTAAGTAATTGTTCCAAAATTATCGACCCATCACGATCTAATGCACTGTATGGTTCATCCAAAATCCATAAATTACTCTTTATTGTTAATAATCTCATTAANGCAACCCTTTTTTGTTGACCATGAGATAAATATCTTACAAGTGTATTTTTATATTCACCCATTGCAAAGAAATCTAGACNGGCATCTATATTCTTTATATTACGATTTCCTGTATTGTTACAGTCCAATTTAAGATTTTCATATACTGTTAAACTGTTTTTCAATCCATATTTATGACCAAGGTATACTATTTCGAGATTATCATTTTTAAATGCACCATTATCATGTTCAGTAATACCAGATAAAATTTTAAGAAAAGATGTCTTCCCTGATCCATTACTGCCATAAATATTTATTATGGTTGACTCTGGAATATTAATTGAGATATCGTTTAATATTNTCTTATGATTTCTGCTAAGACTTATATTTTTAATTTGTAGTAGGTCTTCCATGTCTCAGTCTAATTTTTTTGAGCTAACTATTATCCCATCGAGATCAGAGTAAACATACTCTCCTTCCTTAAATGTAACTCCTGCGAATATTAGATCATCTTTGAATTTTCCTAAATCTTTCTTCTCACTTTTCTTTGGCATTGTATTAAGTGCCTTCACTCCTATTTGAATATCATTTATTATTTCTGAATCTCTAACACATCCATTAATAATGAATCCACTCCAGCCATTATCACATGCTTTCTCTGCAAGCATATCTCCCAGAAGCGCACATTTCATAGATCCTCTTCCATCAATTACCATCACATCCCCATCAACTTTTTCCTCAATGAGTTTTTTNACATATGAGTTGTCTTCAACTGCTGTAACTGTCCTGATCATTCCCATAAATTTAGTACATCCACCGTATGGTCTAAATATACCCTCGCATATTTGAATATTGTCATTGTCGTCACTCAAGTCTGCAGTAGCAAAATCTTTCATATTTTCATTTCCTTGTTTAGTTTGCTTAATAATATTAAAGCAGGAATTGCTATCAATGAACAGAAAACAAAATATAATTCCCAATCAAGGAATTCAACTAAGTACCCTGACATTCCAGAAAATAGGGTTCTTGGAAGAGACATTAGGGCAGTCATGAGTGCAAACTGTGTAGCTGTAAATTGTTTGTTTGTCATGTTTGCTATAAATGCTAAATATGCTGTATAACCCATTCCAGCTGCTAAGTTTTCGAAAGATATTACTGTCATTAAAAGATAAATATTATTTCCTAATATAGCTAATACTGTAAATCCTAATGTTGCTATTGCTTGGAATACACCAAAAATCATTAATGATCTAAATANTCCTATTCTAATAGATATTAATCCTCCTAAGAATGCCCCAATTAGCGTAGCTATCAAACCAAAGAATTTAACAACGGTCCCAATTTCAGATTTCGTAAATCCAATATCTAAATAAAAGTTTGTGCTCAGTGAGTGAGCCATAGTATCTCCAATCTTGTAAAAGAGAATAAATAATAATATGACAAGAGGAGCAAAAAAAATATTTTTAAGTCTATTTCTACGA
Source organism: Gammaproteobacteria bacterium (assembly GCA_002720195.1). Lineage (GTDB taxonomy): Bacteria > Pseudomonadota > Gammaproteobacteria. Next base: position 6,985 of record PBHH01000007.1, read on the forward strand.
GAAACTTTTGTTCTTTGATAAGTATTGTAAGCTACGTTACAGATATATTTAAGATTTACAGAGATAGATCTTGTTCTAAGGTGATTTAATCTGTCTCCAGATATGTTATTTATAGATGTAAATCTGTCAAAAAATTCAATGAATGGCTTTAATACGGTTTCAACAAAATTTGTGGGCGTGTAACTTCCTCTTGGTTCATCTGCGATGATTGTAATAAGCACACCTATGAACATTATCATCGCCATAATTACGTACACTAATTGATAAGACATGTAATCAGCTANTATTAATCCACCAGCACCTGCTGCAAGCGCGCCAATCCTATATCCTAAAACATATGCAGAGGCACCAAGGGTTTGCTCTCTATCATTCAAAGACTCTCTTCTATATGCATCTATTACAATGTCTTGAGATGCTGAGAAAAAAGCCACGAGTGTTGCTAACAGAGCAACATTGCCGGCATTCATTGCTGGATTTGACATTCCTAGTAAAATTATTGATGTTATTAGTAGTACTTGATTAATTAGTAACCAGCTGCGGCGACGNCCAAANCTTGATAAAGTTATCCCATCAAAAATAGGCGCCCATAGAAATTTGAGTGAATAGGGCAACCCNACTAGAGCAAATAGCCCAATTGTCGATTTTGAAATACCTTCTTCTGTCAGCCATGCCTGTAAAAGTGTGATTGTTAAAAGGAGTGGAACTCCAGAGACAAAACCCATGGATAAAGTAATAAATATTTTTTTGGATAAGTATGGCTTAATCAGTGAAATGTTATTTTTTATTTTATTTAAATTCATAACTCATTATTAATGGTGAATGATCTGAAAATCTTTGTTTTTTATAAATACTTGAGCTCACAACGTAAATCTTATCATTCGGGGTCATAACTTGATAATCAATTCTCCACCCTACATTATTTTCCCAAGCTTTTCCTCTATTTGACCACCAGGTNTAATTTTCTGCTCTTTTGTTAACCGACCTGAATGTATCAATACATCCATGATTATCAAATATATCATCTAGCCAAGCCCTCTCTTTCGGTAAACATCCAGAATTCTTTTGGTTTGATTTCCAATTTTTGATATCAATTTCTTTGTGAACAATATTCCAGTCACCGGATATTATTGTTGGTTTATTGTTTTTTTTAACTTTAAGAATATATTTTTTAAATTTATCCATAAACTCATACTTCATCTTCTGTCTTTTCTCACCCGAAGAACCAGATGGGAAGTAAACAGAAATTATATTTACTTTTTGCAGCTCAACCTGTATAAATCTTCCCTCATTNGCAAATATTTTTGAACCAAATGTTTTTTTTATTGAAAGCGGTTTTTCTCTGATATATACACATACTCCACTATACCCTTTTTTCTCCGCTTCAGACATATATCGCTCAAAGCCTTTTAGCTCAAATTCTTTTGTGTTTATTTGATCATGACTGGCTCTAACTTCTTGTAAGCATATTATATCCGCCGACTGTTTTGTGAGCCACTTNAATAAACCTTTTTTCTGACTAGCCCTTATACCGCAGACATTTAAAGTTAAAATTTTCATAAACTAATGTTCTGATATGTTAATATATTCATAATACTAGATTTATTAATGAACGACCTTAAAAAAAATTTCATTGAGTTTACATTAAATCATGAAATACTGAGATTTGGTAACTTTACACTCAAGTCTGGAAGAGAAAGCCCATATTTTTTCAATACTGGGTTATGTTGTGACGGTAAGTTATTGCGTTCACTATCAGAATTTTATGCATCATACATATCTGAAAATATAATTGATTACGATTATATTTTTGGGCCAGCTTATAAAGGCATCACGTTGGCTTCATCAATATCTATGTCACTCGAGAGTCAACATAATATAAACAAGCCTTTTTCATATAATCGTAAAGAGTCAAAATCACATGGAGAAAAGGGTGTATTCGTGGGCTTTCAACCAAATGGATCAGCCTTAATAATTGATGATGTAATCTCTAGCGGGAGCTCTATAAGAGAGTGTATTGAACTACTCACGCTGACTAAAACTGATACTTTCTCTGTATTGGTTGCATTTGATAGAATGGAGATAGGTAATAAAATACGAGCCTCATCTGAATTAACTGAAGAATATTCNCTGAAGGTTCATAGTATTATTGATCTAGAGGATATACTTTCATTCATCATCTCTGATGAAAAGTATCAACCATACATCGATTCTATGAAAAAATATATAGATCAGTACAAAAAATGATTGTCATGTTATCAAACTAACNCCAACTATAAATGTAACGAATTGATAAATATTCTTTATAGTTCCNTTATCTCTTTCTATAGACAATTTGGCACCAAAATAGCCTCCTAATAATGATCCAATAAANAATGATGGTAATACGAGCCAATTTATCTCGGATACAATTCCTACTGCAATAGCACCAGTTAAATTATAAAAGAAACCTACAATCAGAAGAGTATATATTATTGCATCTTTAATCATCATGCCAAAAAATACTATTAAAATAGAAGTAAAAATTAACCCTGTTCCCGCAGAAAGCGATCCATTGAGAATTGAAACCAGACAAATTAAAAAATATCCAATGAGGAGTCTCCCTCGAGTAGGACGTCTATTATCTCTTTCGCCAAAATCTTTTATGAAAAATGCATATAAAGAAATAAGAATTATCATAACACCTAGAAGATTCCTAGCTAGGACATCATCGATAAAAATTACCAGTTGTACACCAATAATGACAAAGGGTATACCNATTATGATGCATAAAAAAATAAACTTGTTGTTCAATTGAGTATTTTGTATAAACTTCATAGTCGCACCTATACCCAATGCTACTGTAGCTATCTTATGTATAGCTAATGCACTTATAAACTTTATATCAAATATATGTAATATTGCTGGGAGTTGAATTACTCCTGCACCACCACCAGAAAAAGCTGAAAAGATATTNGAAATGAGTGCAACTATGAAAAGTAAAATATGTTCAAACACTTATTTTCTTTTAATCATTGTGCCAATACCTTCATCTGTGAATAATTCAAGTAAAACAGAATGATCTACGGTCCCATCAATTATCTGCACGTGCTCTACTCCTGATGAGACAGCCTCTAATGCNGAGTTCACTTTTGGAAGCATACCCTTAGAAATAGTCCCTTTACTTATTAGTTTCTTAACACCTTCGGCATTTATTGACTGAATTAAATTGTTATCTGCATCTAATATCCCTTTTGTATCAGTGAGGATAATGTATTTACTTGCTTCAAGTATATGTGCGATTTTNCCTGCCACAATATCAGCGTTGATATTATATGTATTTCCATCATCCCCCATCCCTATAGGTGCGATTATAGGTATAAATGACGAGCCATCCAGTAGGTTGACCACCTCTGGATCTATGCTTTGAACTGTTCCTGTATTTTTGAAATCTATATTCTTAAACTCACCTTCGCCAATTACTTTTTTGGCTCTTATCAATCCCCCATCTTTTCCAGATAAACCAACTGCTTTCCCTCCAAGAGATGTGATAGTTTTCACAAGCTCTTTATTTACAAGTCCTCCAAGCACCATCTCAATTATGTGGATAGATTCAGGATCAGTAATTCTCATACCATCAGCAAAGTTTGATTCAATCCCAAGTTTTTTTAGATAAGATGTTATCTGAGGTCCGCCACCATGTATTATTACTGGATGTATGCCAACTTGTTTGAGCAAGATAACATCCCTTGCAAAGTTTTGTTTGAGTTTGTCGTCGATCATTGCATTACCGCCCAATTTAATAACAATCGTACTCCCAGCAAGTTGTTGTATATATGGTAATGCCTCAACAAGTACTTTTGCAGTACTAGGCGTTAGCTTTGAATCATTCCTAATAATTAAGTCATCTGTTTTTTTCATAATTTCAAAATGGTACTTCTAAGTTTTTATCAATTTTAAGCATAGCACTCTTGACGGTTGATTGGATCCTCAACATCGCTTTTTTGCTATCTGCCTCAAAGCGAAGAACGATACATGGTGTTGTATTTGAGCACCTTACTAAGCCCCATCCGTCTTCATACATTAGTTTAAGTCCATCAATTTCAATTTTATTAACTTCACTAAACTCTGGTAATTTTACAAATTTATCCATAAAAGTAAAATGTTTATTATCATTGAATTCTATTGATATCTCGTGTGTAGTAATCGAATCAGGCAAATCCATATATAAGCCTTCTATAGTCTCATTTTTTGAGAGTACTTTGAGCATCCTCATCANCGAATATATTCCATCGTCAAAACCAAACCAATCATCGTTGAAAAATATATGACCACTCATTTCACCTCCAAGAAGTGCNTTGTTCTCTTTAATTGCTCTTTTAATATATGAGTGACCAGTTCTAGAAATTATTGGAGTCCCTCCATTTGATCGGATAACTTCTTCTAGATGTCTTGAACACTTAATATCAAATATTATCGTGCCTTTATTATGATTCAANATGTCTTTACTGAAAATCATCATCATCTGATCAGGCCATATTATTGAACCATTTCCAGTAACAAGAACAATTCTATCACCATCTCCATCAAAGGCTACACCCAGATCAGCCTCACAATTTTGGACTGCATTTATGAGTTCCTTGAGATTATCTGGATTTGATGGATCAGGTGGATGACTTGGGAAATCTCCATCAACTTGTTCATTTAATATAGTCATNTCTAATTTAAATTTATCTCTAAGATCTCTCATAATTTTTCCTGTTACTCCATTTCCACAATCAACAACTATCTTTTCTTTAGTTTCAAANTCAAATTGTGGTTGNAGNTAGTCTAAATAAGAATCTTTAATTCTATTATCCTCAAGGGATGTGCCAAGTGTACTGATATCATCTAGAGAGTTAGATGTAATCAAATTATATATCTCATCTATATACTCGCCATACAAGGTTAAACCATCAATGACTATTTTAATCCCATTAAAGTCTTTAGGGTTATGACTACCTGTGATCATTAAGCCATTNTTTATATTTGAGAAATTCATTGCAAAATTCAATAAAGGCGTTGGGAGTTCTCCTATATCAATAGTATTTAATCCTGTATCATTAAGTCCATTTATAAGAGATTTCTTCAATTCATTACTTGATAGTCTTCCATCTCTACATATAAGAACTGGGTCATCATTTTTATCTTTAATTATTTTTGCTATAGCTCTAGCAATTAAATACACGTTGTCTGCATTTATCTCCTGAGGATATATTCCTCTAATATCATATGCACGGAAAATATTTTTATTTACACTCAAGCTATTTTTTTCCTGAAGAGCCGAAACCTTTATCGCCTCTTTCTGATTCATCAAAAGAATTGACTATTTGAATGTTAGGCTGACTGACATTGATGAATATGAGTTGAGCTATTCTCTCATATGGCTCTATCGTATATTCTTTATCACTCCTATTCCAACATGAAACCATCAATTCACCTTGATAGTCTGAATCAATCAGACCTGCAAGGTTGCCTAATACAATTCCATGCTTATGACCTAAACCAGATCTTGGCAATATTAATCCAGCATAATCTCTATCATCTATAAAAATAGATATCCCTGTTTTAATAAGGTGTGATTCATTTGGTTNCATACATAGTGGTTCTTTAATAGATGCGCTTAAATCAAGACCTGCAGAACCCACTGTTGCGTAACTAGGTATATCCTTAAGATTTTTATCATTGATTTTAACTTTAACTTTTTTTAGCATACTTTTTGTTTTTAGTAATCGCTTGGAAGTAATATCGGTGTATCTTTCTAAGTATTTCATGCGCAACATCTAGTTTTCTCCCAGAATCAACATCCTCAATAAAATCAGGTGTTATTACTGTAACTTTATTGTAGTCTGACTCAAAACCTATATTATTTTTATGATTAGCAATATTAGCCACAATCATATCAAGATTTTTTTTCTTGAGCTTGTTTTTTGCATTCATAATTAAGTCTTCAGTTTCTGCAGCGAAACCAACAGTAAACACTTTTTTATAATTCTTTGATACTTCTGATATTATATCTACACCTCTTTCTAATTCTATCTTTAGTGATTCATCTGACTTTTTATGTTTCGAAGAGGAGTAATGTGCAGGTCGATAATCAGCAATGGCAGCAGTCGATATAAATATATTTTTATTAGCAATATTTTCAAATACTTTTTCTGCCATTTGTTCGGCAGTTTCAACGTAATGTGTTCCTATTTTTTTAATATCATCAAGAGAAGTAGGACCTGATATCAACTCTACATCTGCTCCAAGTTGATGTGCAATGTAAGCTATGGAGTAACCCATTTTTCCAGAGCTATAGTTACTAATAAATCTAACCGGATCAATAGGTTCTCTTGTAGGTCCAGCCGTTACTAATATCTTTAATCCTGATAATATTTTTCCTGAATTTAAATCTTTAATTTTTTCAAGGATTTGATCTGGAGAAGTCATTCTTCCATAACCAAAATCTCCGCATGCATGTTTGCCATATTCTGGACCGATTATTTTTATCTTAGTGTGTTCTAGTTTTTTTAAATTCCCTTGTGTAATATCATTGTTCCACATTTCAGGATTCATGGCGGGCACTATAAAGAGCTCTTTGTTAAATGCAAGACAAGTAGTAGACAGCAAGTCATCCCCTAACCCATTTGAAATCTTATTCATTACGTTTGCTGTACATGGTGCTATGACGACTATATCGGCCCACTTTGATAGATCAAGGTGTTCATAATTTGTTTTAGTCTTTTTGCTATCAATGCTGACTTTATTCCCTGTTAAAGCTTCCAAGGTAGTTTTTGTTATAAATTCTTGGGAACTCTCCGTCATTAATACTTTTATATTACAACCTTCTTTTTTAAGCATACTAACAAGGTCTGCAGCCTTATATGCAGCAATACTGCCTGTGACTCCTACTAAGACATTTTTATTTTCTAAAATCCTCATAAGCAAATCCAGTTATTTGACTATATTCTATATTCTTTTGAGAAAATTCAATAGTGTTTCTATATGTTTTCTTTTGTGTCCAGCTGTAAGTCCTATCCTTATTAAATCGCTATTCTTGGGGACTGTAGGATATCTAATCGCTTGGATAAAAAGACCTTCAGCAAAGGCTTTTCGTTGTATATCTAATACTTTTTTTGGACTACCAAAAATTTTAATTTGTATTGGGGTATCTGATTCCTCTATCACAATATTATGTTTCTCAGCTGTTTTTTTGAAATACTCAATGTTATGAACAAGCTTTTCGTTTATCTCATAATTCGATTTAATATATCTAAGACTATCTCTGGTAATACCAGCTAGTGCCATTGGTAGAGACGTTGAATAAATATAAGGTTTTGATTTCTGAACAACTAAATCTATCAAATCATTAGTACTTGCAATAAATGAGCCAAAAGTCCCTACAGCTTTACCAAATGTCCCTATGTATGCATCTATGTTTAGATCTTGTTTTTTAAACATACCAAGGGTGGTGGGGAAAGAATTTTTTTTGTACCTAATTACCCCAAAGCCATGTGCGTCATCAACGACTAACAAAGCTTTGTAGTCTTTTGCAATCTCTGAAAGTATTTTTAAGTTACTAATTTCACCAGTCATACTGAAAACAGCATCAACATAAATAATTTTTGTTTTACATTTATGCGATGATATCTTGTTTATGAGATCATTATAGTCATTATGACGATATCGGATTAACTTTGAAGATGATAGTCTTGTTCCTTCCACAATTGAGTTATGATTCATTTTATCTTGATAAACTATTGTTTCTTTTTCTGTAATTGCATTCAATAAACCAACGTTAGATAGATATCCACTATTTGTGACAATTGCTGATTCAAATCCAGTATACTTTGCAAGTTCTTTTTCAAGTTGATGATGTTCTTTTGAGTATCCACTTATAAGTGGCGATGATCCTGATCCTATTCCATATTCATTAATCTTTTTTGCGTATAACTTTTTAAGCTGAGTATTGTTTGATAGATTAAGATAATTATTACTAGAGAAGTTTATTATTTTTTTCCCATTAATCTTAATAATAGTGTCTTGAGCCGAACTCATGACCGCTCTACTTCTATAGTAGCCTTTTTTCTTTAATGAGTTGAGAGCATTAATGAAATCCGTCACTAATTAAATTGTTCCTATTTTTAAATTTTTCATGAGATTCTGATCATGCTCTATCGATGCGTTCTTTGTTGTAAGTAACTCTTCGCCATAAAAAATTGAATTTGCTCCTGCAAAGAAACATAAAGCCTGAGTCTGATCATTCATTGAGTCTCGTCCTGCAGACAGCCTTACCATTGAGTATGGCATTGCAATCCTAGACAATGCTACAATTCTAATGAAGTCAAAATCATCGACATCATTATTTTCCGAGAATGGAGTACCTTCAACCCTAACTAGTTTATTAATAGGTACTGATTCAGGTTGTACCTCTAGGTTGGCGAGGACATGAATAAGCTTAATTCTGTCTTCTAACCCTTCTCCTAATCCTAAAATACCGCCACAACAGACTTTGATATTNGCGTCTCTAACATTCTTTATTGTATTAAGTCTATCTTGATATGTCCTAGTTGTTACGACTTTATTATAATATTCTTCAGATGTATCCAAATTATGGTTATAAAAATCTAATCCAGCATCTTTTAATTTCANTGCTTGCTCNGCTGTTAACATGCCAAGAGTAACGCAACTCTCTAATCCAAGNTCTTTAACGCCTTTTATCATAGCTACTATCTTGTCGATGTTTGAATTATTTAAATTTCTCCATGCCGCCCCCATGCAAAATCTTGATGCNCCACTTTTCTTNGCTTCCTTNGCTTGTTTGATTACNTCCTCNAACGGAAGAGTTTTTTCTAATTTTAGGTTTGTGTCGTATCTTATACTCTGCGAGCAATATTTACAGTCCTCTGGACATCCTCCAGTTTTTACAGACATGAGTGTTGATATTTGTACTTTATTAGGATCATGATATTTTCTATGAACTAGATGTGCTTGCCATAGNAAATCATTAAAAGGAAGATTATATTTAGATTTTAATTCTTCTAACGTCCAGCCATTTTTTTGTTCAAGATTTTTCATTTTTTCTAGAGATAATTAAATAGTAGACCAAAAGTGACTATTAATCCAAATATATTGTTATTTTCAAAAGCAGATATACATTGGTATGGCACTCTGTTTCTTACTAGTAAATTCTGATAGATAACACACAAGCACGATAGNAGCATAATCGCATAAAATACTAGNTCAAAGTTGTTAATCAGACCGATAAGCGCGAATAATATGATGACAGTATANTGTAAATAGCTTGAATATTTAATATCATTTTCTCCAAAAAATAATGCAGATGANTGGATACCCACTTTCTTATCATCTTTTTTGTCTGCCATTGCNTAGTANGTATCGTAAACAATAGCCCAAATGACNGTTANNGAATAAAGTAAAACACAGTTTAGATTNATTTCTCCTGCCTCTAGGATAAAAACCATTGGAATACTTGATCCAAATGCTAGNCCAAGAATTAGTTGTGGAATTTTAAAAAATCTTTTCATTAATGGATAGGANATTAATAGACACAACGAGATTATTGCAAATAGTAANATTTTGAGATCTAACATTAGCAGTAATACAAAACATATAAGTATCAATAATAAAAATAAAATTAATGCTTCTTGGTTAGAAATNTTTTTATCTGCTAANACTCTATTTTTTGTTCTCTCAACTTTTCTATCATATTCTTGATCAAAATAATCATTAATAATACACCCAGCAGATCTTGTCACAATTATTCCAATTCCGAATACTATCATATAAAAAATTGTAGGTTTTCCACTCGTTGAGATCATAAAAGCCCACAAAACTGGCCACATAAGGAGATAAAAACCAATCGGTCGATCAACTCTCATAAGTTGAAGATATAAATTTGCCTTCTCTAATAGATGATTAAATTTTTCCATCTATACCCATTTGGAAATACTTATGTATAATACTTTCTTGATTTTCAAGTAACCAATCTATGTCAGGTTTATACGTCATAGCTTTATGAATAGCACTTGCCGTAGCTTTCCTGTGAATATCAAATAGTATTTTATGATCCAGATTATCATCTTTTGAGACAGATGGATTAAGCCAAACAGATACAATAATCCCCAGTTCGTTTACTTTATCTTTAGGAATATCATTTGATCGTATTGAATCTAAAACACCATTTGCAATAGCGGCTTGCACGGTGCCCATAAGAATATTGGTATATCTATTATCATTGACTGTTACTTTGCTTACCATTAATGTTGGAGGTCTAACCATTATGTCTGTGTTCATTATTGCTAGTACTTTAGAGTGTCCCTTTGTCTGATTACCCATTAGATTCGCAAAAGCAGTCCCGAATGGTCCATCCATTTCACCTATAACTACCTCTGGTTCAGCAGCAGTACCTGCTGGACCACCTGCGACAAGTGCTTCGCCTACTCTTATATTAATTTTGTTAGTCATAATTTTTCATCCTTTTTATTTTTATGACTATAATATATGTTAAGAGTAATAAATGAAAATAGATAATGATTAGAAATTTTGAGAGTTACGTCCCTAAAGTCCATAAATCAGCTTATGTTGATGAACAATCATCGGTAATCGGGAATGTTGAAATTGGAGAAGACAGCGCCATGTGGCCTCATTCTGTTGCAAGAGGAGACATAAATCCAATAATAATTGGTAAAAGAACTAATGTTCAAGATGGATCAGTGTTACATGTGACTCATAAGAGTGATTATTCTCAAGGATTTTGTGTAGAGATTGGTAATGATGTGACTATTGGTCATTCTGTTATAGTTCATGCATGTCATATTGCTGACAGAGTTCTGGTTGGAATGGGTAGTATAATATTAGATGGAAGTTCTATTGAACCTGATGTCATGATAGGAGCAGGATCACTTGTAAGCCCGGGAAAGATTCTTAAATCAGGATATCTTTACTTAGGATCCCCAGTGAAACAAGTCAGGGAACTTACAGAGAAAGAGAGGAATTTCCTATTATATTCTGCAAAAGGTTATGTAGATTTAAAGAATAGATACATTATATAGATCTAATCATTTTCTCCATTGATTTTGTGTCTGGCGTAAAATCATTCCATATTTTGTATGACAAGGCAGCTTGCTCAATAAGCATTCCAATACCATCATAATAATTTTTAGCACCATTATCTTTTGACCAAGTCTGAAATTTTGTTGAATTTCTTGCGTAAAAAAGGTCATAACTAATCGTATTCGAATTTATTATATCTTTTGGAAATGAGATCTCTCGATTCATCATGCTAACTGGTGTTGTGTTGATTACTAAGTCAAAGTTTTGTCCTTCAGAATATTTTTTAATATCAAACATACCTGAACACTGATTAGATAATCTGTCGATATTTTCTTGTGTTCTGCTCATTACAGTTAGACTTGAGATCTCTTTGTTAGCAAATGAATTTGCAATACTTCTTGCTGATCCACCGGCTCCGATAATTAATACGCTCATGTCAGTCAATATAATTTCTTTATTGTTTAAATCACTTATAAATCCCAGGCCATCAGTATTAAAAGCTTTGATCATACCACCGTCATGCCATAGCGTATTAGCACACTCACATTGCTTAGAAATATCATCGGCTTGGTCTGCAAACATAAATGCTTGATCTTTAAATGGAATAGTGACATTTGCTCCAAGACCTTTTTTAGAGAAAAAACTCTGCGCATGAGTTTCAAAGTCATCACTTTCAGGCTCGATTTGTTTATATTGGATGTTTATTTTATGTTGTTTAGCAAATTCTTTATGAATAAAAGGTGATAAGCTATGATTAACAGGATTACCGAAAACAGCAAATTTTTTTACTTCATCCATTCTAAAACATTCTTAGCATAGTATGTGATTATAGCATTTGCGCCTGATCTTTTCATACAAGCTAACGCCTCCATGACAACTTCTTTTTCATTTAGCCACCCATTTTTAGCAGCAGCTTTTATCATAGAATATTCACCACTAACTTGATAGACAAAAATTGGTATATTAAACTTATTTTTAATTTCTTTTACGATATCTAGATATGGCAGCCCAGGTTTTACCATTACTATATCAGCGCCCTCATTTATATCTAGCTCGACTTCTTTTAATGCTTCATTAGCATTTCTATAATCCATTTGATATGTATCTTTTTTACTAGAGCCAAGATTTTTCTGAGATCCGACAGCNTCTCTAAATGGGCCATAGAAATTTGATGAATATTTGGCTGCATATGACAAAATTATAGTATCTTTAAAGTGATTCCTCTCAAGACTTTCTCTAATCTTTTTTATTCTACCGTCCATCATATCTGATGGAGCAACGATATCTGCACCTGCCGCTGCATGACTCACTGCTTGTTTAGCTAAAACCTCTACTGTCTCATCATTTAAAATTTCTCCTTTTTTTGAGAGTAATCCATCTTGACCATGTATCGTATAAGGATCTAATGCTACATCACTTATAATATTNATATTTTCTACTTTANTTTTAATTTCATTTATTGCTCTTTGAATCAGACCATCAGGATTATATGATTCTGCCGCATCAGAGCTTTTTAGTTTTCTTTCAATGTGAGGAAATAGTGCAATTGCACCAACACCTAGATTCTTTAACTTTCTAATATATTTGATAGCGTTATCTATACTCATCCTTTCTATATCAGGCATAGATTTAATTTTTTGTTTTTTATTTTTACCATTTACTAAGAATATTGGCTGAATTAAATCATTGGTATTGAGAGATGTTTCTTTCACCAAATTTCTTATAGATGTCTTTGATCTAAGTCTTCTCGCTCTTGTATTCGGATATCTTCTTTTCATATTTAACTCTGATATTTTTTATTTTAAGAGAAGATGCTATATTTATCTATCAAGATTTTTAACATTGGAGGTTTTATGACTATATGGCACGAAGATTTTACCTTAGAACACGTGATTTCTCTCAGAAATAACAATATTAATAAGCATCTTGGAATAGAATTTATTGAATTAGGCCCAGATTATATTATCGCAAAGATGCCTGTTGTGGATTCTACTAGACAATCCAGGGGAGTACTTCATGGTGGCGCTTCATGTGTTCTTGCTGAATCTCTTGGGAGTATCGCATCAAATCTATGTCTAGATATGCGTAAGCAGAAAGCTGTTGGTCTTGAAATCAATGCAAATCATTTAAGACCGGTCTCTAGTGGGTACGTTACTGGGAAAACTACTGCTGTTAGTCTTGGCAGAAGCGTTCATGTATGGAATATAGACATTTGTAACGATCAAGGTAAATTAAATTGTGTGTCAAGACTCACGACAGCAATTGTAGATCTAAACGAAAAGGATGTAATATCAAATACTGAACTTGTGAATGCACTCCTAAAGAAATAGTTATAAGTATTTTTTGAGGTTGGTTTCATACTTCAAAAATGTTTTATTGCTTCTTGAAGACCACTTGACCAGCGGAGGTAATGACATTAGTATTGATTCAGATCGACCACCTGATTGGAGTCCAAAAACAGTTCCACGATCATAAAGTAAATTAAACTCGACATACCTACCTCTTCTGAATAGCTGGAAATCTTTTTGGCTTTTATTGAATCTTTTTTTAGATCTTTTCTTTGTGATTTCACAGTAACTTTCTAAATATGCATCTAAAACATCGCCAATAAACTTGATATATTGATCTTTATTTCGTACGTTTAGTTTGTCAAAAAAAATACCTCCTATACCTCTTTTTTCATCACGGTGCTTCAAATAAAAATACTCATCACATTCTTTTTTAAATTTTTTATAGACTTTTTTGTCAAGTTTGTCACAAGCATTCTTTGCAGATGCATGCCAAAGTCTAATGTCTTCCTCATACGGAAATACTGGCGTCAGATCGAAACCACCTCCGAACCACCATTCATTTGACCCNAGCTCAAAGTATCGAAGATTTAAATGCGAGCATGGTACATAAGGATTTTGAGGATGAATCACAATTGAAATTCCTGTTGCTTTAAAACTTCTATTCTTTGATTTTATTCTCGATGCTAAGGCTGACCCTGGAATCAACTTTCCTTCTATGGAAGAAAAATTGACCGCGCCTTTTTCTATGACGTTTCCATCGTGAAGCTCAATACTTTTCCCTCCACCTTTATCTTTATAGCGCCAGTTCTTAATTGATCTGGATACATTATTATCCAGAGCTTCAAATGTTTTAAGTGATTTTTTGTGAAGCTTTCTGACTATTTTTTGTATGTCGATAAAATCCAAANTATTCTCTAATTATTAAACCTGTTTCCATCTCTTTTATTATACTAGGATTAGTCTGATTTCCGAGCTCTCCTTTAACTAAGAAATCTATTTCGTGATTAAATACATTCATAAATTCTGTTGGTAATTTGATAGGTTCTTCATTAGTTTTATTTGCGCTAGTGGAAATTATTGGGCCCTGTAATAAGTCACATATTTCAATGATGATCGGATGCTGAGATATCCTTATTGCAACAGTTTTATTATTTGTGTTCATTAGCCATTGTGGACATTTATCCTTACAAGGTATCACCCATGTGATGTGACCCGGCCATGAGTCTCTTACTTCGTCTGATAGATCCTCTATTTCTACAATATTTGTTAGTTGAGATATNTTGGATCCCACAAGAATCAATGGTTTNGAGCGTGGNCTAGCCTTTANTCTGAATATCTTTTCAACGGAATCCTCATTAAATGGATCACATCCGATCCCGTAGATACTCTCTGTTGGATATGCGACTAGTTTTCCTGATCTTATAAAATCGATAGATTCAGAGGGCGTTCCAATGATCATCTTTTCCTTGCTCTAAATCTTCCTCTTGCTCTTCTCTTAGGTGCATTCTTGATCATCTCTTTGCATATGGTTTCATCAAGAGATTTTGGGTCTGTATCTTTAGGTATNCTTGCATTTACTTTACCGTCGGTGACATAGGGTCCATAAGGTCCATTTAAAACTTTTATCCCGGAGTCCTCGAAAATATTTATCTCTTTGTTTGCATCTATTTCTCTTTTTTCTTTGATCAGATCTATTGCCTCTTTTTCTGTTAATTCGAAAATGCTCTTGTCTTTGACAGAAACATTCGTTTTTTTACAGTTTATATATGGTCCAAATGGTCCGATATTTATTAGGATATCAGTTTCCTCAAAAACACCGATTTTTTCAGGCAATTGGAATAGTCTGAGGGCATCATCCAGAGTTATTCCATCAATATTCTTTTTCTGCTCCGGCATCAATGCAGCCCACTTCGGTTTCTCTTCATCATCTTTAGTGCCCATCTGAATCGTTGGTCCATATTTTGTCAATCTTACTGTTATCGGTCTTCCTGTTTCTGGATGATGACCAAGATTTTTNAGTTCTCTTTGCTCTGAAATATCTACCGTCTCAAGTTTATTTTCTAGGTTTGATCTAAACGGTTCATATGTACTTTTAATACATGTGATNGCATCTTTATCACCATTAGCAATTTCATCTAAGTTGTCCTCTAGTCTCGCGGTGAACTCAAAGTCTACAAGATCTTTACTAAAATGTTTAGTTAATGTATCACACACTACACGCGCTAATGCGGTNGGTTGAAAATTGCTCTTCTCCGGATCTACATAATTACTCTCTAAGATCTTCGATATNATTGTCACATACGTCGAAGGTCTTCCTATACCGAGTTCTTCGAGTGCTTGAATTAAGCTTGCTTGGTTATATCGTGGTGGTGGCTGTGTAAATTTTTGTTCTGTATTAACTGACTTGATGGCTAGATTATCATTCACTTTCAAATCTGAGAGAATTTTTTTATTAGCTTTATCCTTTTCATCATTCTCAGATAGATTATAAACTTCCTTGAACCCATTCTCTTTTAGAAATGAACCAGAATATTTGAAATCATATTTCTCTTCTAGATTAAATTCAAATGTCACCTGGTTATAAACTGCATCTGTCATTTGTGAAGCCACAGTTCTTTTCCATATCAATTCATACAGTTTATACTCTTGATCTTCGAGATACTTTTTCACCTTCTCTGGAGTATTTTCTATAGATGTCGGCCTTATTGCTTCATGTGCTTCTTGTGCATTTTTCACTTTTTTTGTATATTTCCTCTCTTCAGAAGTTGCAAAAGCTGGATGATTCGATTTAATGTATTTCTGGACGTCGTCTAAACATTCTTTTGATAGTGTTGTAGAATCTGTTCTCATATAAGATATTAGGCCGACAACATTATCGCCGCCTAATTGCATACCTTGATATAATCTTTGGGCAATACTTGATGTTTGTCTGACAGAAAATCCTAGTGATGAGTATGCAGTTTGTTGAAGAGACGCTGTTGTAAAAGGGGCCTTCGGCTTCATCTTCCTATCTGATGTCTTTGAACTTTTCACCACTATCTCTTTTGATTTAGAGATAGCATTTTTAAGATCACCAGCATCTTTTTCATTTTTTATATTAGTAATATTTTTTTTCTTAATTTTCTCACCGTCAATAGCCACAAGTTCAATGTCTATACAATTATTACCTTTGCACGCATTTATACTCAGATTCCAATATTCAATTGGGTCGAAGTTGTCTATTTCTTTTTCTCGCTCTACAATTAGTCTTAGTGCTGGNCTTTGAACTCGTCCACCTCTAGCAAGNCTACTGACTTTTTTCCATAAGAATTCTGAAATATCATAACCCATTAGGTAATCAAGCGTTCGTCTTGCTACATATGCATTCCATAAATCATTAGATATCTCCCTCGGATTATTTATGGCATCTATTACTGCACTCTCGGTAATTTCATTAAATGCGACCCTAAACGTATTCTTTCCTTTAAGAAGTTTTGCTTTTTCCAAAATCTCAAATATATGTTTTGAAATAGCCTCTCCTTCACGGTCTGGGTCAGTCGCAAAATAGACATTTTCTGCTTCCTTCGACGCCTCTTTTATCTCATTCATAACATCTTTTTTATCTTTAGAGATCTTCCAGACAGGAGAATAATTATTTTCAACATCTATCCCTTTTCTGGAGCTTGCCATTAGATCTCTCACATGACCGACAGATGCAAGAACTTTAAAATCTTTACCAAGGAATTTCTCGATAGATTTAACTTTAGTGGGTGACTCTACAATCAGCAAATTTTTCATAGTACATTATTATTTTATGTGTATTTTTTTACTTTATACTATTAAAATGATTACCATTACAATATTTTTTTGATTTTTTTGATTATGGCTTTATTAGAAATACTACATTATCCTGACCCTAGGCTTAGACAAATTGCTGATAAAATAACAGTTTTTGATGATGATTTGAGAAAATTGGGGGACCAGATGCTAGAGACAATGTATCAGTCTAAAGGTATAGGGCTGGCTGCTATTCAGGTCAATATTAAGAAAAGATTAATTGTCATAGATGTCAGTGAAACACGTGATAAACCTCTGATTTTGATTAATCCAGATATTATAAAGAAAACAGATAAAATTCAGTCTGAAGAGGGCTGTTTATCCGTGCCTGGTTTCTATGAGCAAGTTGAGCGTTATAATTATATTAAGTACGAGGCTAGTGACATAGATGGTAAGTTGTATACTAATGAAGCAGAGGGGTTGCTTGCCATTTGCATTCAACATGAAATTGATCATTTAAANGGNAAGNTATTTGTTGATTATATATCTGAACTNAAACGAGAACGNATAGCAAAAAAAATAGAAAAACTTAAATCACAAGGTAAAACAGTTAAACGTGACAAAGTTCCTTACTCAATATAGGAAGATAACTTTAGGCTAGTCTATTGAAAATAATTTATTTTGGAAGTCCTGAGTACTCAAAAATTGTACTGCAATCTCTTGTAGATAGTTCAAATGAGGTTGTTTCTGTCGTTACTCAAGATATAAANTCNACTAAAAGAAATAAAAATAAAAAAACTCCTNTTGGAGNATTTAGCGAGAGTATCTNTATCGAAACACATTANCCTAANANACTTAATGATGATGNNTGGATTAAAAGAATNNAAGATTACAAACCAGATNTGGNAATTATTTTCTCNTATGGAAAAATTNTNCCAGATGTTCTCTTAGAAATACCTTCATATGGCGCTCTGAACATACACTGCTCTGAATTGCCNAAATGGAGAGGAGCNTCCCCTATTCAAAGAGCTATTTTAAATGGTGATACTANCATCGGCNTAACTTTTTTTATGATGGACAGTAANATTGANACTGGNAAAATTGTAGAAATGAAAAAGATTNATATNGAAGATTCAGATAATTGTATAACNTTNCAAGAGAAATTAGCTAATCTTGCAGCACANGAANTATTAAATGTANTAGATAGTATTGAAAATGGTTGTCATACAAGGGATCAGGATACNACAAATATAAGTTANGCAAAAAAGATAAAAAAAGATGAAGGAAAAATCAANTGGACAGATANTTGTCTTGAAATATCACGAAAAGTTCGAGCATTCATTGANTGGCCAGTTGTTGAGGCNGTTNTATTTGATCANATTATAAAAATATATGATGTNGATTTTGAAATTACAAATGATAATNATCAACCTGGGCAGGTAATATNTTTAGATTCTGAGTATTTATCTATCCGAGCAGGNGATGGTGTTNTTAAAATNAAAAAACTGCAATTACCAGGCTCTAAACTGATATCTGCAAGGGACCTTAATAACTCAAATTCAGTATTTANTATGAAACTCAAGAATTTTTAAATAAAATAAANCGTTTAAAGTCTTATAATTTCTTANGATTGGTGTAGAATGAATTCAACAATTTAACGCAAGACAGATAATGAAGAAAATTATAGTTTTTGGTGGCGGTCAAGTAGGTTCATCCGTTGCAAAAATTTTATCTGATGANGGAAATGACATCACTCTTGTAGATATAGACAAGTCGGTTCTTGATAATTTAAAAGAGAAAATTGACATTAAAACAATCCANGGTCTTGCAGCTCATCCAAGNATTCAAAAACTAGCTGANGCAGANAATTCTGATATGGTAATAGCTGTTACAGGAAATGATGAGGTNAATATGGCAGCATGNCATATAGCTAAAAATATTTTTAATGTCCCTAAACGTATCGCAAGGTTAAGAGCAAATGAATACNTAAGTGATGANGATGGATTTGACAAAACTTATTTTTCTATNAANGANGTAATTAGCCCNAATCTACTAGTCACGGATTACGTTAAAAATATAATTGATCANCCAGGAGCATTNCAAGCTTTCAAATTTGCNTCNGGACGAGTNCATGTTATAGCAGCTACAGTNNTATCAAATGGNCCNCTTGCNAGAAAAAGACTATCTGANTTTAAAGATCATTTACCAAACGTAGATGTAAAAGTCGTTGCTATTTTTCGTGAAAAAAAATATCTAATACCAGATGGTGATACATTTATTATGCCTGGNGATGATGTCTTGTTTATTGCAACAGAGGAGAANATGCGTTTTATGAGTGAANTAAGNAANGTTGCTGATAAGCCACATAATGTTATGGTTGCTGGTGGAGGTCGTGTTGGATCNACGTTGGCAAGAAAGTTNGAGGGTACTTATAGTTTNAAAGTAATAGAAAANAATAAAAGCGTTGCAAAGAATATTTCTGAAAACTTGTCAGATACAGTTGTNTTGCATAACGATATTGCTGATGAAACTATGCTTAAGAATGAGAATATTAATGAGGTNGANTACTTTTGTGCTGTTACAAGTGATGATCAAGCAAATATATTATCCGCTAAGCTGGCTAAGGANATGGGTGCTGGGAAAACAATTGCGATNGTGAATAAGTCNTCATATAGAAATNTAGTCTCTAAAGAAATAGATGTTGTAGTNTCACCNGAAGATGTAACCATAGGNTCTTTATTAGCTTCTGTNAGAACAAGTGATATTGTAAGTGTAAATAGGATTGGTGAAATTAATGGTGAAGTCATGGAAATTATTGCACATGGGGATAAGAAGACATCCAAGATTGTNGGTAAAAAAGTATCAGACCTTAAACTCCCTNAATCTATCATCATAGGAGCACTAGTCNGAAATGATAATGTNATTTTAGCNAATGAGGANGTAGANATAAATGCAGAGGANCATGTAATNATTTTTGNATTTGATAAAAANGAGCTCCCACTTATAGAAAAACTTTTTCAAGTTAGCGTCGGGTTTTTNTNATCTATGAATTANCCTCTAATAAANAAAACTATCGGCATGATGCTTTTAACATTTGCNCTNATACTCATNATNCCAATGACTGTNTCTCTAGCCTANTCGGATGAAAATATCTTATCTTTTGTTTATTCATTTNTAATAATTNTTTTTTTTGGTTCNATNATGTATTTTCCNAATCTNAATGNTACCGANATTTCTGAAATTAAGACAAAAGAGGGATTNTTAATTGTAGTCATGTTTTGGGTATCCTTGAGTTTCTTTGGATCATTTCCATTTGTTTTTGATAAAGATTTATCAATGTCTTTATCTAATGCGTTTTTTGAATCAGTATCTGGCTGGACAACGACAGGCGCAACTGTAATTGTCTCGTTAGATAACTTGTCTCCCTCAATCCTCATTTATCGTCAGCTACTCCAGTGGTTCGGTGGAATGGGAATAGTTGTCTTAGCTTTAGCAATTTTACCTATGCTTGGTGTTGGCGGGATGCAACTATATAAAGCGGAGTCAACAGGCCCTATTAAAGATAACAAGATATCTCCTCGAATTGCAGAAACTGCTCAAAATTTATGGAGAGTTTATTTAGGTTTAACCATCTTATGTGCCTTATTATACTATCTAGCAGGTATGACTATGTTTGATGCTGTGGCACATAGCTTCTCCACAATTGCCATAGGTGGATTTTCTACACATAGCGCNAGTATTGCNTATTTTCAAAATNTATACATAGAANTGGTNTGNATGATATTTATGATNCTTTCNGCCTTNAATTTCATNTTGCATTTTCTTTCACTTAAAAATAAGAGTCTGAGAGTNTATTTNGAGGANTCAGAATCAAAATTATATTTTGCNATTATACTCGGATCAATTTTNTTACTATCATTTTATTCATATTTNANTTCTTCACAGAATATATCTATANNTGACTTAATTTTNCAAANAATATCCTTTATAACNACNTCAGGCTTTGTNTCNACATCGTATAGNGAGTGGCCTTTTTTTATTATAAGNATACTCGTCTTTTTGAGNTTCATAGGNGCTTGTGCTGGTTCTACAGGTGGGGGGATTAAAGTNATAAGAATTCTATTNATACTNAAACANCTTAAAAGAGGGTTATTNAAAATAATACACCCATCNGCAGANGTNCCNGTCAAAATAAATAATCAAGTCGTTACAGATGATGTATCNAGTAATCTTTCACTATTTTTTATATTTTATTTAATATCATATATCNTATTATCNTTAATTCTTATGTTNTCTGGACTTGATGCAACTTCAGCATTTTCATCTACTGCAGCTTGTTTNAATAATCTTGGNCCAGGCGCAGGGACAGTAATTGAAAATTATAANTCACTATCTATTTTTTCAAAGAGNGTTTTANCATTTGCTATGCTNTTAGGTAGGCTNGAAATTTATACATTACTNATAATTTTTACACCATACTTTTGGAAATATTAAAAATATTTTTTATGATTAAAGAAAAGCCATTNTGNTCTGAAAAAAATCCNTTAGGNTANTTGCCCCAANAAGCAGAGAAATTNAGTTANGATTTTATNTATCCNCAGTATTGGTTAACNTGGATTGNAATATTCTTCTCTCTTTTTATTGGATTTATGCCAAATTCATTTAGNNTTCTACTTGGAAAGGGTCTTGGAATGNTTATTTATCANACAAATAAAAAACGNCGCAACATTGTCCTTGTAAATCTTTCTATGTGTTTCANAGATCAACATTNAAATGAGAGAANAANTCTTGCGAAAAAATATTTTTGTAATTTAGGAAGATCATTNNTAGANATGTCCGCGCTTTGGTGGAGAAGTAGTGCATCGNTACGAAANNTATGTGNAATTAAAAATACGNCTNTTNTAGATAATGCTCTNANAAAAGGNAAAGGNGTAATNCTCCTAACTATACATACAACCTCTCTTGATTTTGGAGGANGATCTATTTCANAGTATCCGGTAATTAGTATGTATAAACCCTTTAGAAATAAATTAATTAATTGGTTNATTGGNAGATCTAGATGCAAATCTGATGANAATGCAGTTATATTCTCTAGGAATAACTTTCCTTATAAGTCGGTNATACAAAATCTTAAAAAGCCAAATATNTTTTACTANATTGGTGATGANGANCTTGATACAAAAGAATCNNATTTNGCNGACTTTTTTGATGAGAGAAAGTCAACTTTAGTATCNATAAGAAAAATGGTTGANNTAACTAATTGCTCTGTGATNCCTTGTGTGAANATATATAGCTCTGAATCAGATAAATACATAACTTACCTTGGGGATGAGTTNATTAATTTNCCAACAAAATCANTACACGATGATGCGAGGACTCTNAATNCNTGTTTTGAAAATATGATACTCAAAAATAAAAGTGAATATATGTGGAGTTTNAGAATATTTCAAACTAGAGAGCCAGGCAAAGATTATCCNTATTNAAAAAAGTAATTCTCATNNTAATATGTTTTTTTGCTTCAATATNTGGCTTAATATACAGTGTGAATCTTTTCAATGANATANAACCTTTTGAAGAATTCTACCTAGATACAGGCGATGGNCATTCTTTATATGTGGAGNTNTCTGGTAAATCNGACGGTCTACCAGTATTATTCTTGCATGGTGGNCCNGGCGCNGGATCGAACCCAATTTANAGAAGATATTTTGACCCTNCTATATATAAAATAATAATATTTGATCANAGAGGCTCTGGTAAATCAAAACCTTTTGCATCTTGTGANAACAATACATCTCAAAAACTCATNAACGATATTAGAGTGTTATTAGANCANCTCGCAGTCAAGAAGACGATAATNTATGGAGGGTCATGGGGNTCCACACTTGCTCTTCTATATTCACAGGCNTATCCNGAGACTGTACNTTCGCTNGTCCTNCGGGGTATATTTTTNTGTAGATCTAATGATATCAAATGGTTCTATCAATCTGGNGCGCATGANATTTTTCCAGANTATTGGAAAAAATTCTTAGANGGTNTANAAGANAATGAAAAAGAAGATATTCTGNAGTCTTTNCANAAAAAAATACATTCTANNGATAAAANTCNATCACAAAAATATTGTAATCAATGGGCAGAGTGGGAAGGTAATTGNTCATCATTACTTCCNTCAANGGAAGTTGTGGANCAGTTNAATAAATGTGCAATCTCTTTGGCAAAAATTGAATCACATTTTTTTATAAATAATTGTTTNATTAAAGAAAATNAAATTCTGGAGAATATNAATTTAATTAAAAATATAAAATGTTACATTGTGCATGGGAGATATGATGTNGTNTGTCCGATTAATCAAGCNTTNGCCCTTCATAACTCNTATNAAAATTCTGAAATNTTTGTNATTCAAGATGCAGGNCACTCTTTACTNGAGCCGGGTATCACAGAGAAAATNNTNAAAATATTNAAAAATCCAAATGATTTAAATGGNTAGAATTATTATATTAACTTTTTTGATNNCNTCATGTGACATNATNAGCCACGANCCAAATTACCAAAGAGAGTCTAATATTAGNGAACAGATACTGGATTTACAGTTCGACTCTGATATAGATGAAATTAAATTAAAATCAGGAAAAACATTTAAGATCTTATCAAACACAAAAGATAATAATAAATCTATTCTTCTATTACACGGGAGGGGGTTATACCCGAATGAACCACAAGTAATGAATCCATTAAAGGATGGACTTCAAGAGAGATATAATATTTTCTCAATACAATTGCCAGTATTAGATAAAAATTCTACGTATTATGACTATCAAAGAATCTTTAAATATTCTGATGCTAGAATACTCGCAATCATTGATAAAATTTCATCAAATCATCAAGANCTAAACATAATTGCGCATAGTTGTGGAGCTCACATGCTCATGTCGTATCTAAAAAGCAACGGTATAAAAAATATAAAAACAATTACGTTAATAGGCGCTGGGGCAGTGGACAAAAATCAAATAGCTGATGAATACTTAGACTACCGTTTATTTCGTATACCCATATTAAACATATACGGCCAAGATGACCATGGCTCAGTAAAAAAGCACGCAGAATACTTTCAAGGTTTAGGTGACAATTTACTTACAAATTTTGAAATTAGAGGTGCGGATCATTACTATACAGATAGAGATGAATCACTAGTATCTCATGTAAAAAAATGGCTTATATCTCACTAATATGTTACAAATAGCATATGAAAAATCGTGAAGCAGAAGTAAAAAGAGACACAAAAGAGACGCAAATAATAGCCACAGTAGATTTAGATGGTAGTGGAAGCGCTGATCTTAAAGCAGATTTACCATTTCTAGAACATATGCTTGAGCAAGTAGCAAGACATGGGATGATGGACCTGAAGATTCATGCAAAAGGTGATTTAGAAATTGATGCACATCACACCGTAGAAGATGTTGGTATTGTATTAGGTCAAGTCATAGATAAAGCACTGGGTGATAAACTTGGAATCAATAGATTTGGTTCATCATATGTTCCTTTAGACGAGTCTTTATCAAGAGTAGTTTTAGATTTTTCTGGTCGACCTGGTTTACAATATAACGTATCGTATCCTCGGTCGAGGGTGGGTGATTTTGACATCGACTTGATTCAAGAATTTTTCCATGGTTTTGTCAATCATGCAAAAGCTACAGTTCATATTGATAACCTAAGAGGCGGTAATTCTCATCATATTGCAGAGACCATTTTTAAAGCATTTGGAAAAGCTCTTAAGGTTGCCGTGGAACTTGATCCAAGGAATTTAAATAAGATTCCTTCAACTAAAGAAAAACTTTAATGTCACAAGTTTGTATTATCGACTATGGTATGGGTAATATTCATAGTGTAGCAAAAGCACTAAATAAGGTCTCGTCAAGAAATGATAAGATTAAAATTGTTAATAGTCTAAAAGAAATTGATTCAAGTGATAAAATAGTATTTCCAGGTCAAGGTGCAGCACAATCNTGTATAAACAATTTAAATAATAATTTTGATATTGAGGCACTTAAAACCATTATTATGCAGAAACCTTTTCTGGGTATCTGTATGGGGTTACAGGTGTTAATGACATATAGTGACGAAGACAATACCAAATGTCTGGATATTTTCACTGGTAGCGTAAACCGCATATCGTCATCTAATGAAGAAAAAATTAAATTACCACACATGGGTTGGAGTAAAGTTAATTATGTCAGAGAAAACCCAATTTGGAATTCTATACAAAATAACTCATATTTCTATTTTGTGCACAGTTACTATGTTTCTACAGAAAATTCTGATGTTATAATGTCTTATACAGATTATGGNTCAAGATTTNTCTCTAGTTTGCAGAAAGATAATATTATNGCAGTTCAATTTCATCCAGAGAAAAGTTCAAATGATGGCTTAAAATTTCTNAGAAATTTTATTGATTGGNGAATATGAATGAAACTACTGCCAGCNATAGANATTATAGACGGTAAATGTGTTAGACTCTCAGGCGGTGATTATAATCAAGTCACCACATATTCTGATGATCCANCATCAGTCGCGTCNGATTGGTATGATAAAGGATTAAGAAATTTACACATTGTCGATTTAGATGGAGCNAAAACTGGCAAGCTTGTAAATNTCTCTACAATATCTAAGATAAGAGAAAGATTTCCCGATTTTTATATTCAGGTTGGTGGAGGCATAAGAGACATCNCTTCAATTCAGAAATATCANAATATTGGAATAGATAAAGTCATTATAGGAACAATAGCCTTATCGTCNTCAAATTTTNTAGCTTCAATTCCTGAAGATTTAAGAANAATNGTAATCGTTGATATTGCTATCAAGAATGACAACCTTACCACTAATGGCTGGATTGAAAACTCTGATTATAGGATGGAAGACTTTTTTAAGAATCTCATGGAAAACCAAATACAAGAAATTGTTGTNACNGATGTAAGTAAAGANGGCATGCTAAACGGAGTGAACAAAGAGCTATTATTGAATGTATCNTCTAAGATATCCATNCCTATAATTGCATCTGGTGGGGTTTCNTCTATTGATGATATTAAACTTATACAATCCATAGCNTCNAATGGTATTAATGGATTAATAATTGGTAAAGCGCTATATGAGAATAGAGTANCTATTGACGATATTATANATATGAGTAGTAANTAATGTCATANACAAAAAGAATTATCCCATGCTTAGATATTGATAATGGAAGAGTTGTCAAAGGTGTCAACTTCGTTGATATAAAAGATGCTGGTGATCCCATAGAAGTCGCAAAAAAATATGATTCTATGGGTGCAGATGAATTNGCATTTCTTGACATTACCGCTACACATCAAAGCAGAAAAACAATNATAGATACCGTGGAACGTGTTGCTAATGAGGTTTTTATACCATTGACAGTAGGTGGCGGAGTTTCAGAGTTTAGTGATATTATTACACTTCTTAATGCTGGGGCAGATAAAATCGCTATTAATAGCGCAGCCGTATTAAAACCAGACATAATTAATGAGGCTTCATCGAGAATTGGTAGTCAATGTA
Source organism: Gammaproteobacteria bacterium (assembly GCA_002720195.1). Classification (GTDB taxonomy): domain Bacteria; phylum Pseudomonadota; class Gammaproteobacteria. The sequence continues at coordinate 33,672 of PBHH01000007.1, forward strand.
TCGTTGCAGCTATCGATGCCAAANTGAGTGAAAAAAATAAATGGCATGTTTATACACATGGAGGGAGAAAGGCAACATCTTTAGATGCAGTTAAATGGGCTCAAGAATTAGAGCAGAGAGGTGCTGGAGAATTGCTNGTGACAAGCATGGATCGTGATGGTACTAAAGATGGTTTTGATAACAGCTTATTACGTGAGATTTCTGATAGTGTAACTATACCTGTTATNGCATCAGGAGGNGCAGGNACNCTAGATCATTTCGTAGAAGCAGTCGTAGATGGAAGGGCAGATGCTATACTTGCTGCTAGTATCTTCCACTTTAATGATTTCACCATTGGAGAAGCAAAGGAATACTTAGAAAAGCATGGAGTATTGGTACGACGCATAATNTGAATTGTGCTACCCTAATTATATGAACNCTCGATCAAAAGCAGAGATTCTAGAAAAGTTAAGCGCNATNATAAGCAAAAGAAAGATGGAGATGCCTGAGGACTCATATGTATCATCACTCTTTGCTGAGGGAAATAGTAAGATTAATTCCAAGATTATAGAAGANGCGGCAGAGTTTATAGAGGCTATAAATTCTGGGAAAAGAGAAGATATAATNCATGAGGCAGCTGATTTATGGTTCCATACACTTGTATCAATGTCTTTGAATGATATGGATGCTAGTGATATCCTTATGGAACTAGAGAAGCGTTTTGGAGTATCAGGAATAGAAGANAAAGCATCTAGAAAAAAATGAGGTAAATTATGTTAAGCGGAATTTCACCATGGTCTATATTATTAATTTTAATAATAGTCATAGTTCTTTTTGGAACTAAAAAATTGAGAAATGTTGGTGCAGACCTTGGATCAGCAATAAAAAGTTTTAAGAAGTCGTCTAGAGATGAAAANTCTGACGATAAAGTTGTATCAGAAAGATCATCNAAAGAAGATAAATAACAACAATGTTTGATATCGGCTTTTGGGAACTTTTCCTAATATTTTTATTANTGTTATTNGTGGTTGGTCCTGACAAGCTGCCTGTAGTCGCTGGTTTNTTAGGTAAGTGGTTTGGGAAACTTCAAAGATATTTTTTTGAGCTNAAAGATTCCATACAACAAGAGAGTGACGATGCGACTGGTGAGATTAATAAAATTGTTAATGANCAAAAGTCACAAATCAAAAATTTAGAAAAAGAGATNAAAAAAGCACAAGACGAGGAGTGAGTTATGTCCAAAAATATAGATACTGACAACTCATTNAAATCATTAGTACCTCACTTTCAAGAGTTAAAAACAAGACTTACTAAGTCACTTATATTTATATTAGTTGTTTTCTTATTCTTATTTCCNTTTTCAGATCTTATATATAATCAACTNGCGGATCCACTTATAAGNAATTTGCCACAAAATAGCTCGATGATTGCAATTGATGTTGCCTCACCGTTTTTCATTCCATTTAAACTCGTTATGATTTTGTCAGTGTTTATATCTATTCCTTATCTTTTATACCATATCTGGATGTTTACAGCACCAGGANTGTACGATAAGGAGAAGAAGCTTGTATTACCAATACTGATTTCAAGTAGTTTGCTATTCTANTTAGGTGCTGCTTTCGCCTACTTTGTCGTATTTCCATTGTTATTTGCTTTTTTTATTAGTATAGCGCCAACAGGAATTGCTGTTATGACTGATATAGGCAGATATTTGGATTTTGTCATCACATTATTTTTTGCCTTTGGTTTCGCATTTGAAGTTCCAATTATCACAATTTTGTTAGTTATTACTAATGTCAGCACTACTCAAAGTCTATCCAAGAAAAGGCCATATGTGATAGTTGGGGCATTTGTTGTTGGAATGCTATTAACTCCACCAGATGTAGTATCTCAAACACTACTAGCTATCCCTATTTGGATTCTTTTTGAATTAGGTATTTTATTCTCGAAGATTATAAGTAAAAATAGAAAAGTATCTAGTGAAGTTATATATGATGATATTAATTCTAATGAGGACAATGAGAGAAAAAAATGAATAGAACTCTGTGGTTCGTAAGACATGCTCAATCTGAGTATAATCAAAAAAAACTTTTTACTGGGTGGCATGATCCACCTTTAACTGAACACGGCATTACCATGGCTGGTGAGTTGAAGAAAGAACTCGATAAAGTAAATTTTTCACACATTTATTCGTCTCCTTTAAGGCGTGCACACCAAACAGCAAAAATATTAGTAGATGAAGATAGAATCATTGTTGATGATAGAATCAAAGAGCGAAGTTATGGTGATTGGTCTGAAAAAAATAAGGATCAGGTTAAAGATGTAGAAGGCGAAGATGGCTATCGTGCTGCAAGAAGAGGATGGCATACCAGTCCACCCAATGGTGAAAGTCTCAAAGACGTGAGTGAGAGAGTGAAACCTTTTCTGGAAGAATTACCAAATTCTGGAAATATTTTGATTGTTTCCCATGGGAATACTATCAGAGCAATATCAGTCTTATTTGGAATAAATACAACTGATTCTGTTTCATTATATGAATTAAAAGTAGGAACCTATTTGAAAATATAAAGCCAGCATCCGTGCTGGCTCTACGAAGGAGGTATATAAGTATATTATTATATAGTTATCAAGTTGTAAAGTCTTTTAACGAAATATCTTTATACCTCATTACCCACAGGATTACCCACAATATCTAGTTGTCTCTATAAATCAATGCTTTAAAAGACCCAAATTGTCTTAAATTTGCTATATTTCCCTCTATCTGTAGTATTCATTCATGGGTTCATACAAAACTAAGGTCTTTAATGCGCTTATAGCTGGATTTGCCTCCATGCTTACTATCGGAATATTGGCTTACTTGTCCTTATTTCATATATCTATAATGTTGCTGGTGGTATCTTTTGGGGCAACTTTAGTCCTTACGTATGGCTTTCCAGACAATCCATTCGCACATCCCATCAATATCTTTTTCGGTCATTTTATAACAGCATTTCCAGCTGTGGTAATCACTAGTATATTTTCTGGACCAGCATATCTTTTGATAGCGATATCGGTTGGTATAGGGATTTTCCTCATGATAGCCCTAGATNTTGTTCATCCACCTGCTGGTGGTAACCCCATCGCTGTCATATTATCAAACCATAGTTATGACTTTTTGTTACAATCGATTATTCCAGGATCTTTACTGATAATTNTTCTTAGTTACGTCATTAATAATTTTTTACTNAAACGAAAGTATCCATAGGNNTATTTACGATGATATTNGTATTGATCANTCACTCATATAAGAAAGTGATATTAAGCCTTCTATTTTTATAACTATCATCAAATCTGAATTCATCTGTAGAATGAAATAATTTGGAGTTGAATATNACAGCTCTATTTTCTTTGTACGGTATGGTTTGTTCAATTGACTTGTTATCGGACAAAAACTTTTTCATTTTCTCGACACCCGAATTGTATTGATGAAAATCCCAGTCATCTGGTGGGATTTTATTCCATACTTTTAATCCACCACTATCAGGATTAAGATTACCTTCATCTGGAGTTACCCAGAAATTTACGTTTATTTTGGCTGGGTCCGCATGAATATTTATCCCTCTTTTATTACTATCGTACTTATAAATCCAGGCTTGCACTAATTTCGTATCATTAAATATGTTCTTGTATGAAAGTCTTATATCTTCACTAAGTTTTAATATAAATTTATTAGACAAACCTCTAGCTAAAAAAGCACCTAAATATCCATTCTCATATGGGTACTTGAATATATTTGCATTCCTGCAAAACTTCTGTATTTCATGCAGACACTCGGATGACAGAAAATCGTCAACAACTAAAACTTCGGGATTACTTTCAAGATATTCTAATTCTAATTTCTTTATATTGTTTTTTTCATTGATTAAATTATCTGAATTCACTTTTGGTGCTTTGTTGTATATTATTTTCGGTATCTGCGCCTTAATGTTCTCAGACACATCAGTAATTTTGAACGTGTTATTTTTTATGCTTAAATAGAGTTCTTTTAGTTCTTGGTAGTATTCTTTTGTAAATTTAGTATTCCTAATTTCATCCGTGTCACTATCTATATACGTCAGCTGCTCATATTCATGTGTTATCAATGTGGTTATACTTTTCTCTGTCATCAAATAATTATCAATGTAACTTGCCATATATTGATTATCATTATAGTTCTTTGTATTTAATTCTTTGAAATATTTGTCGGCATTTCCTATATCTCCTAGCCATAAATATGACAGAGCCAGTGATATTAACGTAGCATTAGATTTAAACTCTGGAATATTGAATGATAGCTGTTTTTTTAAAATGATATTGAAACACTCAATAGAGTTAATTATGTGTTTCTCATTCTTATCTTCTTTGTACAGTTCTTGGTATGTTTCACCTAGTCTTTGATGAGCTTCTGCAAAATCTTCATTAATCTTTATGGCATTTCTAAAAAATTCGATAGCTGATTTGTAATCATGCATATCGCTATATACATTCGCACAGTTAAAGTATGCTTGATAATTATTTGAATCTATCGTAATTGACTTAATGAAATATTTTTCTGATTTTGAGAAGTCTCCCAAATTCTTATACGCTACTCCTAGACTATTATTAACATCAAAATTTTCTGGCTGGGCACGCAAGGCAACCTCAAAGAAGTTTATGGATTCTCTGAATTCAGATTTATCCGACAAAATACAACCATGGAGAAAGTTCGCAGCAAAATTATCATTGTCCTGATCAAGAACTGACAAGTATATTTTATCTGCTTCTTCTAAGTCACCATTTTGATGGAGTTTTATAGCTTTTTCAAATAACTCTTTCTTATTTTGCTCTTCCATATTTAGAGTATATCAAGCTTGGAATTCTATGGTATGTAAAAAGATGTTTCTTATAAAAATGAATGTAGATTTAATGATGATTCGTTCCTAAAAAAAGNTCTAATTGGGCCCGGGAGGACTCGAACCTCCGACCAATGGATTATGAGTCCACTGCTCTAACCAACTGAGCTACAGGCCCTAACTGAAGAAACTATTTTGTTTCTTTTTCCGNATATATTTNTGATGATATTCTTCTGCTATCCAAAAAGAATCTGCTTTTTCTATAGTTGTAACAATTTTTTCATTATATTTATCTTCATTAAGTTTTTTTATTTTATTTTGACCTGATAGTTTTTGAAAGTCATTTAAATAAAAAATTGCTGATCTATATTGTGTGCCAAAATCTGGACCTTGTCTATTAAGCGTAGTTGGGTCATGTATATCAAAAAAAATATCTAATAATTGATCATAAGNTACGATCTCAGGTTTAAAGTGTACTCTTACAGCTTCTGCATGATATGTNTCACCAGCACATACTTCTTTATAATTAGGGTTCTCAGTTTTACCACCTATGTAGCCGACCTCTGTTTCTATAACTCCGTCGGTCGATAAGAACTTTTCTTCAATCCCCCAGAAACAACCAGCTGCAAAAATTGCAATATCAGTCATTATCCAAAAAACTTTTTAAATTATGAGCTCTTGATGGGTGTCTGAGCTTTCTGAGAGCTTTAGCTTCAATTTGACGTATTCTCTCACGTGTAACATCAAACTGTTTACCNACTTCCTCTAGTGTATGATCTGTATTCATGTCTATACCGAATCTCATCCGNAGGACTTTNGCTTCTCTTGGAGTTAGACTGGATAGTATCTCTCTNGTAGAGTCTGATAGACCACTATTTATAGTTTCATCTAGCGGTTTTTCAGCATTCTCATCTTCTATGAAATCACCTAAGTGAGAGTCTTCATCATCCCCAACTGGCGATTCCATTGAAATTGGCTCTTTAGCAATTTTTAGCACCCTTCTTACTTTATCTTCAGGCATTTCCATATGCACCGCTAGTTCCTCTGGCGTCGCTTCCTTACCGTTTTCTTGAAGAAGTTTCCTCTGAATTCNATTCAATTTATTGATAGTCTCAATCATATGCACAGGGATTCTGATTGTTCTNGCTTGATCTGCTATTGATCTTGTTATTGCTTGCCTAATCCACCATGTAGCGTAGGTAGAAAATTTATAACCTCTCCTGTATTCAAATTTATCAACGGCTTTCATTAGACCTATATTNCCTTCTTGGATTAAATCAAGAAATTGCAATCCCCTATTTGTATACTTTTTAGCGATCGAAATTACTAATCTGAGATTTGCCTCAACCATTTCTTTTTTTGCATTTCTCTCTTTGAGTTCACCAGATCTTCTATCTTTATTAATCCTTTTAATTTCAGCAATCGAAATATCTTGATCCTCTTCAATCGCTTTCAACTTCTTTTGGAATTTCGATATTTGATTTNTTGCGAGTTCCTTGTCTTCCTTGCTTTTTTTNGATTTTTCAAAGTACGTGTCAAGAAAAGCTAGGTCATCAACACCATCTTTAAGATTACTAATGAGTTCCTTCTTAGGAACTTTTAATGTATCCAAACATATTTTTACAATCTCTCTTTCATACCTACTTATTAGTGCTGTAAACTTCTCAATACGTTGAGTTAATTTTTCTTTAAACAAACTTGTAAATTTAAAATTAGATATTTTTTCTGTTATTTCATCAAATGCCTTTTTATATTTCTTATTATCCTTTTTCTTATAAGTACAGTATTCGAGATATAAGCCATTAATTTCATTCACAGAGTTNATTACTAACTCTTTATCAATAGACTTATCTATTACATCTTCCTCGCCATCNTCGTCAACACTATNATCTTCAGATAATCCTGAGACATTATCCTTTTCGTCTGCTTTAATTTCTTCTTCTTTGATTACCGGNACATTNTTAGGTATTTGATCACTTTTAAATTCCTCATTTACATCACTTTTGATATCAAGTATGTAATCTGAGATAAGTGAGTCTATTTCATCTTCATTCTCTATATTCTCAAATACCTCTGTAAAAAATGCTGCTGATTCAGGAAAACGCTGTATTGCTTGATAGATTAATTTCTGACCTTCTTCAATTTTTTTTGCGATGATAATTTCACCGGCCCTGTTCAATAATTCAACAGTACCCATTTCCCTCATGTACATTCTAACTGGATCAGAGGTTCTCCCAAATTCCTCATCTAAACTAGATAATACCTCAACGGCCTCATCTACTGTAATTTCACTATCTTCGTCATCCGTTATTTCATCATCATTCAGAATAGGTTCGCTTACAGCCTCTTTTGTAGAGTCAACTACTTTAATTTTCAGGTCCGTTATNATTTTAGTTACTTGGTCAATCTGATCTTGTTCAAACTGGTTATTGGGAAGTAAATCATTAATGTCAGATACGGTCAGGAATCCTTGTTTTCTCCCTGTCTCTATCAGCTCNTCAATTTTCTTCTGCTTGCTTTTTGATAAATTTGAGTTGGTCATAAGATACTATGTTAGTCAAAAATGATGTATTATATCATCAACATCTATAATAAAACAATTAATGATAATGTATATATGATAATCGAGCAAGCGGGGTTATTCAATTATTTGAAATGGTAGAATTATCTACTCCAGTATGTGATTTTGGCAAAAAACCCCATGATTTCAACTTATTGGGGGTAGATGGCTCTTATTGGACTCTTGAGAAATGCATGGGTAAAAATGGCCTCCTAGTAATGTTTATATGTAATCATTGTCCATATGTATTAGCAATCGTTGAAAAGCTAGTAGTTGAGACAGATGTNCTAGCCATGAAAGGCATGAATACTGTAGCGATTATGCCAAACGATACAGTCTCATACCCTGATGATTCATATGAAAATATGCAAAAAATTTCTAAAAAATACGGTTTTGGTTTTCCNTATTTATATGATGAAAGTCAAAAAACTACTCAGTCTTATGGNGCAGTATGCACGCCAGATTTCTTTGGGTACAACTCTGATAATGAACTACAGTACAGAGGGAGGTTTGATGACAGGGGACCAAAGAAGAATAATAATCCGAATCAGAGTGATCTATTTCGTGCAATGTTTAGTGTAGCCAGGACAAAAAAAGGCCCAGATATTCAACAACCAAGCATAGGATGTTCCATAAAATGGAGAAAATAAACTATGAGAAAAATTGATTTATCCAATGCCGTCAGATTTCTGAGTGTTGATGCTGTCGAGCGCGCTAAGTCAGGGCATCCTGGCGCACCAATGGGAATGGCAGACATTGCGTTTATTTTATGGACGAAATATTTAAAGCATAATCCTAATAATCCTGATTGGATGAATCGAGATCGTTTTGTTCTATCTAACGGACACGGGTCAATGTTGTTGTATTCTTTATTGCATCTGACAGGATATAAATTATCAATTAATGATATCAAAAATTTTAGACAGCTTAACTCTATCACTCCAGGGCATCCGGAATGTGACATCACACCGGGTGTTGAGACTACAACAGGACCATTGGGTCAAGGATTAGCCAATGGAGTAGGTATGGCTATTGCTGAAAAATCACTAGCAGCAGAGTTCAATAGACCAAAATTTAACATAGTTGATCATATGACATATGTTTTTGCAGGTGATGGATGCATGATGGAAGGCATTTCACATGAAGCATGCTCATTAGCAGGGACGCTTGGGTTGAGTAAGCTCGTTGTATTCTATGATATGAATAATATTTCTATTGATGGCGATACATCCCTAGCATATACCGAGAACGTAAAAAAAAGGTTCATGTCGTATGATTGGAATGTGATCGATAATGTAGATGGACATAACTTTTCACAAATAGATAAATCAATTAAAGATTCAATTAAACAGAATAGCAAGCCGACTTTAATTTGTATGAAAACTAAAATTGGTTTTGGATCCCCTAATAAAGAGGGAACTAGTTCGGTGCATGGCGCCCCTCTTGGTGATGAGGAGAGTAAATTGACAAGAGATGCATTAGGATGGCCTTATCGCCCTTTTGAAATACCAAAAGAAATTTATACTTATTGGAATTGTCAAGACAAGGGTAAGAAACTTGAATCTGATTGGAATAAATTAATGTCTGAATACAAGTCAAGCTTCCCAATACTTTACAGAGAGTTGAATCGAAGGGGTTCATTAAAGCTTAACAAGAAAGTTAGCAAAACTCTTTTAGCTATATCTAAAGATGAAACATCACCAATTGCTACTAGAAAGTGCTCCCAGATTGTCTTAGAGAATATTGGGAAATTAATACCTGAATTAATTGGTGGATCAGCAGATTTAAAAGAGTCAAATCTAACTTTCTGGTCAGAGTCTAAAGCACTTAATAAGAAAGATTTTACCGGTAAATATGTTCACTATGGTGTAAGAGAGTTTGCGATGTCAGCTATCAATAATGGTATTTTTTTACATGGACATTTCAGAGTTTATGCTAGTACATTTTTAATATTTTCCGAATATGCAAAAAATGCTATAAGGATGTCATCACTAATGCATTTGCCTTGCTTATACATATTTACACATGATTCAATTGGGCTTGGTGAGGATGGACCTACTCACCAGTCCGTTGAGCAGCTAAGTTCACTGAGATTATTGCCTAAAATGCATGTTTGGAGACCAGCCGATCTTCATGAGACTGCTCTAGCTTGGGACTTCGCTTTATCAAAAAGTGACGGGCCAATTTCAATAGTACTCTCGCGACAGAAATTACCACAAATAGAGCGATCTAAGAGCCAAGCAATTGCAGTGAGTAAAGGAGGGTATGTCGCATATGAAAGTAGAAAGAAAATTGACGCAGTTATCATTTCAACTGGGTCTGAGTTACATTTATGTATTCAAGCTGCAAAAAAAATGAAAAGTCAAAACGTTAATGTCAGAGTTGTTTCTATGCCATGCATAGAACTTTACATGGAGCAAACGGCATCATATAGAGAAAAAATTATACCAAATATCGATAATATACTTGCTGTTGAAGCTGGGGTTGGAGATTGTTGGGATAAATTTATTGGCAAACGCGGAGATAAATTAGTAATGACTTCATTTGGATTATCTGCTCCAGGAGATCAAGTCATGGAACACTTTGGTTTCTCAGTTGCAAATGTAATCAAAAAGACAAAGAATTTAATCAAAAAAAATAGGAAAAAGAAATGAGTATAAAAGTAGCAATTAATGGGTTTGGGAGAATTGGAAGGAATATTCTCAGAGCTAAATACGAATCACCAGCCTTTAGTGATATTGATATCGTGGCTATTAATGATTTAGGTGACAGTAGCATAAATGCCCATTTACTAGCGTATGATACAGCACATGGAAAGTTTGGTTTGAAAGTAGAAGCTACTGAAAATCAAATAGTAATAGATGGTAAGGACAAAATTCAAGTTTTCAGTGAAAGAGATCCAAGTAAATTACCTTGGGGTGATTTAGACATAGACGTTGTTCATGAATGCACTGGTTTTTTTGCATCAAAAGAAGAGTCCCATGCTCATATAAAATCTGGTGCAAAGAAAGTAATAATTTCTGCACCAGCAAAAAATGTTGATGCCACAATTGTATATGGAGTGAATGATGAAATAATAAACAAAGAACATCAAATAATTTCTAATGCTTCGTGTACAACAAATTGTTTGGCTACGCTTATTAAAGACATACATGCAGAGTTAGAGATATTAAATGGTCTGATGACTACTATTCATGCATATACTAACGATCAAGTGCTTACAGATGTTTATCACTCTGATCTAAGAAGAGCAAGATCTGCAACTCACTCTATGATTCCGACAAAGACCGGGGCAGCATCGGCGGTAGGCCTAGTCCTTCCAGATTTGAATGGTAAGCTAGATGGTTTTGCAATTAGAGTACCCACGATTAACGTTTCGATTGTCGATTTGTGCTTTAATGTTAGCAAGAAGTCATCAATAGAGAATATCAACGCAATCCTTAAAAAAGCATCGGAAGGTAAATTAAAAAATATACTTGGGTATAATGCAGATCCATTAGTGTCCATAGATTTCAATCATTCATCATTTTCTTCAGTGTATGATGAAAGTCTTACAAGAATGATGGATGAAAATTTTTTCAAGATATGTTCTTGGTACGATAACGAATGGGGATTTTCAAATAGAATGTTAGATGTCACAAAGTCACTTATGAATAATGCCTAAATTACTTAAATGGCAAGATATCTCAAATTCCAGAGTCCTTTTGAGGTTAGATCTCAATGTGCCTATTAATAATGGAGTTATAGATAGTGACTTTAGAATTATTCAGTCCCTACCAACAATCCGTAAACTCTTAGATAATGATAATAAGGTCATTATTCTTTCCCATCTAGGAAGGCCATCTACAGATAGAAGAGATCCATCCTTTAGCCTAAAAATAATAGCGAATTATATGTCAAACCAATTAAACGAAGAAATTAATTTGGTTGATGAATTAGATAAAGATTTAGTCTTCGAGAATTCTAGAATTTGTATGATTGAGAATATTAGATATTTTTCGGGAGAAAAAGATAATGATCAAGAGTTTTCTAGAATACTCTCGCAGCATGCAGATTATTTTGTATTTGACGCATTTGGTGTTTCTCATCGAACTGAAGCTAGCACTTATGGTTTAATGAATTTCTTAGATTACGCACCAGGTCCACTTATTATATCGGAGATTGAAAATACAGATAAAATCTTGAGTGAACCAAAATCACCATTATGTACAATTATCTCTGGTGCAAAAATTTCTACTAAGCTGTCATTACTTAAGACTTTTGTATCAATATCTGATTATGTAATTTTAGGTGGCGGTATTCTAAATACTTATTTATACACAAATGGCTATGAAATTGGTAATTCTTTATGTGAGAAAGATATAAATACTGATTACGTAGATGTGTTTAACCATGGTAATAAGAATAAAATAATTATGCCCCGAGATGTTGTTTGCGCGACAGGGTCTAGTATGGATAACTACCAAACTAAGGATATTTCTATGGTACAATTAGATGACAAGATTTTGGATGTTGGTATTGAATCTGTCAAGAAATATACTCAAACCATAAATGACTGTTCAACCGTTTTTTGGAATGGACCGCTTGGTTTTGTTGAGAAAAATCCTTATGATGCCGGTACAAAAGCGATTATCAAACTTCTTGCAGAATCTAAATGTTACTCAATGATTGGAGGAGGAGACACAGTCTCAGTAGTTGAAAAAATGAAATTAGAAGACAAAATTTCTTATATTTCCACAGGTGGTGGTGCTTTGCTTAAATATATTGAAGGGAAGAATATGCCAGTATTAGAAAAATTAGGACTTAAAAAATCATGAGAAAAAGAACAAAAATAATAGCTACTATCGGTCCATCATCATCAAGCGCATCAAAGTTAAACAAAATGATTAGAGAAGGAGCTGATGTTTTCCGCGTCAATATGTCACATGCGGATGTCAAAGAAACTAAACGTATTGTGGAGCAACTAAAAATTGAATCTAGTAAACTTAATAGACCTGTTGCGACTATGATTGATCTACAAGGTCAAAAAATTAGAATTAAAGATTTTGGTAAAAAGAAATTTGTTCAACTTAAGTCAAATGAACAATTCATTTTAGATTCTTCTCTGCCAGACGGTAAAGGGACAAAAGATAATGTAGGGATAACCTATAAAGATTTATATAAGTATCTAGAAGAAGGCGATGAACTGCTATTAAGTGATGCAATAATCAAATTAGAAGTTATAAAAATTGTAAAAACAAGAATATATACCAACGTAATTAGAGGAGGCAAATTAAAACCTCACCAAGGTATTAATAAGAAAGGTGGTGGGTTAACTCTGAGAGGGATAACACAGAAAGATAAAAATGATCTTAAAGAAGTCATAAAGATTGATATAGACTATGTTGCGGTCTCATTCGTTAGAGACGAAAAAGATATAAAAGAAGTTAGAAGATTAATTGGGAAAAAACCAATTGGGATTATCGCTAAGATTGAGCGAGCAGAAGCACTCTCAAAAATAGATGAGATAGCTGCAGCAAGCGATGGAATACTTGTTGCTAGAGGTGATTTAGGTGTTGAGATAGGCATAGAACAGTTACCAGCTGTTCAAGATAGATTAATAAGGAAAAGTATCGCATTTGATAAAATTGCAATAGTTGCTACACAAATGATGGAGTCTATGATTACTAATAGGGTTCCAACAAGGGCTGAAGTTTTTGATGTTGCTAATGCAGTTACATCTGGTGTTGATGCAATTATGTTATCTGCAGAGACAGCAATCGGAAGATATCCAGTGGATGTTGTACAAGAGGCCTGTAGAATATGTGAGATAGCTGAAAAAACAAATAGAAAAATTCTTAAGGTTAATAGAAAAGAAGAGAGTTTTGTGTCAATAGATCAAGTAATCGCGTTATCTGCAGTGTATGCCGCTGACAATAGCTGTATCAAAGCCATTGCATGTCTTACTGAAACTGGATCAACACCAAAATGGATGTCCAGAGTTCAATCAAATATACCAATATATGCTATGACTAAAAGTAACGTTGCAAGTAGAAAAATTTGTATGCTTAAAGGTGTATACTCGATTAAGTTAAATGAAGTTGAATATGATCACGCGAAAGCCAATAAACAAGTAATAGATTTAATGGTTGAGAAGGGAGCTGTAAAAAAAGGAGATTTTGTGATTATCACTAAAGGTGATTTAATGGGTACAAGCGGAAGTACTAACGCCCTTAAAATAGTAGAAGTAGGAAATTTAGTTGATGTTTAAAGTATTCTAGGAGGACTCATGAATAAAAAAACACTCGAAAATACAGTAAGTAAAATGATGTCTGAGCCAAAAGGCCTTCTTGCAATGGATGAAAGTTCACCCACATGTGCCAAGAGGTTTGCCTCTGTAAATATTGAAGATAGTGAAAATAATAGGCGTAGATACAGGGAGTTAATTGTTACCACCCCTAATCTAAATAACTACATTAGTGGAGCGATTTTATTCGATGAAACCTTTCACCAAAAAATGAGTACTGGAGAATTTTTTAGAGATTATCTCGAAAAGATCGGCATTTTACCTGGCATCAAAGTTGACACAGGCGCGAAAGATTTTGCAAATCACCCTAATGAGAAAATAACAGAGGGTTTAGATAAATTAAGAGAAAGACTCGGGGAATACGCATCCCATGGTGCCAAATTTTGTAAGTGGAGAGCTGTCATAACTATTGGAGAATCAATACCAACAAACGCATGTATTTTATCCAACTGCAATTCGCTAGCTAGATATGCGTCATTGTGCCAAGAAAATAATTTAGTGCCTATAGTTGAACCAGAAGTGTTAATAAATGGGAGTCATGACATAAGTAAATGTGATGAGGTCACAAAGGCATCTCTTGAGAATCTATTTGAGCAACTTGATATACATAATGTTTTGATGAGTGGAACGATACTTAAACCTAGCATGGTAATATCCGGAGACAACAACAAAAGTAGAGCTGATGTTTCAACTGTAGCAGAGATGACTATAAAACGTCTTAGCGATTCTTGCCCAAATGATTTGGGAGGTATTGCTTTTCTTTCTGGTGGACAATCCGACGATGAAGCTACCTCTCATCTTAATATGATGAATAAACATAACAAAGATCTGCCATGGAGAGTCACATTTTCATATGCTCGAGCAATACAACAATCTGCGTTAAACGCATGGAGAGGCGATGACTCAAATCAGTCAAAAGCACAAGAAATCCTCTCAGGCAGAGCTAAGGCTTGTTCAGATGCTTCGGTTGGTAATCTATCTACTTAAACGATAATTTAATTAGTTTTGAAATAGCTTTCTTGCTAGGCAAGCCATTAACAAACTGAATAATAGGGATTTTTGTGAGCTTTGTAAGTTCACTGGCATTGTCCATTCCCTTTGGTTGCTTTTTTACAATCCTGTTTAGTACAACTGCTTTTAAACCTACCTTATGTTGTTTTAATGTATTTATACATAGAAGGACATTATTTATTACTCCTATTTCATCTCTTGCAACAAGGATGCAATCTAGCCCCAATTTTTTTATCAGATCTATGTTTAGACCATCTAATGATATTGGGGAACATAATCCTCCTGCACCTTCTACCAAAACGTATTCAAACTCATTAAAATCTTTAAATTTATCCACAAAGTTTTTTATATATATTTTCTTCTTTGCTAATTTAATGGCTCGATTTGGAGATATCGGAGGAATAAATCTGAATGGATTAATCACATCAATCGGTATTTTTTTATTCAATAATTTGTAGTAATTTCCCGAGTCCAACGGAACCAATTTCTTATTAATTTTCCTACACCCTGTTTCAATAGGTTTATATACAGCAACAGATTTATTAACTTTCAATAAATGTGAAATAATTTTTTCTGATATATATGTTTTACCAACATCCGTATTGGTGCCTGTTACAAAAATCATCTTACTTTTACTCTTAATTTGTGATGATTTCATACGCTAAACGATATCTCTCAATTATTTGGCTTTTGATATTATCCGGAATTTTAATTTGACTTTGATTCCAATTATTTTTTATTAAAAAGTCTCTAAAAAATTGTTTATCGAACGTTTCAGAATTTTCCCCATCAATAGTAGACGTTTTTAGAAATCTTGAGCAATCAGGTGTGAATATCTCGTCAATAAGTGTAAGTTTACCGTCATCGTCAATCCCAAATTCAAATTTTGTATCTGCAATTATCAAGCCCTTTGATTTTGCAAATTCATAAGCACTTGCATACAACTTGTAACTAGCATCTATCACTTTTTCTGATAGCTCTGAGCCTATTGTGTTTCTCATAACGTCTATTGAAATATTTTCATCTTTTTCACTCTTTGTAGTCGGTGTAAATATTGGTTCATCTAATTTGTCATATTTTCTCATGTCAGAGCGAGCTTCGTTTCCGAGTATATTCCCTGTTTTTTCAAACTCTTCCCATGCTGATCCAGCAATATGTCCTCTAATAATGGCCTCGATTGGGAGGACTTTAGTTTTTTCCACAATCATAGATTTTTCTATTATCTCCTGATCAAAGTCTGGTTTAATATCTAGATAGTGATTTTTAATAATACTTTTCAATTTTTTGAACCAGAATATCGACATCTTATTCAGAAGAGATCCTTTACCAAGGACCTCCTCTTCAAAGACAAAATCAAACGCTGATATACGGTCTGATGAGACTATCAGTAACTTTTTTTGATCATACTCATAAATATCTCTTACTTTTCCACTATGTATTTTTTTCAGAGTATTTATTTTTTGATCACCTGTCATTATTTAATTTGTGATAAGTAATCCGTCAATCTTGTTTTATTCATTGCAAAATTAGACTCTGCTTCTCCGGCTGATTTTTTTACTTCCGAAAGATTTGCACTTGGATCACCTACAACAATAAATCCAGCCATGCCTAAAATGTAGTGGGGGGTGCACTTATAACCATATACACCTGCCTTTTCAAATTTTACCACTAGCTCTTCATTGATTCCTCCATTCCAGGATGAGGCACCTGACGGGATCATTCCGTCTATAGAAGCGGTATTATGGCCTGGGTTTGTTGCAACCCATTTTACCGTATCACCTGGGTTTATTTTTAAAACAGGAGGCTCAAAAACCATTGATTGACCTTTCAGATTACTAAGCATTTTTACTTCATGCTCAGCAGATAGAACATTCCCTGAAATAAAAATACATATTCCTAGTACAAGAAATTTAAATTTATTCATATTATACTCCATTAATAATACATATATAGTATCATGAAAGTTTAAAGGAAAATTACTTCTTATACAAAGAGGTGATTATAAAATTACAAAAATATGAGAGATTATAAAATAGCCCCGTCAATATTATCTGCTGATTTTTCACGCTTGGGTGATGATGTTAGGTCTGTCCTCAAAGCTGGGGCTGATATAGTCCATTTTGACGTGATGGATAATCACTATGTACCTAATCTCACCATTGGGCCGCTGGTTTGTTCAGCACTAAGGTCCTATGGCATTGAAGAAACAATAGATGTGCATCTAATGATAAAGCCTGTTGATCGTATTATTCCAGATTTTGCAAAAGCTGGAGCGAACTATATAACCTTCCATCCTGAAGCATCAGATCATGTGGATAGAACTATTAATCTGATTAGAGAAAATGGTTGTATGCCAGGACTGGTACTTAATCCAGCAACTTCCATAACACATCTTGAGAACTGTATTGAGAATCTGGATATGATTTTACTCATGTCGGTTAATCCCGGTTTTGGAGGTCAGAAATTTATTGAGAGTACATATAAAAAAATCGAACAAGTTAGAGAGCTTATTGATAGTACTGGCAAGAAAATAAGACTAGAGGTAGATGGCGGAATAAACATCGAAAATATCGATAAGATTGCCAAAGCAGGAGCCGATACATTCGTAGCTGGATCTGCGATATTTAATTCTGATGATTACTCAGAAACCATTCAGTCAATGAGAAAAAAATTAAAATCATCTTAAAGAACTAAAGAAAATGAATAAAACCACATTCCTTAACCATGTTGATGAGGGTTATAAATTAATTCCACTGTATAAGTGCATCGACAACCCAAATATAAATCCAATCGATTTATATGAATCAATCTCGGATCAGCCTCAATCCTATTTATTCGAGTCAGTAGAAGGTGGAAAGAAATGGAGTCGATACACAATAATTGGTTTGCCATCTAATGACTACATTGATGTCTTCAAAAATAAAATTTCACTATATTCAAACGGAAAAGGTGTAGAGCAAAAATCAAATGACCCAATTAATTGGATAGAAGATTTTAGGAACAAATACAAGGTTTTCACTAACCCTGAACTTCCTGAGTTTCAAGGTGGCCTAGTTGGATATTTTGGGTTTGATACAATTGAGAATTTCGAATCAAATATTATACCTAGTAAGCAAGTTGATGAAATCGAAACGCCAGATATCCGCTTAATCATCTCAAAAGAAATTCTTATATTTGACAAACAAAAAAATAAAATATTTATTATAGTCTTCTCCGAAAACAACCTAAATAGTTTCAACAAAACCAATACAAAAATTTCAGATTTATCTAAGAAAATAACCAGTTTTACACTAAACTCTTCTGTTGAGGTAAATAATTTTAGCTCACAACCTGATATCAAATATCATTTATCCAAAAATGATTTCCTGGATGCGGTAAAGAAAATCAAAAAATACATTTCGGATGGAGATGTAATGCAGGTTGTCCTTTCACAAAGAATGTCAATACCTTTCGAGGGTAAGCCACTAAGTTTTTATAGAAAACTTCGAGACCTTAACCCATCACCATATATGTATTACTTAAACATGGGAGACTTTAGTATCATTGGATCATCTCCAGAAATTCTCGTTCGCCTTGAGGATGATAATCTTACAGTAAGGCCAATAGCAGGAACAAGACCGAGAGGAAAAGATGCTAATCAAGACAAATCTTTTGAAGAAGAGCTCAAGAGAGATCCCAAAGAAATAGCAGAGCATTTAATGTTAATAGATCTTGGTCGAAATGATATAGGAAGAGTCTCTGAGATTGGCTCTGTTAAACTTACAGATACAATGATTATAGAAAAGTACTCTCATGTTATGCATATGGTTTCTAATGTAACATCCAAATTAGATTCAAAATTAACGTCAATGGATGTGTTGCGAGCAACATTCCCTGCAGGCACAGTATCTGGAGCACCAAAAATAAGAGCAATTCAGATTATTTATGAACTCGAACCTATCAAGAGAGGCATCTATGCAGGAGCTATTGGTTATTTAGGATGGAATGGAAATATGGACACTGCAATCGCTATTAGAACTTGCATTATAAAAGAATCAGTATTAAATATACAATGCGGAGCAGGTATTGTTCACGACTCTATTCCTGAAAAAGAATGGGATGAGACGATCAATAAAGGAAGGGCTATAATACAAGCATATAAAAACCTCAGAGGTGATTCTTGATGGTATTAATGATCGATAACTATGATTCATTTACATACAATATTGTCCAGTATCTGGGTGAATTGGGATCTGAGATTAGTATATATAGGAATGACAAAATCACAATATCAGAAATAGAGAAAATTAATCCTGAAAAAATCATCATTTCACCAGGGCCATGCACGCCAAATGAAGCAGGAATATCTGTTGATGTTATCAAGCATTTTTATGCAAAAGTTCCTATTTTGGGAGTATGCTTGGGCCATCAAAGTATAGGACAAGCATTTGGAGGGAATATCATCAAAGCAAAGAAAATAATGCACGGCAAAGTTTCAATGATAGATCACATGAACGGTAAATTATTTCAGGACATTAAAAGCCCATTCCAAGCAACGAGATATCATTCACTCGTTATTGAAGAGTCGTCACTACCAGATAGTCTTGAAATCATTGCTAAAACAAGTCCCAATGAAGATGATGAAATAATGGGCGTGAAACATAAAGTGCATCCAACATATGGTATTCAGTTCCATCCGGAATCGATACTTACAAATGTGGGAATGAAGATATTAGAAAACTTTCTTAAATTATAAAAAATGAATATCAAACAAAAACTTGAAAAAGGAGAAACTTTAGTATTTGAAGAATGTCGTGATTTCTGCGATCTAATTTTTGAGAATAAAGTATCAAAAACAGAGTTAGTTGAGATACTAAATCTAATCAATAAAGATAAATTCACTTCATCTATGCTGGCAGGCTTTGCTACTTCTATGAGAGAAATTTCCGTTAAAGTTGAAGCTGATAATAATGTTATTGACAACTGCGGTACAGGAGGAGATGGCTCATCTACATTTAACATTTCGACAATTTCATCACTTATAGCTTCTTGTTGCGGAGTGAAAGTCGCAAAACATGGAAACAAATCTATAACAAGTAAATCAGGTAGTGCAGACGTTCTTAATGAACTTGGGATAAACGTTAATATGCCCACAGACAGGATTAGTCAGTGTTTAAGTCAGCATAATTTTGCCTTTATGTTTGCGCCACTTCATCACAGCGCGATGAGATATGTCGCAGAGGCTAGAAAAGAAATATCACCTGATAAAACAATATTTAACCTTCTAGGACCCCTTACTAATCCAGCTGGAGCACGTAGACAACTTATTGGCGTTTATTCAGAGGATGTAATGGTAGCTATGGCAGAGGCACTTATTAAATTAGGTGTTGAAAGAGCTATGGTAATTCACTCTCTAGATGGGCTTGATGAAATAAGCATATTTGATAAAACAAAAATACTTAAGATAGATAATAACAATATTCAAGAAGAGTACTTTGACCCTTCTGATTATTTTGATATTACAAACTATAAGTTAGATGATCTTAAAGTTAGCACACCTAAAGAAAGTGCCCAAATCATTATGAATATTGTTTCTGATAATCAAACAGGAGCTGCTTTGGATATAGCTCTCACAAATGCAGCGTTTGTTTTATTAGTCGGCAAACCCGAATTAACATTTACTGAAGCATTAGATATTTGTAAACAGAAAATTAGCGACGGTTCAGTAAAAAATCAAATCACGAGATTAGTTAATTTTAGTAATGTAGGTTGATATAATGTTGAGTGAAATAATTGAAAACAAGAAAAAAGAGATCGAGCTACTGAAGAAAAAAAATGGTCAACAATTAATCACAGATGCTATTGAGAAGACAGAAAGTATCAAGCCACGAGGTTTTATCACTGCGCTAAAATCTAGGAATCAAGAAGGTAGAACAGCTGTTATTGCAGAGATAAAAAAACATTCTCCCAGTAAGGGAGATTTAGGCCTCTTACCTAGTGTAATCGATGTAGCAAGAATTTATGAGACTAGCGGCGCAACTTGTATTTCCGTTCTTACTGACGAGGTATTTTTTAAGGGAAGTCTTGAAGACCTTAGAAATGTAAAATCAGTAACTACAATCCCGATCATAAGAAAAGACTTCATTCTGGATGAAATACAAATTTATGAATCTAAATTAGCTGGAGCAGATTGCATATTATTAATACTAGCATGTCTACCTAAACAGAAATTTCATGATTTGTTGACTTTATCACATAGCTTAAATATGGATGTACTTGTTGAGGTGCATGATAAAGTAGAATTAGAGGTTGCGCTTGATTCTGGAGCGGATCTTGTGGGAATTAATAACCGAAACTTAAATAATTTTGAAGTTAATATTCAAACATCCATTTCACTAGCAAAATATGTGACTCAAAAAAAGACTATTCTTATAAGTGAAAGTGGTATAACTGATCGATCAACCATCCTTGAATTACAAAACAATAGGATAAACGGTTTTTTAATTGGCGAGAGTTTGATAACATCAAAAAATATCTCAGAACACTTGAATAGCTTGATCGGTGAATAAAAAATGGAAAAAACATTAGGGATAAGACATATCGCGATAAAAGTAAGCAGGTTTGATGATTGCCTACATTTTTATCATAAGATTTTGAAGATGCAAATAGATTGGAAGCCTGACAATGAGAATGTCTATCTAACAAATGGACAGGATAATCTTGCTCTTCATTACGATTCTTCCATAGAGCCAGGAGTGTCCAGCAGACTAGATCATTTTGGTATTATTCTAGAAAAGAAAACCGATGTAGATAAGTGGCATGAGTACATCTCTAGCGAGAAAGTAAAAATCTTCAAAGATATTAATGATCACCGTGATGGATCAAGAAGTTTTTATTGCGAAGATCCTGATGGAAATGTGATTCAATTAATCTGGCATCCGAAGATATCTTTATGTTAGAGAAAAAAATATCCAATGTCAGCTCAACCCTCATAGTTAACTCATACGAAGGTTTTTTAATTGATTCTGTTGATCACCAAAAATTATCTAAAAAGTTAATTAACTGTAAATTTGATATTAAAGCTTTAGTAGAATGTTCTCGAAATGTGGCTGACACTATCGGTACTGAGATAGTCAGTGAATCTGAGTATAATTTTCAACCATTCGGAGATAGCTCAACGTTTATTGTTAAATCAAAAGATTGTTTGCAGAGTTCAGCTACACTTCACCTTAAAGAGAGTCATATTTCATTTCATACGTATCTAGAGGATATACTTCAGAATTTTTTGATAATAAGACTTGAGTATCATATATGCTCCTGTTCTGAGTATAATGTTTTTAATGCTGTCCAAAATTTGATTCCAAAAGATTACTTTACACCTTCCCAAATTTCGCCAGATTTGATTACCTTGGATTACTTGAGACGGGGTTCTAAACACTCAGGTAATTCTAGTAATATTATATTTAATTATGATGACCCAGATGTACTAAATACCAACGATTCATTGAAAGTTATTTCGGATCAAGATTCCTCCTTCTCCACAGGTTCTCGTCATTTGATTTATAAATCATCACTTAATGATGTTTCAAAGAAACTCTCTAAATATGGATATGATCCTATTAATAATGATATTGAGAATTATTTTAGTTTCTTAGATAATAATTACTGCTCTTATGGTGTTGAGAGCACAAAAAACAAAGTGAGCCTTAAAGATAGTAGGTAATTTTTTTCATTAAACTGGACGTCTTATCCATAAAATTTTTCATAATTTCTGGAATTTCTTCTGACCCCATTTTTTGAGCAGTTGTTTTATGTTTTTCTTCGTCTTCTTTGATGTGCATCAACATTTCTTTACTTCTTTTGTCAGAGTCAGGCAACTTTTCAATCGATTGATCTAGATGCGTAGATACTTGTTTTTCTGTTTCTTCTATAAATCCAGCGCCAAATTGTCTTTTTGAAACACCTGCAAATACGCCAAGTAAAAATGAGGAAGCATACCATACTCCGTTAAAAACACTAGATTTCCCACTCAGCTCATCTAGTCTAGTTTTACACATATTTAAATGTTCGCGCTCTTCATCACACATTTCATAGAGTTTTTCCCTAACTTTCTTGTCATCCGTGAATGCAGCTTGCCCTCTGTATAATCCTTGTGCACAGACCTCCCCCATATGGTTGACTCTCATAATACCTTGAGATATTTTTACATCTTTTCTGTTGATATCTTTACTATTCTCTGTGAATTTTGAAGAATCCTCGAGTTTATGATTTCCATGCAAGGTGTTTATGGCGTACTCGAGTTCGAGGATTATCCTGTCTATTTTGGACTGTTTAATCATAGTATTATTACAACATTTATGAGTAGATTTATAAATATATTTTATAAAATTCTTGAGTATATGGCTTTATATGCGTAAAATCATTGATACAAAAAAATGACTAAAATTGAGCAAAATACAAAACAATGGTACTTAGTAGATGCACAAGAAGCTGTATTAGGGAGACTAGCGTCTAAAATTGCTTCTATACTCAAAGGTAAGCACAAACCTACCTACCAACCGCATCAGGATAATGGCGACTATATTGTGGTCATTAATGCCAAGAATATCAACGTTACAGGCAATAAGCTTAACGATAAAATCTATTACAAACATACTGGATATATAGGTAATATGAAAAAAACTCCTCTAAGTGTCGCTATTGAGAAAGATCCATCTTTCGTAATTAAAAATGCTGTAAAAGGGATGTTGCCAAAAAATCCACTAGGAAGAGACATGATTAAAAAATTAAAAATCTATAACGATGACAAACATAGTCATCATGCTCAGAAACCAATCAAACTCGAGGTCAAGTAATGCACAAATCTTATGGAACAGGCAGAAGAAAAACCTCTAGCGCAAGAGTCTACTTGAATGAGGGTAGCGGTGTGATTACGATTAACTCGAGAGACTTAGACGACTTCATTAAATCAAAAACACTAAAATCATACCTCATTTCTCCTCTTGAGAAATCTCAATTATTACAGAAGGTTGACTTAAAGATTACTGTTTGTGGTGGCGGTCAAAGTGGTCAGGTTGGCGCTATCGTCCATGGTCTTACTAGAGCTCTTGTCAGATACCAAGGCGATCTTTTACCAGTTCTTAGAAGAGAAGGTTTTGTAACAAGAGATGCAAGAAAGGTTGAGAGAAAAAAAGTTGGTCTTCGAAAGGCCAGAAAAGCGACACAATTCTCGAAACGATAGTTACATCTCTTTGACTGAATTACCGTCTGCTACCAGTAGTTTATTTGCTGGTTTAATTGCAAAAAGTCCATTCGTAACCACACCGGCTAAATTATTAATCTTTTGTTCAAGCTCAATTGGCTCATTAATTTTTAGATTATGAACATCAAGTATTATATTACCATTATCAGTAGTAAAATTTTCTCTTAAGACAGGCCGGCCACCAAGTTTTATCATCTCTAATGCCACTGCACTTTGTGCCATAGGAATAACCTCTATGGGGAGTGGAAACTTCCCAAGTTGACTAACCATCTTAGAATCATCAATAATACATATAAATTTCTCTGAATTATTAGAAATAATCTTTTCACGTGTAAGGGCTCCACCTCCACCTTTTATTAACTGGAGGCTTTTATTTGCTTCATCCGCTCCATCGACGTAAATTGGTATTTTTCCAATTTCTTTAAGATCTACTACCTTAAAGTTATTTTCCTTTAGAAGTTTAGTAGAAGCATTTGAAGACGAAACACATGCCTCTATTTTTGTACGTATTTTATCTAACATGCCTATGAAAATGTTTACTGTACTTCCTGAGCCAACTCCTAAGACCTGTCTTGTTTCAATAAACTCTAATGCACATTCTGCTACCTGTGTCTTTTTATCATCTTGATGCATGTAATTTACTCATTTATGAGTTAGTATAACTCCATATTATACATTAATGTAGGCAAAGAAATGTCTGAAAGAACTTTAAAACAAATAATTGAAAAAATTGATAACACTTGTGTGTATGATATTGCCATTAAAACACCTCTTGAGAGAGCAGATTCAATATCAAAACGTTTGAAAAATGAGGTGTTTATCAAACGTGAGGATCTACAACCAGTATTTTCCTTTAAATTGAGAGGTGCATATACAAAGATCAAATCTCTTCTAGACGTTAACAGCTCTAGGAACCTTATAGCAGCCTCGGCAGGCAATCACGCACAAGGAGTCGCATTATCCGCCCGTAAATTAGGTATTAAGGCTACAATTGTTATGCCAACAACAACTCCTAAGATTAAAGTCGATGCTGTTAAAAATCTTGGGGCAAAAGTCATTTTATTTGGCGATTCATACGATGATGCTTATAAATATGCAAAAAATAAATCAAATAAAGACAAGCTAGAATTTATTCATCCATATGATGATATCGACGTTATTGCTGGACAAGGAACAATAGGAAAAGAAATTCTAGACCAACAAAATGGAAAAATTGATTACATCTTTATACCTGTTGGTGGTGGTGGGCTTTTGGCAGGAATCGCTGCTTATTTTAAGTATATGAGCCCTAAAACAAAAATTATTACTGTTGAGCCAGAAGACTCAAATTGCTTTTATCAAGCATTCAGAGATAAGAAACGGACAAAACTGAAATCTATTGGAATATTTGCTGATGGAGTTGCAGTTAAACAGGTAGGGAAATTAACATTTGATATTTCTAGAGATATTGTTGATTCGGCACTCCTTGTAAATACTGATGAAATTTGCTCCAGTATCAAGGATTTATATGATCAAACTAGAACAGTTGCTGAACCTGCTGGTGCTCTCTCACTTGCTGGTATAAAGAAATACGTAAAGAGTAATAAAATTAAAAATAAAAATATCGTTGGAATATTCTGTGGCGCTAATATGAATTTTGACAGATTGAGACATGTTTCAGAGAGATCACAGCTCGGCGAATTAAGTGAAATGTTAGTTGGTGTAACTATTCCAGAGGAACCTGGTAGTTTTAAAAAATTTTGCAAATTAATAGGAAAACGCTCCATTACAGAGTTCAATTATAGATTCTCAGATAATAAATCAGCACATGTATTTGCAGGCATAAAACTCTCAAGTGGTACGCCAGAAAAGCAATCTGTTATTAAGAAACTCAAGGATAATAACTATAAAGTTGTAGATTTCACTGATAATGAAATGGCAAAACTACATATAAGATATATGGTTGGTGGAACGTCTAATTCTTCTCTAACAGAGCATATTTTTAGATTCATTTTTCCAGAGAAACCAGGAGAATTATTTAACTTTCTAGATTCTATTGGCAGTAAGTGGAATATTAGCCTATTTCACTACAGGAATCATGGAGCAGACTTCGGACGTGTTCTAATAGGTTTCCAAGCTTCTAATTCTGATAAGAAACGTCTCATCAACCATCTTAATAAGCTGAATTATGAGTTTTTCGATGAGACCCATAATAAGGCTTATAACTTATTTTTAAGCTAAAAAAAGGCCCTATACAGGGCCTTTAGTTAGTAAGCTATTATTTATTATTATCTTCTTCTTGTTTTACGTTTAGCTTTTTTCTTAGTAGTTTTCTTCTTAGCTACTTTTCTCTTAGCTTTACGCTTAGTTTTCTTCTTAGCTGCTTTCTTCTTAGCTGCTTTTCTACGAGTAGTAGTTACTTTTTTCTTAGCAACTTTTCTCTTCGTAGCTTTTCTTTTTGTCACTTTAGTTTTACGCTTAGCAACTTTTGCTTTTTTTCTTGCTACCATACTGTTTTCCTCCGCAGTTTTGGTGGTTAATTTGAGTTTATTTAGTTAAATATAAAA
>PBHH01000001.1 GCA_002720195.1 Gammaproteobacteria bacterium
TAATTGTATTAGCAATATTTTTTGTAGCAATATTTTATGTACTTCTCTCTATTCAGCTCGGAAGTGGGCAGTACGTTACTTATGGAGTTCTATCTATCCTTGGATTGTTTATACTATCTTATTTAGCAAAAGATTTTCATGGTGCGTGTGAGAGTTTAATCAGTGCAAATCGAACAACCTTGAGTAACAATGCAATTTTAAGATTTTCTGCAATTACCTCACTACTGGTAGCAGCTATCCTATTTCTAGGATCTCTAGCTTCGTTTTTTATGGGGGAGATAAGTGACTCGATTATGTTTCTATTCTATGCATTACTTCTTTATATGAGTGCCGGAACTTTATTTAACCCATCTTTAATAAACATCAATGTCTCAAGTGATAGTTCATCTGGTGAAGATTTCATAACAATCTTCTCCTCCGGTTTAAAAACATTCGTTTATTTTGAAAGGATAATTTCAAGCTTACTTATTTTGTCTGGTATAATCAAAATGATTGAAATCATTGCGGGCTATGAGCCTTTTCTCTTAGCATCACCTTGGGCACTTGGATTTATCGCAGGTGGGATTGGATTCCCGCTTGTAGCATATTTGATATTTACAATACTATGGTTTGCGAACTCCTTGTTATTAGCTATCTTATCTCTGAGAAGATCAAACTAATTTATTCATTAAATATCTTATTAACCAGTTCATAAAGAATAAATCTGTCTATTGAAGATTTTGTGTAATAATTAAATGATGAAAAGGATTTTTATAGCATTTGGTCATCATAACACTACTGGCTCATTCAATGCTGCTATCAGAGATAACTTTATTGACGAAGTAAAAAAAAATGGACACGAGGTAGATTTAGTCAATCTATTCGAAGAGCAAGAGCAACTTCCGTTTTATAATTCTAACTTCAACCCTCCGCCTAGACTTGTCCTTCAATACCGTGAAAGGTTAGAAAAATCAGATGTAATGTTTCTTATTGGTTCTTGTCACAACTTAAGGATGAATTCCATTCTTGAAAACTGGATAGATTGGGTATTGCATCCTAAATGGTTTTTCTCGTATAAATCCATGTTTCCAGAGAGTAAATATTTCAAGAATTATGGTTACCCTGTTGCTGGTGCTATGAAAGATAAGCTGGGAATAATTTCAATTACTTATGGAGGCCCAATGTTTTCATATTTTAATTTTTCGATATTCGATAACATACCTTACAGGAGAATAAAGAAATCTGTTTTTAAATTAGGTGGACTGAAGACTAAGTACTTAAGATTTTATTCTGTTCTTCCAAATATGAGTAAAGAAGAATTTAACGGACACATGCTTAGAGTTAGACATATGGCAAGAAAGTTGTAGTAGTATAGACAAGTAAATATAGGTTTTTATTATGTGTGGAAGATTTTCATTAAGTAAGAAAAATGATGTAAAATTAAAATTTGATATCGATATTAAGCCACGGTACAATATTTCGCCTGGATCAGAAGTAGATGTTCTTGCAGGAGGACCATTTAAACTTACATGGAATTTATCACCACCCTGGGCGAAGCAACCAATGAATCTAATCAATGCCAGATATGAAACACTACATGAAAAACCTTCTTTTAAAGATACTGCCAGGTGTGTTTTTATCGTAGATGGTTGGTATGAATGGAAAAGATATTTTGATTGGAAGAAAAGAGAAAATAAAAATCAACCATTCTATCATCACCTTGGTGGCGAATTATTTTTTATGGCTGGGATATTTAATGATACTGGGTGTGCAATTGTTACTAAAGGTGCGTCAAAAGAGCTTAAAAACATCCATCCAAGACAGCCTTTCCTATTGATAGAAAATCAAATATCTAATTGGTTATCCGGAGATGAATTTATTAAAGATAGATGTTCTAGTGATATACAAATTCATAAAGTGTCCACATATGTTAATTCTCCTAAAAATGATTCCATCGAATGTATGACCCCTTTCCAGTAGTTCAATAATGAAGAAATTCTCAGAAATAGAAATTAGTGAGATCATTGAGATGGCCTTATCAGATGATGTTCCATTTAAATCGATTGAGGACGAGTATGGAATAAATGCTGATCAGATAAAACAAATTATGAAAAATAATATATCACTAAGATCATATAAAATCTGGCGAAAGAGAGTAAAAGAATTTTCCACACGCAGAAAATTCTATAAGTGACTATTGATTTTAGATATACACTGATTTAGAATGATTCTAAATTATTTATTTTATATGTATGGAGGATGTGATGACAATACAAGTAGGAGATACAGTTCCGGAAGTAGAATTTCAATTTAGAGAGGGTGATTCTAGACCGGACAAAGGGACATGCCCAGTAGGTGGTGAATTTGTCACAAGATCAAGTAAAGAACTTTTTTCAAATAAAAGGGTGATCGTTTTCTCTTTACCAGGTGCATTCACACCAACATGTTCAACATATCAATTACCAGGTTTTGACGAGAAATTTAGTGTTTTTAAAGAAAAAGGGATAGATGATATTTTCGTCATATCAGTAAACGATGCTTTTGTAATGAATGCATGGGCTATTGACTGTAATATTAAGAACATAAAAACAATACCTGATGGTAATGCTGAATTTACTGTGGCAATGGGCATGAATGTAGCAAAAAATAATCTAGGATTCGGTCAAAGAAGTTGGCGTTACGCCGCGATCATTAATGATGGCGTTGTAGAGAAAATATTCGAAGAACCTGGAAAGTCTGATAACTTTGGCGAGGATCCATACGGTGAGACATCCCCTGAGAATGTATTGTCTTACCTAGAAGGATAATTATTTTTTAGCCTCAAAGTAAACGTTCAGAATGAGATGTGGGAGAGTGAGGCATGCTAATAAAATGAAAGTATATTTTGCGATAATAACATCGATCGCGTAAGTACTGAAATTTATTAGTATGCTCACAACCATTATTGTAAAACACACAGATGCAAAGATAATTGATGTAATGAAGCTCTTAAGTGTAAATGAATCAGGTACTAGCTTGTCACTGTAGATGGAAGTAATATAATGTCTTAATGAGTGGTGAAAACAAAAATAAAGTAAGAAAGACAAAAGCGGTGGCAACAATATATAAGAAGGAATAAGCACTAAATATGACAAATATTTCTTATAGCTTAGCTTATAGAATACGTAACTTATTACACCAAGATATAAAGTTTTTATCAGCCAATGTGTCTCTGGCAAATTTACTTGTAAGCTTACTATTTGCTCAAAAATAAATACAACATCATCAAGGTGGAACATTATAGGTAGAATAATTGGAATCGAGCCAATGGTGATAATATCTACTATAGACATATCTTTATAATTTATATGTGATAATTCCTCCATCCCAAAGTGGTATATTGCCAATGCCAAAAATATTAATAATGATAAGAATGGATTAATATACCATAAAGAGAGGTATACTAGCGAAATGACTACATAACCTATAGAAAACTTTAACACCCAAGACTTGTGATCACCAAACATCTTTTTACCGATCGAGTAATCAAAAAATCCATGTGGTAGTCCTATAACTGATACTAAAAATATCAGTAGATAATACTGTACGTAATAATTAAAAATATCTGGATTAATGTTAAACGCTACTATACATAGAATGCTTAAGTTCACTAGCACTACGAGCTGATAGTTTTCAAATTTTCTTATTAAAGATTGTTCTAATTGCATAATTTATAAAGACTAGTTTAGGCATATTGATCACTATTCTAATGATATCAAATAATGATGGAATATCAGATAGGAATTTTATGATCACATTAGATTTATTATTCTTAAACATATTATAAATAATCTTCTGACATTGATTGGGTTTATCTCTAATAATCCTTAAAAGTACATGATCCATTTTTTTAAGTAAAAGCCACCTGAATGATTTCAATGGGTCTGAACTATTTCCTCCTTTAAGTTTATCAACTATATGATCAGTTTGTTTCTGTATATTGATAAATGTATAACCGGTAGATGCCCTTGTTGCACCTGATGCTATTCCTATCTTATTGATATTTAGAGGGTTATCTGGAATCTTTGTACTCATAGGAATTACCCCATATTCTCTCTTTACTATAGTATAAGAGTCGCTTATGTTTTTCTTAATGTATGCTTCTAATTCACTTTTTAATTCCTCTTCACTATAGATATTTTTTGTAAAGAAAGTTGATTCCACAAGAATTGTTCTGTCATTTCTTGGTAACACATAAAAAAAATGAAAGTCAGAATCACCAACAAAATCCATTAATACTGGTTGGGTTGAAATCTGAGACTCAAGCTTGATAAAGTATCCTAGAAAAACTTGATATAAAGTTGAATCGATCTTCATGTTACTACTATCATATATATTTTTTGTCATTATGGTGTCGCTATTAAAATCGATAGAATATACACCATTGTCTGATTTGATGTTCGTTATATTTGAATTAAAGATTAGATCAACGTTACTTGTTTCATCAAGACAAGGAATAACCATATTGTCAAAATCTGTGGAGTCAATTGATGTATAATTACTATCATTACAATCTAAGCTGCATGTTTCCTCATGATTCTTTATAATGACACGATCATATTTATTAGACTCTAATTTTACAAAAGAGTGTTTGTAACCAGCCCAGTAAGACCATGTTTTTTTTATTCTTCCCGATTTTGATCCTTTTTCAAGGACACATACACTTAAACCAGAATCAATCAATTTATATGCTAAACTTAGTCCTGAACATCCAGCACCTATAATAACGACATCATATCTTTTCATTAGTAAATGGTAGCTCTTTCAGGTAATGATGCAAATCTGCATTATGAATATTGTTATTTTTCCCGAATAAATGGTAAATGCAAAATTCTAATAAACACTTAGTCAGTATCTTAAATTTCTCAAATCTCGTGGTATGAATTCTTTGTGTAAAATATTTAGTTTCGTTTTTAGATATTTTATGCCCTATTGCTTGATATAGCCTCAGTGACATAAGTATCGAAAATCTCGATCCCACTGGTATTTCTTTGATACCTCTGACAGCACTTTCATAATACTCCTCAGATAGAGATATTAATTCTTTTATGGATTTAAATAATATTTTCTTTTGTTCATCATTTTCTATTAATATTTCTGTAATCATTTCTCTAGGAACATATACTCTATTCATTGATAGAT
The DNA here is from genome assembly GCA_002720195.1 of Gammaproteobacteria bacterium. Lineage (GTDB taxonomy): Bacteria > Pseudomonadota > Gammaproteobacteria. The sequence goes on from PBHH01000001.1 coordinate 5,161, forward strand.
CTTCAAATACATCTCTACAGACATTTGTAATCTGCATTGCAATACCAAGGTCAATTGCAAAATATTTTCCATTCTTATTATTAATATTTAATAATTCACACATCATTAATCCAACACATCCAGCAACTCTGTACGAGTAAATGATTAAATCTCCAATATTTTCAATTCTTTTGAATTCCCTATCAGAATCAATACCAAGTTTAAGTTGTCTTATAATTTCTTCATCAATTTTCAAATCAGCTATTATTTTATCTACATCCGGATTCTCAACTTTTACCTGACTATCAGCACTATCATCATATTTTCTGCAAAATGCATATACGTTCAACACTTTATAACGCACTTTAGCTGGTAAAAATGATGAAGCTAAGTAAAATGTTTTACTATTATTTCTTAATATTGCGTAATTTTCAGTTGATGTCATAGTCTCTTATAATTAGTTTTTCTGTTGCCTTTGCTGTTGATATTACTCCTGGCACTCCTGCGCCTGGATGTGTACTAGCACCCACAAAATATAGGTTGTCAAACTCTTTAGCTTTGTTCGAGTATCGAAAATATGCTGACTGTCTAAAAATTGGTTGTATACCAAACCCACTCCCGGCATATGTGTTCAACTCATTTTCAAAATAATCAGGTGTAACAAAAAAATGATCTACTAATGATTTTTTTACATCAGGTAAAATATATTCATCTAAAATATCGAATACGATATCGCAAAACTTTTCACCATATGACTCCCAATCTATATTACTCAGATTGTTTGCAACAGGAGCTAAAACATAAAAAGAGTCAGATTCTTTCTGCTGACCTTCTGGGTCAGTTGCCATAGGTCGGTGCAAGTAGAGGCTTGGGTCATTAATCTTAATTTTATTATCAAAAATATCATTTAANAGNTCTTTGTGTCTTTTNTTNAATATAATTGTATGATGTTGAACTTTNTCATATATCTTNCTNGTNGAAAAATACAANACAAAAAGACTCATNGAGTGTTTCAATAAAANTGGNTTATTAGATATTTTTTTTGATTTTNTNCTAAGGACATTCTTATAGAAGCTGGTTGGATCGGCGTTACTCACAACAAGATCNGCTNNAAAATNNCCTTTGTTAGTTTTAATTTCACTTATTCTATTATTTCTATGCACNACAGAATGAACTTCAGTATCCTTATGACANTCNACCCCAACTTCNCTNANTAGTNTCTCAAGNCCTGACACTATAGATCTTGTCCCNCCTTTTGCATAAAANACACCCCATCTCCATTCTANATATTGAATGAGTAAATAGATTGATGTTGTCGTATATGGNTTTCCTCCTATNAANAATGGATGCATACTNAGGGCTTTGANAAGNTTCTCATTTNCAATATGTTCTCTTACCGATGAATGNACNGATTTATAGAACTTAATNTTTAAGAGTTCAGGTAAGTAAGGAANCATACTNGANAGACTCTCAAATGGTTTATCTGACAACTCCATATATGCTGTTTGGAAAATTCTTTTTGAGTGCTTNAGTANNNTTATGTAACCTTNTGTNTCTTCTTNNCCATATTTTAATTTGATTTGTTTGAGCATCNTGTGAAGATTATTCCCATAATCAAAATGACTNCGATCNGAAAANATGAATCGGTAATAGGGCTTTACATCTANTAGTGTGTAGTAGTCNNTCCAATTTTTATTATGGAGTTTAAACAANTCTTCNATTAGGTATGGTGCAGTNATAACAGTAGGACCAGCATCATATACATATCCATTATGTGTAAGNGCTCTNGCNCTNCCACCNAGATTAGATTGNTTTTCTANTAACGTTACATGAAATTTANGATGAGCAAGTCTACTAGCTATCGCTAGCCCACCAAAGCCTGAGCCAATCACTATTGCTTTTTTCATGANGTTTGAAATACATGAGGCTCATTNAAGAGCCTCATGTGATAGTTCAATTTATGCAGTCTGAGCTGAATCTTGAACAGCAGCTGACCAAATAAACACACCAAATGCGATTTTGTTTACAAAGTCTGCTAAGTTGTAGATTAGNTTAAGGCTAGCAGNATCTACGCCACCCATTAGGTAGCCAAATAGATAACCAGCTGGGTAAATCGCCCAACCAACAAGCACTACCATTCTACATGCAGAAAATGCTGATTGTGCTGCTTCACTGACAGATGCACTGACAGTTGCNGCTTCACCCATAAAGATTTCATANAGAATATAAAACCATCCAGCCATACCTACGATAAATCCGAGTACTGGGCTGATAATACCAGCTTCACCCGCATATCCTGCGANAAGCATGACAAGTGTACCNACTAGAAGTCTCCAAAAGACTCCAGCGCTTACAGCTGTTACTGCAGCTAAGATTAAATAGAATTCAATCATTTGCAGTGGCACNGTTAGTACCCAGTCNATATATCTGAATACTGTTGGAGATGNACCGGTGTCNACCCATACTTCTCTCATATAAAAATAATGTACAGCAGCGATAAGTGTNACTAGNGACATGATTGACAAAGATGTTTGCCATTTGCCAGATACTCTGCTTCTTTCCATAAGGAAGAATACTGTAGCTGCTACCATTGCGATAGAAATTATCCAAAACGTCACCCCAACAAGGTCATTTGCTTGTAAGTCAGCTGCAAAAGCGNCTGATGGTGCAAGCGCTACGACTGCAGCTGGCATGAACAAGGAAAATAATTTTTTCATATAAAAACTCCTCAATTTCCTAATATTATTGTGTGTTTCCACTCCTTTATGGCCCNAATTATATACTAAATTCCTCATTCCATATACATAAATAGGAGCTATAACCATTCTAACCTTACAAAAAAAGATGTAGCAATGCAATAAATTTATCGATGGATAAAAGAATTTAAAAGACATAAAATTGNTTTATTAAATTCTAGAATGGTTCTAAACAATATGAGNGCAGATGAATGTTTGTTTTGTAGGGTGCAANNCNAAAAGTATNCAGATGAAATAGTGGANGAGTCCGAATACTTNTTTGCAACGAGAGATTCCTACCCAGTNACNAAGTTGCATACTCTCATTATAGTTAAGAGGTGTACACCGACTTTTTTTGATNTNACTACTGAAGAAGTCTCTGATNTNTCTGAGATAATTAGNAGGCAAAGAGAAGTCATTATANATCTAGATTCNACTGTGTCCGCATTTAANATTGGAATAAATGATGGNAAAGATGCTGGNCAGAGTATNAGACATTTNCACGTCCANTTGATNCCTCGNCGTCANGGNGATATTGAGAATCCTCAGGGCGGAGTAAGAGGTGTTATCCCGAGTAAACAAAAATANGTAAGGCGNAAATAACNATGATTGANATTATAAAGAAGAGGGTGATNGATTGGGACTTACAGCTNNGCAAAGAGANGAATTTTAATGAAAAATTCGGAACAAATTTTACGCTCAGNCAAGTCAAAGANTTGACNGGTTCATTCAGACGTTTAACAGAAAAGAGTAAAGTAAAAATTGGAACGAAGGTATTAGAACAGTGTGANGAATTTTANTTGTCANTAGATAAACTNAAACAGAACCAATATACGAATATCTGTAAAAANAGNAGNGCNGCGTTTTTCAGAATAGGTCATGANCCAAAAAAAACTCCCACAACTGATTTAGATCATAAGAACTTTATAGAATTNGATAGTGAGCTTAAAAAATTTAAAGANGAAAATGACTGGGATAAGTTTAATCCCTGAAAGGTTTAAAATAANCTTTNGTCGCTAATTCTAANATNTCACGATCACCTTTGCTATCACCATAACTATANACTTCTTCAAAAANTTCTAGCTCAATCTCTTTTTTTATTCTATTAACCTTTTCAACTCCATAGCAGTTTCTTCCTTTTANTTTTCCAGANAGTCTTCCGTCTTTAATATCTAATTCAGTTGCTATNAGTTCAATTTTNTTCTCTTCACACCAGATCTTAAGCCATGAATTTACAGATGCTGANACNACAATGACTNTATCACCTCTTGCNTGATGCCANTNAATACNATCTTTTGCTTTTGNNCTGATNATTTTATNGANTTCATNAGTAGAATATTCTNAACANTTTCTCTCAAAATCCANTACCANTTCANCTCGNAAATAATAACTTATNACTNTCTCTTTCATTGTGTTGTTTGAAATTATTCGAAACCAATATNNCAAGTAAACTGGTGTTAAGATAATTGNTCCTAGAATAAAGGANAGATAGCCATGNTAATAGATTATAAATCCNCTAAAAGAATCTTTGAATGATATAGTTCCATCAAAGTCAAATATTGCTAAATTCATTTNAGNTTGAGACGCTTAAAAATAAACTCTGGGATTAACTTTATTATAATTAGGATGTACTTCCATGNCCACNNAATGAAAACCACATCTNTNTTCTTTTGCTGCGCTTCAAANATTTTATCTGCAGCTNTNTTTGGGTCTACACTCAANNCTTCTNTNATGCCACTTTGTTTTTCTTTATTTTTTATAAAACCNAGAATTANGGTAGACACATGAATATTATAATCAAATAATTCATTTCTTANCCCACTNAGAAAANTTGNAAATGCACATTTTGCGCTGCCATATATATAATTCTTCTTTCTACCTCTCTCACCAGATATAGAACTNATCCCAACAATAAATCCTTTTTTGATTTTTTTCATCTTNTNAGATAGTAGATTTAATAAAGACGCGGGACCTGCGTAGTTTGTGTGAATNCATTGNACGAGTANTTTTGGNTTTATTTGTGCTTCAATTTGATTTGGGTAGTTACCTACGGCACAAATTACTCCAGCTGGGATNTCTTTAAGTGATTCTANNAANGATTGATGAGTATCAAATTNATTTATATCTAGCTCTANTAATGTCACCTCTATTCCAAAATTCTCAACAAGACTATCTGAAAATTGNCTAAGTGAGTCTATGNCTCTACCACACAAGTANAACCCGTAACCTTTACTTGCATATCGTCTTGCAATTTGTTGAGCGAGCTCACTTTTTGCTCCTATGATAAGTATATTATCCATATTTGCTGCCATAGCTCATAATATTATAACCTGTTGAGAAAAGTCGATAAATTTATTTTATTCTTGTCATTAGGAACAATCTGTTCATACTTTCATATAATATGAGTATATCTAAATACGTCACTATAATATTCTTATCCACGTTTACTATTGTTCTTGCGTCAGCTAACTTTATTAGTAAATCTTTATTATGTAGCACTAGCGATTTCTCAGTTAAAGGAGGGTTCTACTTTGAAGGATCCAATAAATTGATTCGATATAATGTATTATGGGACAACAATAGTAAGAAAGAGTTTGTCTCAGTTAGCCGACACTGTTATCTGGAAATAGATAATGAAATCGCAGTCTCTATGAAAAGTCCTGAGAATGGATGTGGCAGTTATTCATCTTTCATTGACATGAATACTCTTACTTACAGTATTCCTACAGAGCAAAGCGTTTTAACAGCAAAATGTAGTTACTTTAAAGGGGATATTTTTGAAAAGATCAAATCAAGCATCAACAGAACTTATAATTAGTTTGAAGACATCTTATCAAGATATCTCTTGATAATAAATTTAAGGTCATCTTTAGTTTTTTCTGATACTTTTTTAATATCTGTAATGATAGATTTATCCAAGCAAGTTAAAATATCATCCGAGTCTAATGTGTACTTATCAAAAGAATTAATGAGCGCCTCAATAATGTTACTAGCTTTATCTTTCATTTGGTTCATTGTTAGTATAATTTCCTGCACATCAGTCATACATAGATCTTCTGTAAAACAATCATAATCTGTAACCATACCAATCGATTGATATCTAATTTCAGCTTCCCTGGCTAGTTTCGCCTCTGGCATATTTGTCATTCCAACAACATCAAAGCCTTGATCATGATTATTTTTTGACTCCATATAAGTTGATAATTGTGGGCCTTCAATTGCCACGTATGACACATTTGAGTGAAAATCGTAATTGAGATTTCTAATAATCTCATGACATATTTTAGACAAACTCTCAGAATTAGGCTTTGCCATAGAAACATGAGCGACCAAATCTTTATCGAAAAAAGTGTTCTCTCGTTTAAAAGTTTTATCAATATATTGATTTATAATTACGAATGATCCTGGTTTAATATTATTCATTAGCGAGCCTACAGCAGATATCGAAATAAGATCTGTAACACCAATTTCTTTGAAGGCAGCAATATTTGCTCGATAATTCACTTGCGAGGGATTTATGCTATGATCTTTACCATGTCTTGGAATAAAATAAATTTGTTTATTATTAAATTGAAGTTCTGTTATTAGATCTGATGGTTCTCCCCACGATGTTTTAATATTTATCTTTTTGCATCTTCCAATCTTTTCTAAATTATAAATTCCACTACCACCAATTATTCCTAGAATAGACATACGCACTCACAATTAATAATTAATAATATAACAATTTATTATCTAGATGTTAATGATTATCAAGTGTAATTGAGAATGATAATTATTCATAAAATTAATTCACAAAATTATTTAATTTAATTTGAATGAAACATTTTTGGAGTATATACTCCCTTTAAATTATTAGAGGATAATATAATGGAAAATTTAGACGTTGGAAAAGCCATTAAAGTTTTAAATAAAATAATTCAATATGAATTATCAGGTGTAGTCAGATATACACACTATGCACTAATGGTAACTGGGAGAGATCGTCTAAGCTTGACACAATTTTTTAAAGATCAGGCCTCAGAGTCTCTATTACACGCACAACAGGCTGGTGAATTAGTTACTGGCTTAGACGGCCATCCGTCACTTGAAATTTCTTTCATTGAGGAATCAAATAAACATTCTTCAGTGGATTTGCTACATGAAAGTGCAAATCATGAGAAAGAAGCAATCAAACTTTATAAAGAGTTATGTAATGTTGTGAATGGTGAGAGTATTTATATAGAAGAGTATTCTCGTGAGATGATTAAAGCAGAGGAGATGCATAGTTTAGAAATACAAAAAATGCTAAAGGATTACGCAGAGTAATTTATTTATTATTAAGTCTCTCACTAAAAAAATTTACAATTGCCTCAAACGTGAGATTTGTTGCTCTTCTACTGTACTGAACAGTCACCCCTGGCGTAGAGCACTCTTTTAACAACTTCTCGGACTCAGCTGGCCCGGGAATTAATCTCCCATTAAGGTTCATGATTTCTCCATTATCAGTGATAGTAAGTGTACATTCATCATTGATAATATTTAAACTTGGGAGATCATCAAATGTAATGCCAAAAAACAAAAATGGATTATCAAACCCATGTCTAGCATCTTCTATAGAAATATATTCAATTAAATTATCAGCAGTCTGAAATTTCTCGTGTAAATTCTGACAAGATTTCTCTGGTGTAAGATCATCACTTCTGCCAGTTATAATAAGGAGTGGCGTGTCTGTTTTTACTATCTTATTAAATGTAAATCCGCAGTATGGATAAATGGCGACGGAGGCATCAAAATTCCTCTTTGTTAATTTGGTAGATATATGATTGAAATGAGATAATATTGGACCAACCCCACCTTGAGACCATCCAATATATGCAATCTTATTAATTTTAGGATGAGTTCTGAGTAAATTAAGCGCAAAATACGCATCATTCATAAAAGTGATTCCAGACACTTTCGAGAATGTTTTATCATATCTAATATTTCTGCCCATATAGTGATCTAGCTGAAACACTACGTATCCAGCGGAATTCAATAGCTCCACATATTTTTTATGATACCTTCGAAGCCCTCCTGATCCGTGGGATAATATGACTGCATTATACTGTTTAGCCTTAACTTCAGGAAAATAGAGGTTACCGTAAATATTTATTTTTTGTTTGTTTTTATAATTAAGATCATAACTATCGACTGTTTTAAAACATACTGTTGTATTTGAGGAGGAAGAGAGATTTGACTTTACGATATTATTCATGCATGGGTCTGAGCGAAAGATAGCACACCCACTAAATAAAAAAGCTAGAATCAAATATCTCATTTTTGTAGCCAATTATATTATTGTTTCACTCTGTCTGTGAAACTTGCTTTAGAGAGAGTATCTTTATAGCTTCATATAATTGTTTGTCTTTGTTATACGGCTCAGGTAATTGCACTGTATCTTCATCAGTAGCCTCTACAATTATGTCTGGCATTATCCCATTTTCATGTATATCTTTTCCGAGTGGAGTGTAATATTTAGCAGTTGTAAGCTTCAATGCAGACCCGTCGGAGAGTTCTTGTATAGTTTGAACAGACGCTTTACCGTATGACTTGGTTCCAAGAATTTTTGCTCTTTTATTATCTTGTAATGCTCCTGCAACAATCTCTGAGGCTGAAGCAGATCCTTCATTGATCATTATTACGAGAGGAATCCCATTAGTTATATCTTGAGGAGTAGCTTTATACTTTAAGACAGAGTTAAGTGACCGTCCTTTTGTCTCAACAATCCTGCCAGTTTGAAGAAATAAATCACTTATTCCTACAGCAGCCCCAAGAACTCCACCTGGGTTATTCCTTAAATCTATGATTACTCCCTGAAGATTTCCTTTTGCTTTTTTATTAATTTGAAAGTAAGCAGCTCGGAGATCATTAGTTGAATTGGTTTGAAAATTAGATAAACGAAGATAAGCAATATCATTATTGAATAATTTGGATTTTATTCCTTTGCTTATGATAATTTCTCTAACGATATCGAGAACTATCGGCTCTTTAACATCTTTTCTTAAGATGGTAATCTTGATTTTTGTGCCTGGTTCACCTCTCATTAATTTGACAGCGTCTCCTATAGGCATATCTTTAAGGTCTTTTTCTCCGACCTTAACAATCATGTCACCCGCTTTTACTCCTGCTCTAATGGCAGGTGTATCGTCTATAGGTGTAATTACTTTAATATAACTATCTTCTGTAGTTATCTCTATACCTAGCCCACCAAATCTTCCCGTAGTACCAATTCTTAATTCGTCAAAATCATCTTTACTAAGGAAGTCTGAATGAGGATCTAAGCCAGAAACCATGCCTTGTATTGCATTTTTAAAAAGAAGTTGATCATCAACATCCTCAACATATTGTTCTTTTATCCGTTTGAATACATCAACAAATTGCTCTATATCTTCAATAGGAACATCTTCTGATGCGAATAGATTAGTGCTTATAGGTGAAAGGTTTGTTGTAAAAAACAAACACATAAAACATGCAGTAATATAAATAAATCTTTTCATTTTCACAAATTATTAACGTTTAGTGCTTTATTATCTCATTAGTTTTGTCTAATATAGATATATTAACAAATAATTATATATCCACATGGAAACTGAGAATTTAAACACTACTAATAATAACCTTAGCTCACCAGAACAACAAGTTCAAAATGATGTTGAAACCGCATCACGTTCATTGAAAGCGATGTCACATCCTTTGAGATTGATGATCTTATGTAAATTGGGAGAAGATGAGTTTAGCGTTCAAGATATTGTAGATAACGTTGGAACTTCACAGAGCAATATATCTCAACATCTAGCTATCTTGAGAGAGAAAGGAATCCTATCGGCAAGAAAATCAGCCAATAAAGTATTTTATAAAGTAAGCGATGTTAAAACTCTCAAACTAATAGAGATGATGAGAGAAGTATTCTGCTCACACCAAAAGTAAATACAGGCTATTATTTTGACAGAATTTATCTCTGATAATTTTATTCTAATATCTGCATTTGTATTTCTATTGATTTTGATTATAAATTTTGAAATAAGAAATACATTTAGTAATATCAAAAAACTCACAATTGATGAATTAACAATATTAATCAACTCAAACAAAGTTCTATTAATTGATATCAGAGAACAAGGTGAATATGACAATGGGCACATTGCGAATGCAAAAAATTTTACAGCTGATATGTTAAAATCTATTGACGTGAGAAAACAAGAATTCATTGTTGTCTACTCTAAAAATGATAATGATGCATACAAAGCCGCCAAAGTAATTGGCAAAACTGGTAAAGAAAATGTTTGTTATCTAGAAGGGGGGATAGCATCATGGCTAGATAATAATATGCCTCTATCGGGAGAAAATAATAATGGCTGAAAAACAAATAAAATTTACAGTAAATAGGATTTATGCGAAAGATATATCTTTGGAATCTCCAGAAGCACCAGGTATATTTAACGAATTAAAGATGCAACCAAAAGTCGGTTTCAACTTAAAAACAAATATAGTTGAATTAGATTCAACTACTTATGAGATTACATTAGATATAAATGTAAAAGCCGAGACTGATGAGAAAGCAATCTATCTTGTCGAACTTAAACAATCTGGAATATTTGGAATCGAGGGTGCGGATGAAGACCTTAAAAATAATTTCTTAAATGTACGATGTCCAGAAATTATCTTCCCGTATGCAATGGAGTCAGTTTCAACATTAATACAAAAATCTGGTTTCCCACCAATTTTCTTTGCACCTATTGATTTTAATGCTCTCCATCAACAAGAGCTAGCAAAGCAGAAAAATACATAATGTCTATTAAATTTAGAATCTTGGGTTCCGGTGAATGGGGGTTGGCCATCGGGAATCATCTGTCTTGTAATAATTATGACGTTGAGATTTTCGGACGAACAAAGTCTAAGATAGATCATCTCATTAAAAGTAGAGAACATGTCGTCCTTAATTTAAAATTTCACAATAAGGTCACGTTTAAGCACCTTGATAATATTAATTATGATGGTGGGGAAGTTTTCAATATTATAGCAACATCTAGTAGTGGGTTCGCTGATTGTATTAATTATCACAGAGATTATCTAATGCTGCATGATAATATTTGCTGGCTAACAAAAGGTATTGACAGTCATTCATCTAAGTTGTTTGACGAAGTAGTTTGCGATGCTTTAGGTGATCAGTTAGATGTTGGTATCTTATCTGGCCCGAGCTTTGCTCGTGATTTAATTCTGAGAAGAAATATGAGCGTGAGTTTAGCAACTTCTAATGATTCTTTTGGTAATAAACTAAGCGCTTGTCTGAACTCCAGTTTCTTTCATANAGAGCACACATCNGATNTGNTAGGCGTCCAAGTATCTGGAATTATGAAAAACATNGCAGCTATTCTNTCAGGAATNCTCTCAGCATCAAATTNTCCGAAAAGTGATTTATCNACTCTCATTGATATAACGAAAGATGAAATTCTNCAAATCACTANAATTATTTATGANCAGAGAAANATCAANATTAATGGATCTNTNTTAGNTAAAACTTTAGCGAGCCCATCATGTGATGGTGACTTAANATTATCATGTCTAGAGGATCACTCNAGGAATCGCACATTTGGCCTTNATTGGGNANCNGAGAAGAATNCAGATNCCTTGAGCAAAAGAATAGGNACCATTGAGGGTTATANCTCTGTGATAGCCCTATCAAATCTTATAAAATCAGCNGATGTTGGCCCTGTATTGAAATCGGTCTATGATATTTTATTTAATGATACTCGNCTAGANGATACTGAAATAATTAAGAATCTTTAGCTTTTTTTGCAAGTGTATTTCTACCCCATCCTAAAAGTTTTGCAGCTTCNTGTTTAACTCCNTTTGAGGCTTTGAGCGANTCATCNATNATGATAGANTCAACTTCTTTNTTAACCTTCTTAAGAAATTCTTTATCTTTTATTATACCTTCTCGGATATNATNCCTNANNTTATCTTCCCATGNATCAGCTATATTTCCTGATTCATCTGNAGAAGTNTCATNATTAAAAATATCGTCAGGAAGNTCATCNANAGTTATTANATTTGACGAACACATAACAGTTAAATATCTACAAACATTTTCTAGTTGTCNAATATTACCTGGCCACTTNTAGCTTTCAAANAAAGATATCACATTTGGATCTATAGATTTTTCATCTGNNTTCANTTCATNAGCTGATTGTTTTAGAAANAAAGAAGTNAGATCTTTGATATCCTCNACTCTTTCTCGTAATGGAGGNAGNGTTANTTTAAANACATTTAATCTATGNTATAGATCNTCACGAAATTTTTGTTGATGTATNAGCGTTTCTATTGATTGATTAGTTGCTGCAATAATTCTTACGTCTGATTTNATAGGACTGTGACCNCCTACTCTGTAGAATTCNTGACTAGATAGAACTCTTANAAGTCTNGTTTGTAANTCTGGATGCATGTCACCTATTTCATCGAGAAATAANGTCCCGCCTNTTGCTTGCTCAAATCTCCCAATTCTCTGCGACTGAGCACNAGTGAAAGCGCCNTTTTCATGACCAAATAATTCTGATTCNAGTAAATCATGCGGTATTGCCGCCACATTTATAGCNANGAAAGGCATTTTCGANCTCTCACTGTTAAAATGNACAGATTCTGCTATCANCTCTTTACCAGTNCCAGATTCNCCACGTATTAGAACGCTAATATTNGATTTAGAAATNTTGCCNATAGCCCTAAAAACANCTTGTAGTGATTTGGCTTTTCCNACTATTTTAGAATCTNTGATGTTNTCTNTATTNCTNCTGNTCGGATCNTCTNTAANNGATTGTCTTATTGCTTTNAGTGCNAAAGCACGAATTGTATCTACGTCAAAAGGTTTNGATAAATACTCAAAAGCNCCTCCTTTGTATGCNGAAAGAGCATTATCAATGTCTGAGTGAGCAGTCATTACTATCGTAGGTAAATTAGGNAATTTTTCTGCNACNATTTTGAGNAGATCAATTCCNGNAAGACCNGGCATTTTTATATCAGTTATAATNAGGTCTGGCTTGTCTGAGTTAAGNGCGAGTAAGGCTTCCGATCCACTAGAAAAGGTTTCAATATTNAAATTTTCTTCNAGCGCACTCGTGCAGATAGTNCGNATACTCTCTTCATCGTCAACNATCCAAAGCTTTGATCTCATGTGNTATTCCATGGAAGTATTATCGTGAATGTAGTTTTATTNTTCTGACTATNACACTCGATGATGCCGTTATTTTGAATAATGATTGACTGTGCAATGGTCAAACCAAGACCCATTCCATCNTGTTTACTAGTGACCATNGGATAAAANATTTCCTTNAGNTTATCTTTAGGNATACCAANGCCATTATCTATAATATCAATCCTTACGACTAGGTCATGNCTAGTATCTCCAATTGTAAACTTCTGCACNGGTCTAGTTCTAATTGTTACATCCCCTTTATTTTTGATNGCNTGAACGGCATTTCGTATTATATTCATAAGAGCTTGTANNATTTGATTTCTATTAAGCATTAGTAGTGGAATNCTTGGGTCGTAATCTTTGGTNAAAGTAACATTAGCGTTAGTCGTGTCNTATTTAAAAAGTTCTANTACGTGTTCTGTTATTTCATGNACATTAATTAAGATNTTATCTTCAANGGGTATTGGTGANGACATCGCATTAATAAGTTTAAGTAATCTGTCAGACTCTTTAAGAATTATATCTGTAAATTTTGTCTGNGATTTGCTTGANAANGTTTTTTCTAATAGTTGAGCTGCTCCCATTATACCACCCAGTGGATTTTTTATTTCATGNGANAATCCTTTTACCATTTCANTAGTTGCCTTTTGTTGATCAATNAGAAGCTTTTCNTTGGATATATTATANAGTCTNCCAGTTTCATTTAGNTCTAAGAAAATAAAATTCTCATCATANTCAGGNAAAGTCGANATGCTNCAGTCGCAAATTTTNTCCATCTTATCAAAATTCTTAAACTTAAGGTCTCTGAGTGTNACNGGNGCATGNTCTTCTCTCACACCAGNAATNTAGNTNTGNAGATTTATTTCTTCACAGCTTAGATTTTCAATTNTNTTTAGNATATTNGCTGANCCAAGTATATCATTCGCNGCNGTATTTAAGTAAAAGTAATCATTTTGTNTATCTAAAATAATTATACCGGTTCTTAGATTATCCATAATTTCAAAATTNGCACCTGNTAAACTATGAATAATNTTTTTTGTTTTCATAAANTNCAAACTGGNTACATATCATATGTAGCCAGCCACTCATTATAAACTATAGTACATTTCAAACTCACATGGGTGAGTGGATTGTCTNAGNCTTTGNACATCCTCATATTTAAGTCCNATATACGCATCTATCATCTTGCTAGTAAACACATCGCCTTNCATNANGAANTCTCTGTCNTTNTCAAGNGCATCAAGTGCNACATCCAANCCAGGTGCTACCGTAGGAAGCATTTTTTCCTCATCNGATGATATGTCAAAAAGATCNTTATCCATAGATGGGCCTGGATCAATTTTATTCTTTATNCCNTCAAGCCCTGCCATCATCATTGCACTAAANGCAAGGTATGGGTTAGCTGTCGAATCAGGGAATCTTACNTCNATTCTGCGNGCNTTATCACTCATTACGTAAGGTATNCNTATAGCNGCAGATCTGTTCCTTGCGGAATANGTAAGAATNACGGGNGCTTCAAAACCTGGAATTAATCTTTTATAGCTGTTAGTGGAGGCNTTAGCAAAAGCATTNAAGGCTCTTGCATGTTTTATGATTCCNCCAATATACCACAANGCTTCNTGTGATAGATTCCCGTACATATCACCAGCGAAAATATTTTTTCCATCTNTAGANAGTGATTGATGAATATGCATTCCAGAACCATTATCACCAACAACAGGTTTAGGCATAAATGTGGCAGTTTTTCCATAAGCATGAGCNACGTTCATTACAACATATTTATATTTCTGAACTTCATCTGCTTTTTTAACCAGAGTGTTGAACAGTGTTCCAATTTCACACTGTCCTGCNGTTGCAACTTCNTGATGGTGAACTTCACATTNAACTCCCATCTCTACAAGNGTAGATACCATTGCAGACCTACAATCTTGAAGAGCATCTACGGGTGGCACAGGNAAATAACCACCTTTTACNAGCGGTCTATGNCCCATATTNCCTTCTTCATAATTTTTNCTGCTGTTNAAACAAGCTTCTGTGGAATCTATAGAAAANAAACANCTTCCTAGTTTGTCTTCAAATTTAACNTCATCAAAAACAAAAAATTCATTTTCTGGACCAAAATATGCTGTATCTGCAATACCGCTATCTTTNANATATTGCTCAGCTTTTTTTCCAATTGATCGAGGGTCTTTCTCATAGGGCTTACCGTCTTCTGGCTCAATAACGTCACATGAGATAACAAGTGTAGGTTCATCATAAAATGGATCCATAATTGCTGTACTCGCATCAGGCATTAAGATCATGTCTGATTCATTTATATCTTTCCATGCAGCTATTGATGATCCATCAAACATTTTCCCTTCCGCAAAGTCAGTCTTTATGCCATCTTCTGATGCAGTGACTGTAACATGTTGTTCTTTTCCAGTCGTATTCGTAAATCTATAGTCTATAAATTTAACCTCTTTCTCTTTTACAATTTTTAGTACGTCTTCTACACTCATTTTCTTACCTCATTTATGTTTGTTCCACATAACAACTTGCATGTTTCATGCCAACAATCACCTGATCTAAATGGTAGTGAAATCGTGTTTTTCTGCATTTTCATCTATATAACACCTATAACTGCATTATTTTAGAGCACACTGTGCACATATATTGGTATTATGCACTACATTT
Organism: Gammaproteobacteria bacterium; assembly: GCA_002720195.1. Classification (GTDB taxonomy): domain Bacteria; phylum Pseudomonadota; class Gammaproteobacteria. The sequence goes on from PBHH01000001.1 coordinate 20,758, forward strand.
GAACACTAGACTAGATGTTAATTGCTATAGATTATCTATCTTTATCTTAAGCAAAATTACATATATACATGAAGTAATGTCCTCAAAGGACTATAATCACATTATTAAACGAACACAAAAGGTCTGATTTGTCAGCTAAAAACATGGATGAGCTTGTTGCTCTATGTAAACGGAGAGGGTTTATATTTCAATCAAGTGAAATATATGGCGGCCTTCAAGGTTTATATGATTATGGTCCACTGGGAGTAGAACTTAAAAATAACATTAAACAATCATGGTGGTCATCTATGGTTTATGAAAGGGATGACATCGAAGGTATAGACACTGCTATATTAACACATCCAGATGTCCTGAAAAATTCTGGTCATGAGAACACATTCACTGACCCAATGATAGATTGTAAGAAGTGTAAATCTAGATGGCGGGCTGATGAAATAATAGATAATAAGTGCCCAAAATGTCAATCTACCGATTTAACTGATGAGAGACCGTTTAATCTGATGTTTAAAACAAAACTTGGTCCAATAGATGATAAAGATAATTTCGCTTATTTGAGACCAGAGACAGCTCAGAACATTTTTATTAACTTTAAGAATATTCTAGATACTACATCACGAGAATTACCATTTGGGATAGCACAAATTGGAAAAGCTTTTAGGAATGAAATTACTCCAAGAAATTTTATCTTTAGAGTAAGGGAATTCGAACAGATGGAAATGGAATTTTTTGTTAAACCTGGTGAAGATGATAAATGGTATAAAGAGTGGGTACAGTTGAGATTAGACTGGTGGAAAAACCAAGGACTTACAAATAACTTATCGTTACTCGAAGTAGAGCAATCCGATCTTGCACACTATTCAAAAGCTACTACTGATATTATGTATAAGTTCCCTCATGGAACTGAAGAACTAGAGGGTATCGCTAACCGAACAGATTTTGATCTTGGCTCTCATACAAAAAACCAATCTGATTTCGAGATACAATCTACAGTTACAAAAAATACGACTTCTAATTCTAAACTAGCAAGCTTATGTAGTGAATCTAAGAAATGGATAATACCTTTTGTCATTGAACCTTCTGCAGGATTAGATCGTGGAGTTCTTGCTATACTTACTGAAGCTTTTACAGAGGAAAAAATTGATTCTAATTCATCAAGAATTCTATTAAAGCTTCCAACACACTTAGCTCCTATTAAAGCCGCAGTAATTCCACTTAAGAAAAACAACCCTGACATTGTGAATAAAGCTAAGGAGGTAAAACTCATTCTACAATCTCTAGGCCTAGGCAGAATTATACTAGAAAATACTGGCAACATCGGTAAGAGTTACAGAAAACACGATGAAATAGGTACGCCAATATGTATTACAATAGATTTTAATACAATTGAGAAAAATACTATTACTTTTCGTGATAGAGATACAATGTCTCAGGAAACTTATGATATAAATGATTTGAAAGATAGATTCAGAGAGATCCTTTCATGACAGAAAAGTATATTATNCTGGANAGAGATGGCGTNATAAACTATGAATCATCNGAATANATCAAAAAACCNAANGAATGGAATCCAATCCCCGGAAGCCTNGANGCAATTAAAATATTAACTGAAAATANTTTCAAAATNATAGTAATAACTAATCAATCAGGTATNAATAGAGGAATTATTTCTTATGATAACTTTNTAATGATAAATTTAAAGATGAATGAGGCTGTGGATAAATCTGGCGGAGAAATACATTCATTATTATATAGTCCTCATACGCCTTTTGAAAAATCCTCAACAAGAAAACCCGAGTGCGGGATGTTTTTGCACGCNGCTCAACGCTATAATTTCGATCTATCAAGGACTTATGCTGTGGGTGATTCACCNAGAGACATTGAGGCTGCGATATCAGCAAAATGTAAACCACTTGCTGTAAGAACTGGTAATGGACACGAAATTGAGAGAAATAATCTATATAAGGTAAAGATATTTGATGATCTTAGAGCCTCAGTTGATTATATTATATCAAAATAGCTACGGGGCAGGATTAGGATTTTGTTGATGTATTTTTTCGATCTCCTCTATAACATCACCATCTAATATTGTATCTACACTTTTTATGTTCTGTTTCAGTTGATTCATTTTAGTCGCTCCTATTATATTTGATGTTACAAAAGGTCTAGTATTTACAAAAGCAAGTGCTAGTTCTGTAGGTGTTAGAGAATTGTCCTCTGCGAGTTTGACATACTTCTTTACAGCCATTTCACAACCCTCATTACTGTATCGTGTGAACCAATCACCAAATAATCCTAATCTTGAATCTTTTGGTTTATTTTTAATATATTTGCCTGTTAGGACACCAAAGCCCAAGGGCGAGTATGCCAGTAGTCCGACATGTTCATGTTGCGTAATTTCAGCCAGTCCAACTTCATAGATTCTATTCAAAAGAGAATATGGGTTTTGAATTGATACAATTTTCAAAAGATTATATTTTTCAGACAATTTTAAATATTGATTCAATCCCCANGGCGTTTCATTTGATATTCCAATATTTCTTACTTTGCCATCTCTCACTAATTGATCCATGGCTTTGTATGTTTCCTCNATGCTTATACCCATATCATTTGAATATTCATAACCTAACCTGCCAAAAAAGTTACTTTTTCTCTCTGGCCAGTGAACTTGATATAGATCTATATAATCTGTTTTTAATCTCTTTAGAGATGCATTAGCTGCTTTTATAATTTGTTTGTGGCTTAACCTAGATCCTTCTCTAACATACTCCATTCCAGGGCCAGCAACTTTAGTTGCGATTACAAGCTTGTCTCTATTATGTTTTTTAGAAATCCATGATCCTAATATTTCTTCTGTTTTCCCACATGTCTCTTCTTTAGGAGGAATTGCATACATCTCGGCAGTATCTATGAAATTCACTCCATTATCTATACTGTAATCGAGTTGTTCATGAGCCTCCTTTTCTGTATTTTGTTCACCATAAGACATAGTGCCAAGACAGATTACGCTTACATCAATATCTGTATTACCTAGCTTTTTGTACTTCATTTTTACCCCCAAGACATTTNAGTCGATTATGTTATAATTATAGTGCATATTTTGTTTTAAATAACAGGGGTACTCATAATAAATTTTCTTATTCATATTAGGACTATAGTTTTTAATTTCAGTAACTGGATCCCAGAAGTTATTACAAATAAAAACTATCTGACAAGGGATGTTATAGCTGGTGTGACTATTGCAATGATCATTGTTCCACAGTCAATGGCATATGCAACGTTAGCAGATGTTAAACCTGTCTATGGATTATATGCAGCTTTATTGCCTGTAGCAGTTGCAGCATTTTTTGGCTCATCTAGATATCTTGCAACAGGACCAGTTGCAATGGTTTGTCTTTTAACTTCAGTGGCTGCGGGATCGCTTGCTGGTGGTGAGAAAGAGACTTATATACTATATGCAGTCTTTCTAGCTTTCAGCGTAGGTCTCTTTCAAATTATTTTAGCTTTAACAAAGACAGGTAAAATCTTTGACAAGATTCCAGAGCATGTATTACTTGGATTTACATCTGCCGCTGCTTTGATAATTTCTTTCTCNCAGTTAAGTAAAGTTTTTGGTTTACCTAGAGTAAGCCTTAATGATGTCATTAACTATGATAATTTTTTATTGGCTAATCCTATTAATATTCAATCATTACTAATCTCGATTTTAATGTTAGTAATGATGTACACGATTAAATATAAATTTAATAAATATTTAACCTTCAGTAACCTTGCTGTCTTTTTTGCTGTTGTAGTATCAATATTACTAGTTACATCCATAGATTATTCTGGTCCTATAGTAGGGTATATTCCAAGTGGGTTGCCAATTTTTTCACTACCNGACTTCGGCTTATTTTCAGCATCATTACCTATGTTGTTCATTCACACTGTTATAATTGCCTTTGTTGGGTTTATGGAGGCAATTGCGATCGCAAAACAATTACACGTAAAAAAACCACCTAAAGATGCTAATGGAGTAGAATTATATAAAAATCCATCACCAGTAGATTCTAACCAAGAGCTTTTTGGACAGGGTCTTTCGAATATGACATCGAGTATATCTGGTAGCTTTCCTGTTTCTGGATCTTTTTCAAGATCTGCGGTAAATGAAGCAAGTGGAGGATATAGCGGTTTATCCTCGATCGTAACAATGGTTATAGTAGGGATTACATTATTGTACGCTACTCCTTTACTGCATAATTTGCCTCAGGCAACTCTTGGAATGATCGTCATTTTTGCAGTGCTGCCACTTGTTAAAGTAAAAGAGATGAGAGAACTCTATACTCAAAATAAGGCATCCGGGACGGTCTGTATTGTAACTTTTTTNAGCACCATCATCTTCCCACTACTTTCAATTGAGATACTTGAGGGCGTTACAACTCATATATGGACTGGAATTATCTTCGGATTTATTATTCACCTAATTGTCCCACAAGATGTGAAGAGTGATAATTTATAGGCTGAACAGTATTTCAAATACTTTATGTTTATTCTTAAGTGCTTTAAGTTCGTATTTTGTAACTGGTCTTTTAACTCTGTTTTGTAAGAATTCTATTTCAATATTTAGAAATCTAGATATAAGTTTTTTTGTATCCAAAAAGAAATTAATATGATCTGAAGCAAAATGAATCTGATTATCTTTTTTTAATTTCTCCCTTAATTTTTCCAAGAAATATTCATTTAAGAATCTCCTTTTATGATGTTTTCTTTTTGGCCATGGGTCTGGGAAAAATATATGTACTTTATCAAAAAAGTTCGGTGGAAAGCTATCAATTATATCAACTATATCTCCTTGTATTAAATAAAGGTCTTTCAAGTTTTTTTTACTTTTTAATTTTAGGATCTTGTTAAATCCAACATGATATGTATCAACTCCAAATATATTAATTGGGCTGTCTGTGCTTAAATTAATTATCGAATCACCGTCCCCAAAACCTATATCTAGTAGGTTATATCCTCCGTTAAGTTCACCATACTCACGCATGTTAGAGTCGTGATTATTGATACCACCTTTTCTTCTCCGATAGCTTTGATAGAGGATTGGTTTATTCGCCATCATCAAAAATATTACCATCTTTAGGTGATGAGGCAGATGCGTATTTTTTCTTTTCTATCCTGCCAGCTTGATATGCTTCATGACCAGCTTCTACTGCTTTTTTCATTGCTGATGCCATTAATATAGGATCTTTTGCGCACGCTATTGCGGTATTCATAAGCACGCCATCACAACCAAGCTCCATTACAATAGATGCATCAGATGCTGTGCCAACTCCTGCATCAACTATTATGGGTGTGGATGCATTCTCAACGATCGTACGAATATTGTATTCATTTTGAATACCTAACCCGCTCCCAATTGGCGCTGCTAAGGGCATTACTGAAATACAGCCTATATTCTCAAGTTCCTTTGCTACTAATGGATCATCGGTTGTATAGACCATTACTTTAAAATCTTCTTTAACTAGCTCTTCTGCTGCTTTGATAGTTTCAACTACATTTGGATAGAGTGTTTTTTCGTCTCCTAGTACTTCAAGCTTAACTAATTTTTCACCATTGAGTATTTCTGCTGCAATTCTACAAGCACGAATGGCATCTTTGGCAGAATAACACCCTGCTGTATTTGGCAATATCGTGTAAGTGTTAGGATCAATATAGTCTAGAAGATTTTGTTCTTTCTTGTTTTGACCAAGATTTACACGCCTAATGGCTACTGTTATCATTTCTGCGCCACTTGCCTCCAATGCGTTTTTTGTTTGATTAAAATCAGCATACTTGCCAGTTCCAATAATTAATCTTGAGTTATAATGTTTGTTATCTAAGACAAGTTTTTTCAAATCAACCCCCGCCTACAGGATTTATTATCTCAACATTGTCATGTTCTCGAAGCTTGTATGTTTTAAACTCTGATTTTGGAATTATGGCCATATTTATTTCTACTGCAATAAATTTACTCTCTATATCAAGGATTTCAAGTAAACTTGATACTGTTGTATCATTTGGCAGATTCATCTGTTTTTTATTTATTGAGATCATCATAAAACTATTATATCGTACCATTTAAATATGGATATAATTACTCAATTAAATAAATTTACGAAAGAGTTTGATCTATATGCTAAGAAGTTCATGCTTGGCTATAAAAATTCCTCAGTTTTATTTAAATCTATGAATTATGGTCTTACTAATGGTGGTAAAAGAATCAGACCTTTTGTTATCAAAGAATTCTCAAAACAACTGGGCATTCCCAAGAAGAGATACATGAGGCTTGCTATAGCAACTGAACTTGTTCATTCCTATTCATTAATACATGACGATCTCCCAGCAATGGATGATGATGATTTTAGGAGAGGAAAAATAACCACACATAAAAAATTTGGAGAGGGTATTGCTATNCTTGCTGGTAATAGTCTTCTNACTTTAGCNTTTGAAATTTTATCTGAANAAGATACTCATGCATCAGAGTCAGTTCGACTAAGGCTNATTCAAGAATTATCAAAACTTACTGGCTATCTTGGNTTAGCGGGAGGTCAAGCAGAGGATCTNCTTATCTCCGATCATAAGAAAATGTTAACTAGAAAAAAATCACTAGATATTCATGAAGCAAAGACAGCTAAACTATTTGAGTATTGTCTTGTTTCGACNTTAATTTTGAATCAGGTCTCTAAATCNAGTATAATNAATGACGTAAGGAAATTTGGTCGTAACTTTGGGATGATTTTTCAAGCTACTGACGATNTGCTTGATTTNCANGAGATTGGGTCAAGTAAGAANAATTTAGATGGACCTAATATACTTCACCATATGTCGTGCGAGGATGTTAGAATGTATTGCATTAACCTTGCTGATNAATGTACTAAGAATTCTGTATATTTNTCAAANAAGCAAAATAATTTGCATAGGCTNATATACGGNATTNTTGATAGAANAAAGTAGNCAAGATATTTCAATANAACTTAGAGTTGAATATGTTCAATAAAGTAATTAGTATAAGCACATAAANGGAGTTAGNGTTGATAATAGGAATTGTCAAAGAAATAAGAGAAAATGAGAATCGCGTATCTATAACACCCGATGTTGCTCTTAAAATCATTAAATTAGGTTTCAAAATTCAAATAGANACAAANGCTGGNGAGGCTTCNAATTTTNCTGATCAGGNTTACACAGAAGCTGGTGTNAAAATCTGTAGTTCAAGTTCTGAAGTATGGGANANNTCTGATATAGTTGTGAAAATAAATGCACCCTCNATAGAACCAGTTGATGAATATAANCTTTTAAANAANAAACAGACNCTAATATCCTTTTTTGGCGCCGCTCAAAATCAAGACAGNTTAGAGAATCTATCTCGTGACAAGATTAANGTTCTAGCAATGGATTCTGTGCCACGAATATCACGNGCACAAAAAATGGATGCTTTAAGTTCGATGGCTAATGTNGCAGGNTCTAGGGCNGTAATAGAAGCNTCTCATAAATTTGGNAGGTTTTTTGGTGGTCAAATCACTGCTGCAGGAAAGATACCNCCGGCTAAAGTATTGATAATTGGNGCNGGTGTNGCAGGCCTATCTGCTATTGGNACAGCCGTAAGTTTAGGCGCAATTGTAAGAGCATTNGATACTAGACCAGAAGTNCAAGAACAAGTTGANAGTCTCAATGCAGAATTCCTTACTGTTGAGATTGAAGAGGACGGGTCNGGTACTGGTGGCTANGCAAAAGTAATGAGCGAGGATTATATTAAAGCTGAACTNGAACTNTTTGCAGAGCAATGTAAGGACGTTGATATAATTATNACAACAGCATTAATTCCNGGAAAGCCNGCNCCNAAACTTATCACNANAGANATGATTNCTTCAATGAAGTCTGGAAGTGTTATTGTNGATNTAGCAGCTAGTCAAGGTGGTAATTCAGAATGTACACANAGAGATAATGTAGTCNTTNAGGATGGAGTNACAATAATNGGATATACCGATCTNCCATCACGTTTACCNGCTCAATCAAGNCAACTATANGCGACNAACATTTATCACGTCTTTTCCGATCTCACTCCAAATAAAGATGGNGAGATCATAATTAATATGGATGATGATGTGATNCGTGGAATGACAGTAGTTAATGAGGGNCAGACAACTTTCCCACCNCCTGCCATTGAAGTATCTGNNGNNCCAAAAANNNCAGANAANAGCGAGCAAAAGATCGATCATAAAACAGTCGAAGANAAAAANGATAAATTTCCTCTNGTAGGNTTATCGATTGCACTTATACTCCTTGCNGGATTNGGNAGTGTGGCTCCAACATCATTCATGAANCATTTTACTGTTTTNGTTTTATCTTGTTTTGTAGGNTANATGGTNGTGTGGAATGTAACTGCATCACTTCATACTCCGCTTATGTCAGTTACTAACGCTGTAAGCAGTATTATTATTATNGGAGCTCTAACACAAATATCATCGGATGATTTTATATCNGTCTTATTAGCTTCGATAGCAATTTTAATTGCAAGTATAAANATTTTTGGTGGGTTTGCTGTTACACGCAGAATGTTGGAGATGTTTAAGAAATGATTTCANTAGAATTTGATTTAGTTCGAGCATTATATATAGGAGCGACAATATTATTTGTCNTAACNCTTGGTGGTTTNAGNNATCAAGANTCATCAAGAAAAGGAAATATGTATGGCATGATTGGTATGACTNTTGCAATAATTGCAACTTTACTTGGACCNTATGTCACTAANAATTATTATTTAATCCTCACACTTATGACTTTTGGCGCTATTGTTGGAATAACTCTTGCACGAAAGGTACAAATGACNCAGATGCCTGAATTGGTCGCGATACTTCATAGTTTGGTAGGATTAGCAGCTGTACTAGTTGGTTATGTTAACTTTCTAGATCAAACAATTCAATTATCNGGCGTAGAGAAAACAATACACAGTATTGAGATATATATTGGTATATTTATTGGAGCGATTACATTNTCAGGATCAATTATTGCCTTTGGNAAGCTGAGTGGAAAGATGAGTGGTAACCCACTTATTCTTCCTGCTAGACATTATTTGAACNTATTTGTTGTGTTAATTATTATTTATCTGGGATATCNATTTACCATTGATCCTGAGNTNGGAGTAGCTATTTATCCNCTTGCTTTAATGACNTTGTTAGCTCTGATTTTTGGTATACATCTTGTTATGGCTATTGGTGGAGCCGACATGCCAGTGGTGGTATCAATGCTTAATTCGTATTCAGGTTGGGCAGCTTCAGCAACAGGNTTTATGTTGAGTAATGANCTGCTAATTGTTGTAGGGGCATTAGTCGGAAGCAGTGGNGCTATACTTAGCTATATCATGTGTAAAGCAATGAATAGAAGTTTTATTTCTGTAATCGCTGGTGGGTTTGGCACAGACNCTGCTCCTGTTGCTACATCCGTAACAGATCAAGGAGAAGTTACNTCTATTAACACAGACGAGCTTACTGATTTATTGCTAACTTCGAAAAAAGTAATGATCATNCCTGGNTATGGTATGGCTGTTTCACAAGCACAGCANACAGTTAATGAAATAGTAAAACTTTTAAANAAGAAAAATGTAGATGTAGAATTTGCAATTCATCCTGTGGCTGGTCGTATGCCTGGACACATGAACGTTCTCCTTGCAGAAGCAAAAGTACCATATGATATCGTATATGAAATGGACGAAGTTAATGATGATTTTNATAATGTGGATGTATCGATAATAATTGGTGCAAACGATATTGTTAACCCCTCAGCNTTAGAGGACCCAAATAGTCCAATTGCTGGAATGCCTGTTCTTGAATGTTGGANAGGNAAAACAACTGTGGTTTTAAAAAGAGGTATGGCTACTGGTTATGCAGGTGTCCAAAACCCATTATTCTTTAAAGATAATACTAAAATGNTNTTTGGTGATGCAAAGAAAACTATGGATGAGGTTCTGGGTAACCTTCAATCTGCCTAAAATTCATGAAGAAAAAAACACAAAGCATAAGAGTTATCGANAATAAGTACATCGTTGAAGTCGCTGATATAATATCAAAACATAACATGAATTTNTCTCATAGAAGGNTNAGAAGATTGGTTTTCTTCGGTTTATANCTACCTAACTANACTAATAATCTTTTATATCAAAAATATAGAAAACTTGTTAGCAAGGANGCGTCAAATTTTCAAACACTTGTATTATTTATAGCGATTAGTATTTTGACNGCTATATTTGTTGTTCTTTTCAATATAGCAAGTTAAATTATNATAATGACAAAATGCNTAATTACAGGNGCAACCTCTGGTATAGGACTTGAGACAGCAAAAGCTNTAGCTAAATGTGGTTACGAGTTNATATTAGTNAGTAGATCTGAAAAAAAGTTGTCAANTTTATCTGCTGAGCTCAGNGANCACTATAAATCAANNATTCATACTTANACATGTGATCTATCGCTTATNTCACAAACAAACAAANTGTGTGATGATATAAAATCTGAACATGAAAGTATNGATATATTAATAAATAATGCAGGTGGTATTTTTATGGATTATCAANTCACAGAAGAGGGCCTAGAAAAGACATTCGCGCTGAACCACATGAGTTATTTCGTAGTAACCAATTCTTTGTTAACAAATATAAAACATAAAATTATTAATGTCGCATCAGAGGCTCATCGAAATATAACAATATCGGAAGATTTCAACAACCCAAATAAGTATAATGGCTGGTTTCAGTACAAAAGATCTAAATTGGCGAATATTTATTTTACATATCGTTTAAATAATATTTTATTAGAAAAGAATTCAAATATTACAGTTAATTGCCTACATCCAGGTGTGGTGAACACTAACATAGCAAATAATAATTCAAATTTAATATACAAAACAATATCGTCTGTTATCAAATTTTTCTCAATATCTAGTATTGAGGGTGCTCAGACAAGTATTTATCTTGCTAATGATGATTCTAGTAATTTTATCAGTGGGAGATATTTTATAAAATCAAAACCGACGAAATCATCTAAAATGAGTTATGATGAAGAGGCTGCTTTAAATTTGTGGATGGTAAGCGAAAACATATGGAAGTCTATATAAATGAAAAAAGAATTTCATCCTTTTGTAAATAACACAAAGTCAAAATGGAATAGATTTTTGACCAATCGTTTATGCATAAATGGTCAGAGTATTCTAAGTCATAAGTATTTATTAATTTTACTACTAACATTTTTTTGCTCATGTGCCACCATCCAACCTGTAAAGGTACCTGTAAAAATCGAATTAAATACTGTTGATATTAACAATAATAGTATAGACGCTGTTTGCACTGTCTTTTCATCGTCTGATAAGACCGAGACTCTAGCGCCTAAAACTATCACCTTCATTACAGAGTGCTCTTCTATTAATGTAATGTGCAAAGCGGGTGATAGTGAAGGTCAAGTTGGAGTGATTAATGATTCTGACAACGAAACAGGAAACTTTATTGTTAATACTGGAATTGGATTTCTTTTTGATCGAGCTGTTGATGCAATAACCCCTATGGGGCAAATTCTTAATTTGATCGGAGACGATGATTGTGAGATGGAGGATCAAAAAATTACTATTGTTTTAGAATAAAAAAGTAGTTATTGTAAAACTATGGTTATATTAAGTCTATTGGGCATAACATTCTTTATAGCAGTAGGTTATTTCGCATATAATTTCAGTCAGTGCATTGGGACATTTAGTAGACTAAATAAGTTTATTCACACTAAAGTTTTTGGTGTGCTGGGTGTTCTCATATATCTTTATCTTGTTTATGTAAATCAAGATGCTCTGGTTTATGCATTAAAACAACCTCTAGAGAACTTCTAAAAAATGTCGAAATTATCAGTAAATGGATTTGCACCTAAGAAAGCAAGGTCTTCACTAACGAAATTTAGTTATGAGTTACCTCCATGTAAATCAGAGGAGATTATTATAAAGATTACTCATTGCGGAATTTGCTATAGTGATATTCATTTAATTGATAATGATTGGGGTATTTCTAATTATCCATTTATTCCAGGTCATGAAGTTATTGGAGTTATAGAGGAAATTGGATCAGATGTAAAAAAGTTTAAAACTGGTCAGAGAGTCGGGTTAGGTTGGTTTTCAAAGGTGTGTGGTAAGTGCAAATACTGTAAATCAAATAGAGATAATATGTGCTCAAATTCTGAGGCAACCTGTGTTGGGAGACATGGTGGTTTTGCAGATTATGTTAAAGCTGATGCTAGTTTAATTTATCAAATACCCAAAAAAATAAAATCAGAACATGCCGCTCCGTTAATGTGTGGAGGCTGGACTGTCCATGGTGCTTATAGAGGATACAAAGTTAAGAAAGGGTCAAGGGTTGCAGTTGTTGGGATAGGAGGCTTGGGTCATCTGGGCTTACAATTTGGTAAAGCAATGGGCTTTGAGATGGCTGCAATCACATCGAGTAAGAATAAGATTTCAGAGTCAAGAAAATTTGGTGCTTCTAAGACGCTCACTTATTCAGAACTCAAAGATTATCAAAAAGCATTTGATTTCATACTCGTGACTGCTCACGCTAATTTAGATTGGTCAAGTTTACTTGATACTTTAGATGTGGATGGAAATATTTGTTTTGTTGGCATCCCTCCAGGTACAGTAAATGTTCATATATTTAGCTTACTTTTAAAAAGACTCTCTATATCAGCAAACCCGGGTGGGAGTAGAAAAATGATGAGTGAGATGCTTAAGATAGCAGCAGATAATAACATTAAACCTAAAATAGAAAAATTCAAATTCGACAAAATCAATAATGCTATTAAGAAGGTCAAATCAAATAAGATACGTTACCGTGCGGTATTAGAATATTAATTATTAATAATTAATTGTAGTACTTACTGCATAAAGGGCCCACTACCTTATTTATAATTGATGGACTGTCACTCGGAAAAATAAAGTATAGTTTTGTTATACATGTATAATAAAAATTCCACATAAGTCTAGAGAACCAGCCATTCTCATAATAAATCATAAGCTAGAAATCTAATTAAACTTTTTGAATAAAGTGATGAGTGAGATGAGCTTGTCTATTTAAGAAAGTACTAATATTCCCTAAAAACAATAGAAATATTTATTTTAGATGGTATATTAAATACTCAATAATTAATAAATAAGAGGTTTGTTATGGATTGGAAAGTAACTGGAAATTATGCAGAGTCGTGCAATTGCGATGTACTTTGCCCTTGTATATTTCTTCAACCAGCAAGTATGGGACCATGTAACGCAATGTTAGTTTGGGACATTAAAGAGGGGCATTGTGATGATGTCAATCTGAATGGTGTAAAAGTTTCTGCTTTTTTACAAGCAGGCACTGAGAATCTGACAGACGGGAATTGCTCACTAGCACTTTACATTGATGAGTCAGCTTCTGATGAACAAGCTGCAGCAGTTGAAAAACTCTGGGGCGGACAAGGCGGTGGACACCTTGGTGTAATCGCAGGTTTAGTGTCTAATCTTGTTGGCGTAAAAAGAGCAAAAATCGATTGCTCAATTGATGGTAAAGATAAATTTTTAAAAGTAACTGACGCAGGCGGTTGGGAAATGGCTGGCGTTGTTGATGCAGATGGCAAAGTAGCTCATTGTGCTCATCATCCATTGGAAGTAAATCCAGGGTGTGGTGGTGTTGATGTCAATGTTACAAGCAGCCAGACATATGATGATCACGGATTGTCATGGAACACTAAACCAGCAAGAGTTGGTTTATCAGGCCCTTTTAGTTATCAACCGTAAACTTAATTTAGCTAGAGAGCTCTGAGGGCTCTCTAGTTATTTACCCATAATATGAATCTCAATTGTTCTTTTGTGTGATTCAATTCTATGTTCAAATAAGAAAATACCTTGCCAAGTACCCAGTAGTAGTTCATTTTTTTGTAACGGTATCGACAGGTGAGTGCTAGTTAAAAGTGATTTAATATGTGCGGGCATATCATCTGAGCCTTCAGTATTGTGTGCATAATACGATGTATCCATTGGCACGAGTTTATTAAAAAAATTTTCGATATCTCTCAAAACATCACCGTCAGCATTTTCTTGAATAATTAATGAAGCGCTTGTGTGTTTTATAAATACAGTTAAAAGGCCATCAGATATTTCGGAAGATCTTACAATAGACTCTAATTCGTCAGTGATATTAATAAGCTTTTGCTTATTTGTTTTTATAATAATCTTAGTAAAATGTTGTTTCATACGATATATTATCTCTTATATATCTTATGACAAAGCAAGAGACACTAAAACCTGAAATATCGAAAGCCATTAATGCTTTTGGCCAGAATAAATTTGATGAAGCTGAGAAGTATTGTCTAGATTTACTTAAAAAAGAGAATGACCCTGATGCAAATCATATTATTGGCTGCATTAGAATGAGAGAGAAAAAATTCGAAGAGAGTATATCTTATATCAACAAAGCTTTATCAGAAAAAAATAATGATGTTGGAATATTAATTTCACTAGGTTGCGCTCAAAGTTCTAAGAAAGATTACATTGGCTCGATTAAGACTTTTGAGAAGGTAATATCTATTAAAACAGATATTTCTCAGGTCCATTTTTACTTAGGTGAATCTTATAGACAAACTGATCAATTTGAGAAAGCGATTAAAGCTTTTCAAAAATGTCTTGATATTACCCCTGATCATATAGGTTGCCAACTTATTTTAGGTATTACTTATGAGGAGTTGAAAAAGTTTGATCAAGCTATAGCATTTTATAAATCATGTATAGAGACGTATCCTGATTATATTGAGCCTCACATTAATTTAGGAATGTGTTATTTATTGACAGGAAATTACACTGATGGTTGGGGTGAATATGAGTGGCGACTTAAAATGCCGTTAGAACTATACAAACGTGATTATCATAAACCTTTGTGGAATGGCCAGGACGTAGATGGTAAACATATTATGATAATAGCTGAACATTCAGTCGGGGAGACCATGCAGTACCTTCGTTTTGCAAAGCAACTTGCGTTAGAAGGAGCACAGATTACTATCATGGCTCAAGACCCAATTGTAGAATTTCTCAAAACTCAAAGTTGGATTTCTAATGTGATACCATATGATGGGACTATTCCTGAAATTGATTATTACTGCTTTATGATTTCTCTTGCAAAAATCTTAGAGTGGAATCCTGATATGGATACACAACAATTTCCTTACATTAAAGTTACCTATAAAAAATTAAAACGGGATAATGAAAAAATAAGAGTTGGTCTTGTAACAACTGCCCCGAAGGAGCTTTCAAATTATAAACAAATTATTCTTCCCGATAACAGTCTAGACAATTGTTTTCCTTCAAATCGCTTTGAAGTGATGGATTTACCATCAATACAAGATTTTGATGAATTAATTCAGATGATTGATAGCTGTGATCTAATAATTTCAATTGAGGGAATTGTTCCTCATATTGCTGGATCCCTTAATAAAAAAACTTGGTTACTACTTCCTTCTGTACCAAAACACACATGGGATTTGAATTTTAAAACTTCTTCTCCTTGGTATCCTTCATTAGAAATTTTTAGACAAAAAACAGCTGGAGACTGGACTAATGTAGTTTCTGAAGTTGAGAACAGGATTCAAAATGTCTAAATTTTTTATAAAACAGGCTTTTGCGGAAGCCATCGATCTTCAGAAAAATCAAAGATATGAGGAAGCAAAAGAACTTTATAAAAAAATATTGCAGCATAATTCCTCAGATGCTAATGCTCACCATTTAATTTCATTAATTTATATGGCTGAGGGTAATTTTTCAGAGGCAAAGGAGAATATTGATATGGCTATCAAAGAGGCACCTGAGCAGGCAATTTTTCACAGTAACCATGGAGCTTTACTTCATTCCATGGGAGATAATCCTTCTGCAGTATCCGCTCTAAAAAAATCATTGAAGATCGACAAAAAACTATTCCAGTCTTATTATTCATTAGGAGTAGTATATTCTGATTTAAATGATTATGAAAAAGCCGTAAGTTCTTATCAAAAAGCTTTGGAGCTGAATAAGGAATCTGCTGCCACACATAATAATCTAGCAAATATTTTTAGTAACACGAATAATCCAGAAGCAGAATATCATTATAAAAAACTCATTGAGCTGGCGCCAAATGAAGTATATCCGAGATTAAATATGGCAAATTATTTAATCAAAAAAAATCGTTACAAGGATTCAATTAGTGTTCTTAATGAGCTTGTAGATATGGATATCGCTACCAAAGAAGTTTTCAATAGCCTTGGTGTGTCTTATAAAGGACTTGATGATGAGGCTAAGGCACTCGATATGTTTGAGAAGGCGTGTGAAATAGATGAAAATTTTGAATTAGCTAGGGAAAATATAAAAATTCTTAAAAATAATAATAGTTAGTTATGATTATGTTGGCAGTCTGCTTTNCTNCAAAGCATNTAGTTNCTNACGTGGCTGANNACTAGAAGAGTNCTACCAATAAAAGTCATCACAGTTATAAGTTGTGNATNATANNTATCATGTAAGACAACTGTATANANGAGCAATGATANNCCAATAATCGCTAAAGNAGCNACACTATAATCTTTNTGTTTCCTACAACCCATAGTTATTGCTATTAAAGCTGATGGTAAAATTAAATACAAAAGAATNTCATGCAATATATGCTCATCTACNATNGTTAGNCCNAGNAGTGGNAGTATNATTACTGTTACTGGNGCCATTAAGCAGTGGATCGCGCATGTTCCGGANANTGTTATCCCNATAGTGTCAAATATTCTTTGCATNCAAGCCAATTTAACAAGATTTACGTAAAATTCAAGTAAATAATATAAAATTTAATATTCTGAGAATTTATTATTTTTAATTGTTAGAATAGTTTGATGGAAGATAAGATNAACTACGACTTTATCCTNAAAGGNGGAAATGCNGTTCTTNCTAACGGAGTTGAATCTGTTGATATTGGGATTAAGGATGGAANTATTCAAGATATTGGTGATCTCTCTNGNGCAGCATCTAAATCTGATCAGGAAAAGGTCATAGATTGCAATGGCTTGCATATTTTNCCGGGCGTNATNGATACACAAGTACATTTTCGTGAGCCTGGTTTAGAGAATAAAGAGAATTTAGAATCTGGTATGTTAGCAGCTGCTGCCGGAGGTGTAACAACGATTTTTGAGATGCCAAACACNAATCCTNTAACAATTACACCTGAAGCNATAGAAGATAAGCTNAAACGAGCGAGTCGTGTTGCATGGACTGATTATGCTTTTTATCTTGGTGGAACTGGTCGAACAAGTGCAAATCTTGGNGAATGGGAAAACCTTGAGGGAACTTGTGGTATAAAAATTTTTGTNGGCGCNAGCACNGGTGATCTACTAACAGCATCTGATGAGGAAATAGAGGCTGTCATNTCAAATGGCAAAAGAGTGATTGCGGTTCACGCCGAAGATCAATATATCATGGATAAAAACAAAAAAGATATTCTTGGANATAGTACAGATGTCTCTATGCATAACATATGGAGATCCCCCGAGAGTTGTTTCTCTGCTACTAAAAGAGTAGTTGAGCTNGCAAAAAAACATCAAAGGAGAGTACATATTCTTCATATCACTACNGCAGAAGAGATGGATTATNTAAAAAAGAATAAGGACTTCGCAAGTGTTGAGGTTCTTGCTAATCATCTAACNTTGCATGCACCTGACTGTTATGANAGATTAGGTTCACTTGCTCAACAAAATCCTCCAATAAGAGAGAAACATCATCAAGATGCTCTTTGGAAAGCAATTAATGATAATACAGTCGATATCCTTGCTTCTGATCATGCACCTCATACTCTTGATGAGAAAGCNCAAACATATCCGTTNTCCCCAAGTGGAACACCNGGCGTTCAAACACTTGTTCCTATTATGCTNAATCATGTTAACAACAACAAATTNTCATTAAATCGGCTAGTAGATTTGTGGTCGCATGGNCCNCATAGAATTCACAAGATTCACAATAAAGGTCTTCTTAAAAAAGGTTATGATGCAGACATAACTTTAGTAGATTTAAAAAAGGAGATGANAATTACAAACGTTCAACAGAAATCCAAAACTGGATGGACGCCATTTGANGGNACAAAAGTAACTGGATGGCCAATAATGACNATGATNAGAGGTAATATTGTTATGCGGGAAGATCAGTTATTTGAACCAATTGGTCAACCAGTCAAATTTAAAGAAACAATGTAATGCCNNACATGTCAANTGATAANGAGCATTACATGAGCCAAGCAATNGATCTTGCCAAATTAGCATTTGCAAATGACGAAGTACCCGTNGGNGCAGTTATCGTTGANAGAAAAAGTAATACAGTTATCGCTAAATCCTCAAACAAAATGAGAGAGAAAAAGAANGCNATNTATCATGCTGAAATATTATCAATTCAACAAGCTTGTAATCATCTTCAAAATGAGAGACTTGTTGGGTGTGANATNTATGTNAGTTTAGAACCCTGCCCGATGTGNNCNCATGCTATATCAATTGCGAGNTTGGACAATCTTTTTTTCGCAGCNGAAGATCAGAAAAGNGGNGGAGTNCTTAATGGCCCGAANATTTTTAATTCATCNTCTTGTCACCATAAACCTGTTGTACATTCTGGTATTNTTAGTGATAAATCNTCTNNNTTATTAAAAGAATTTTTCAAGTCAAAAAGGTAGNACGTTACTGANTATGTCAAAATTTCTTGTACTTATAGGNATTNTTTTTATANTCATTGGATTGNTATATCCATATCTNAGNAACTTAGGTCTAGGGAAATTACCNGGCGATATTGTTATTGAAAGAAAGAATTTTAATTTTTACTTTCCGATAACAACCTCAATAATATTGAGTATTTTTCTGAGTTTATTGTTTAAGATTTTTTTTAAATAATTATCAANATTTTCATCGATCCTTAATGCATATNNTAAATTTAGTGTTAATATAATCATATAAATGATGTCGGGGGGACATTATTATGGGGAATCCATCAGACAAATACGATGTACAGGATGCACATTCGGAATGCGGTGCCTCCGAGCCATATGCCTTACAAGTNACCGATAACTCTATGGAACCAGAATTCCCAAATGGCTGCATAGTAATCATAGACCCNTCCGGNCAGTGCTCGAATAATAGTTATGTTTTCATTGAGTATGATGGCGTAAGGTGGTTNAGNAAGTTTAGTGANGTAAGNGGTAAAAAATACCTACTTGCATTAAATGAAATGTATCCAGAAATCCAATTAGATAATTCATATGATGTTATAGGAGTAATAGTCCAAAAGAANATGAAAGGAGANATNACACATTACAAATGAAGAAAGTTATTATTTATAGCACACGNATTTGCCCATTTTGTGTTCGGGCAAAAAATTTCTTTGANAAAAGAGAGATACCCTATGAAGATATNATGGTTGACCAGAATCCTGATCAACTTCAAATTATGATGGAGAAAACAAAAAGGCAATCTGTCCCACAAATTTTTATTGGAGACTACCATGTNGGNGGTTTTGATGAACTTGTTGAACANGATATGGATGGAAAAATAGAAGATTTATTAAAGGACTAATATGGATAAGTTTGAAAATAGAGCGATGGAGCTTGAAAGCGGTATAGCAGCATTTGAAACAAAAAATTTTAAACATGCTATNACGCTTCTCTCTCCAATTGCAGAAGANGGAAATGCTGATGCGATGTATCGTATGGCTATCATGTTACAAAATGGCTTAGGTTGTGTTGCANATGAAAAAAAAGCATTTAAATATATGGGAGATGCTGCAAGTAAAGGATTACCGCTAGCACAACATGCATTTGGATTCATGTATTTTGAAGGNGAGTGCACAGAGAAAAATGTGGACAAAAGCATAGAATGGTTCACTAAAGCTGCTGAGCAAGGCNTAGCTGGTTCTGCTACTACTTTGGCAATGATGTATGAAGAGGGAAAATTAGTTCCTCAAGATCTCGATAAAGCTAAGTTTTGGTATCAAAAAGCTGGCATNGATCGAGACTAATGAAATATTTCCCACTCAACATTGAGTTGAATAAGAAANCCGTTCTCTTAATTGGAGGCGGNGAAGTTGCAGAAAGAAAANTAGANTTATTAGTCAAAGCTGACGCTTGTTTAACAGTNGTTTCCCCNTCATTCACAGACTATCTNTTAACTTTTGAGAAAAAAGANAATATTACATTTNTCCANTCAGAATATAACAGTTCCCTCATAGNTGAAGGNAAATANTCTTTNATTATTGCTGCCACAAATNATGAAGACCTCAATAAACAAATTGCNAAGGATGCAAACGCNCGCAATATNCTTGTTAATGTTGTTGATAGACCAGAGATNTGTGATTTCATTTTTCCATCAATTNTAGANAGAGGNCCTATAACAGTTTCAGTNTCAACAGGCGGNGCNTCACCNGTACTTGCAAGAATGCTCAGAACAAAACTNGAGACATTGATTCCGGGAGGATACGGTAANNTAGCAAAAATCGTCTCAGANAATAGGGTATTAGTTAGAAAAAAATTCAAAAANTTTAAATCAAANAGAATCTTTTGGGAGGAAGTTTTAAATAGCAAGTTCGTAGANCTTGTATTAAGTGGCCAAGAAAAAAACGCGTTAGATTATTTAGAGACAATGATCAATAATTTTGATGAGAAGAAAAAAAGTCAAGGCGAAGTTTATCTCGTTGGAGCAGGCCCAGGAGATCCAGACCTTCTAACATTTCGTGCATTGAGACTAATGCAGCAAGCTGATATCGTTTTATATGACNGGCTNGTTCATCCNGATATTATTGAGCTTGTTAGACGTGATGCTCAAAAAATATATGTCGGAAAAGAGAGAGACCATCATGTTGTAAGACAAACCGAAATAAATCAACTTCTGGTGAAGTTTGCTAAAGAGGGAAACAGAGTCCTTAGACTTAAAGGAGGAGACCCTTTTATTTTTGGCAGAGGCGGGGAGGAGATTGAGAGANTAGTTGATGAAAACGTAAGCTTTCAGGTTGTNCCAGGTATNACTAGTGCTAGTGGGTGNTCTGCATACAGTGGCATACCATTAACTCATAGAGACTATGCACAGTCATGTATTTTTGTTACCGGNCATCTTAAAGATGGTGAGTTNGTGTTGAATTGGAAAAAACTTATACAGCCAAATCAAACAATCGTTTTTTATATGGGCCTAGTNTCGATAAAAATAATNTGTGAAAAATTGATAGAGCATGGNCTTGATGAAGATACACTCTCAGCTGTAGTGCAACAGGGTACAACTCAGAATCAAAGAGTCTTTACTGCGTCTGTTAAAGACATGCCAAANCTNGTAAAAAAAGAAAAACCTATNCCNCCCACTATCTTTATAATTGGTAACGTCGTAACTCTGAGAGATAAATTAAATTGGTTTGAAACTAATTAAAGGCCTTTTTATTNAGCGTGAAATTTATAGGTATNGTTANCTTTATCGAGTTCTGACTCATTGATGGTGGGAATTTTGGAAAAGGNGATGANGTAAGAATCATTCTTCTCGCTTCTCTATCNAGNAATCTATGACCAGAACTTTTAATTGACANATCTTTTACATTTCCATTTTTCAGNATAGTGAAAGTNACTTTTGGAGATCCTTGTTGTTGNCGTTGTCTTGATAGTATTGGATATCTTTTATTTGAATCTATTATAGATCTAATTCTTGCAAAATAAGTATCATAAGTCCTGTTCGCAACATCACCAGTCATTCTGTCATCTAAAATCACTTCTTGATCTTTTTCATTTTTCTCAGTTGTCTCTTGTGTACTGTCAGCTAAAGATTTAGCTTTATAATCTGCATCACTTTTTTTCATCACAATCATTTGTATGTTCATCCCTGATTCTCCAATTGAGGAAATATCTTGCATGCTAGTATTTATCTTGAATGTAACAATAAAAATTAGATGTACCGCAAAAGCAATAACATAGTATGTTTGTAAGTTTTCATTTTTAATCATTTTTTTTCGTAGTCATTAGATAAATTTTTTCAATTTTTTGATTGCTTAAAATTAACAATACTTTATTCAATCGATCAGCTGTAAGATCTTTATCAGCAGCTATCATTAATTCTGTCTTATTATTTAATTTTTCTATTCTATTACTAAATGAACCAAAATCAATTTTCTCATCGTTAAGCACGACACTTCCTTCACTGTCGATGTATATGGTATGAATTTCTTTTTCTACATAGTTATCAATAGTAGCTTCCCCTAACTCGACATCAAATAATTCTTTTTGTTTTTGTATTACACCTGCAATCATAAAAAATATCAGTAGCAAGAAAATAATATTCACTAAAGGGAGCATATTATCTTCACCATTGATTATTTTCTTTCTTTCTTTTAGTTTCATATTTACTGGACGGGTTTACCTAAGATTACGCCAGCTTTTGATTTACGTGAAGTTGGGTCATAATATTTTTCATCATCATCGGTATTATCTTTGATTCCGAGCAACATATTGCTAATTTTACTATTATTAAAATCTTCCATCACAGATAAAATAATTTGCATATTTACATCATCGTCAGGTTTAAGAATAACCATATGTTCCTCTTTACTTCGAATGCTAGTGAGCACTTTTGCCTTTATATCATTCACATGTATTTTATTATCATTTAGTTTATAGTTCTTATCTTTATCCACACTTATCACATACATTTTTTTATCACTACTAATTGATTGCGATGATTCACTAGACAACTCAATATCTGTTTGACTAAAATCTTGAAAGTTTGTCGCTAGCATAAAAAATATCAATAGTATGAAAACTACATCTATAATAGGTGTTAGATTAATCTTTCTCATAACATTTACCTGTTCATGAAATATATCCTAAATTAGCATTAAATTAACNTTCTTTATAGTANTGAGAGTCATATGCAAANATGAGTAATAATCATTAGCATTTGCTAATAATAATTGTTTACAAATGAGAATCATTATCATATAATGGCNTGTAAATAATTATTTGGAGTTAAATATGGCCAAAANAACGTTAAAAATCAGCTACTTATGGGTAGTGCTTCTCATGGTGAGTATGCCTATTCATGCTGAACGTAATTACGACTCTAAACCGGTAACTGTCTTTGGATCTGGAGAAGATGAGAGGACTATTGCTGGATCGGCGTCTTATGTCGGCGACGAAGAGTTGAAAAAGTTTGGTTACACAGACTCAGAGAGAATCCTAAACAGGATACCAGGTGTTTATTCACAAACTGAAGATGGTTTTGGTTTGAGAACAAATATTGGTATGCGTGGGGTTACTGCAAAGAGATCTGCAAAAACCAACATCATGGAAGACGGGGTACTACAAGGCCCTGCTCAATACTCTAACTCATCAATGTACTACTACCCAACAGCGGGTCGTATGCAAGGAGTTGAAGTAATCAAAGGTGCCGCTGCTATTGGAACAGGTCCAAGAACAACAGCTGGTACAATTAACTATATCTCGCGTCAAGTACCTACAGCAGGAACTGATGGATATCTAAGCATGTCATTTGGTGATGATGGATATTCAAGAACTCATTCATACTACGGTGGTAATATCGGTGATTTCGGTTATGTTGTCGAGTTTCATGACTACAGATCTGATGGTTATAAAACTATCAACACAAATGGTGGAGACACTGGATTTGATAAACAAGATAACTTGTTTAAAGTGCGCTATACACCATCAGGTAGTTCAATGAACCAATATTTCGAATTAACAAGTATAAATTCAGAAGAATCATCTAATGAAACATACATAGGTCTTACAACTGCACAATTTGCTGCGAACCCATATCAAAGAGTGGCAGCATCTGCATTTGACCAAATGGATACTGATTATCATAGATATATTTTCACTCACTACATGGAGCCAATGGACAACGTGCAAGTGACGTCAAAATTATATAAAACTAGATATAGTCGTCTGTGGGGTAAAGTAGGTTCGGTGTATGTTAAATCAGCAGCAGTAGGAACAGCACTCGCTTCAGTTGACCTTAAAGATGAAGTTTATGATCTTATCCATAATCCGAGCGCTCTAGGTGCTTCTTACGGCCAACAAAGAGCCGTGGATATCATTTGGGGTACAACAGCTACTGGAGCAGGTGAATATATCAAAAGATCTATGGGACACCGTGACTACACAATGCAAGGTTTTCAAACTGTGATTAACATGCAAATGGGCAATCACGATATGGAATTCGGCTATCGTAGACACAAAGACTTAAGACAAAGAATGGATAGTGGATTTTCTAGAAAATACATTAAAGATTCTAACGGTCTCGTCTCACTTATGGTGGGCGGTGATACTGCACAAGGTTCTCAAACTGGAGCAGAGCGTAAACACGCTGATGCAGTCTCATTACATTTTAAAGATACTATTTCACATGGTAACTTTACAACTGTCTTAGGTGTAAGACATGAAGATGTTGAGTACAATAAAGGAACAATGGCTAATGCTGGTTCATCTATTCAAGATAAAACAAATGAAGCAACAATGATTGCAATGTCAACTAACTATAATTTGGGTAATGGCGCGTCAATCTTTGCTGGTTACCATCAAGGTTACTCTCCAACAGGACCAAGCTCAACAGCTGATCCTGAAGAGTCTGATAATATTGAGGTAGGTGTACGTTATTCACAACCTGGTTCATACTTTGAAGCTGTAAGTTTCTTAGTAGACTACCAGAACCTATTAGAGTCATGTACTATATCTAATGGTTGTTCAGCTGGTGGTTCAGACTTAGGAGCATCAAATAACGCTGGACAAGCACAAGTTTATGGACTTGAACTTCAATACACTTTAGATAACATGTTTGCAGCACCTGCTATGAAAGGGCAAGGTAGTTCTGCAAGTGCAGTACGTTATCCTTTAATCCTATCAGCTTTAATTCAGAAATCTGAATATAAATCTGATACAGATGGTGTAGCTGGTCGTACAGGTAACGACATTATGTATATTCCAAAATCACAAGTATATATTGGAACTGGAATGCATACAGCAAACTGGACATTAGATATCAGCGGTAAATACTATGACAGCATGTTTTCTAATGAACAGAACACTCAAAAAACTGGTAAAGGAATGGTTTTTGATCTAACAGGCTCTCACAAGCTTCCAGCTTTGATACCTGGTACAAGAGATTCAAAAATCTTCGTACACGTTGATAATTTGTTCGACAAAGTATTCATAGCGACAGAGCACAACCACGGTAAAAGACCTAATAAGCCTCTTACTGTAAGTGCGGGAGTAAGCTTCGGATTCTAATTTAAAGAAGAACATTCATCTCTCCCGATGAATAACCTTGGATACCTGGTTTAAGATACTTTCACATCATTCTCCATCTTAAACTTGGGTATCTCAAGGAACCAAAATTCCCTCAATCATCCAATACAAAACATCAAATATAAGATTGCATTTATAACATTTTTTAGTATATTAAGTAGTGGGGTAATTATGTTCTGTAATAATAAATTAATTCACTTTGTTATATCTATAAGTATCATGTTCGCACCTATGATGGTCGTAGCAAACGTAGATGCATACACAACTCATCATCACATTTGTACTTTTGATTCTTCAAACAATGATAGCGACATTGATAGACACTGTGACAACTGCTATTTTTATTTTTCAGATAATCATGACTTCATTAACCCTGGAAAAGTATCTAATACTTATTTAATTCTCTCTGATTTAATCCTTCTTACTTATCATGAATTGACAGGTCGATATGAATCAGAACTTGCAACAAGAGATCCACC
The DNA here is from genome assembly GCA_002720195.1 of Gammaproteobacteria bacterium. Lineage (GTDB taxonomy): Bacteria > Pseudomonadota > Gammaproteobacteria. The sequence goes on from PBHH01000001.1 coordinate 46,564, forward strand.
ACTCCTCTGAAATTAATTCTTTTTACTTTAATTAATTCATCTAAGGAGGGGATATGAAAATCCTATTAAATATAATATTCATAATAACTTTTTTGTCTATCAATAATTCTTATGCTGAGGATTTAACTGACATTCAGATTACTGCACCATCTGAATCTAATTCGTCAATTAATAACGAAGCCATAAGTGACGTAAAAAACAGAAATATTGTTGATGGTGGAGACCTATTACAATCTATTAATGGCGTTAATGTAATACGAAGAGGAGGTCATGGTTTAGATCCAGTGGTTAGAGGTCAAAGCGATCAAAGACTTAATACATTCATTGATGGTGCAATGATATATGGCAGTTGTTCTGTGAAAATGGATACTGCATCAACTTATATCAATGCTGAGAGTTACGATACAGTTACAGTAATTAAAGGGACGCAATCTGTTATGTTTGGTGCTGGAGGAACTGGTGGTGTAGTTAGCTTTAAAAGAATTACAGAACCTTTCACATCTTCTGATGGAAGCCCTTTTAAAATGAAATTTGGACAGACAATTGATAGTAATTCTGAGACATTATCCACTATTGCAGATATAACTTATAGTAATGGGATTTCATATATTCGATTGAATGGAAATTATACTGAAGCTGGAAATTATGAAACTGGAACAGGACTTAAACTCCAAACTGAATATAGAACGTCTAATACATCTGCAATATTTGGCAGTAGACTCGATGATGGGTCTAAGATTGAATTTACATATACTGATAATCAGCAAGATGATGTTGGTTATCCAGGATTAGCAATGGACATAGCTTATTCATATGCAGATATCTACAATTTTAAATATCATAGAGTTACCCCACTTGGAGTTTTTTCTTCTTTAAAAATCGAGGCCTTTAATTCAGACATGGATCATTTAATGGATAATTATGTAATGCGGTCGACTGATACTATGAAAACATTTGCCTCGTCAGACACATATGGATGGCGATTTCATGGAGCATTGAGTGATTCAGTACGTGTGGGAGTAGACTATGAGCATAATACTCGTGATGCTGAGCAAAATATGGTTATTATGGGCACTAACCGTCATTTAACTTATATGTGGCCGGGCGTAGAGATATCAAAATTTGGTGTCTTTTATGAGAAAGATATGCCTATGTCTAGTGCACAAACACTATCTTATGGAATACGTTGGGATCAAGTTGAAGCAGAGGCTACTAGAGCTGCTGATGTTCCTTCTGGAGGGAATGGAAATCAGGTATCAGCAAACAGTTTATACACAGCACACTATACTGGGACTGTAACTGCGAGTAAGAGGGATTGGGATAGTTTTAGTGGTTTTGCGAGACTACAAAAAACCTATAATCCAATGTCCAAGTATTATGTTTCTCTAAGTTTCAATGAGAGAACACCTGATGCAACGGAGTTATTTCATGCAAAAAATTCAATGGCTATGGGCGCAAAGTATCGTGATAGACATGTTGGAAATCCTAATCTAGATTCAGAAATGCATATTACTTTTGAATTAGGCTTGGAAGAGATGATAGCTGGTAATCATGTGAATGGTTCGATTTACTTCACAGACATTAATGACTACATTACAACGTACCGTGTGTCTGATGGCACATTTGCCAATAATGTAAATGACGCAAGAGTTTATAAAAATGTTGATGCCACAATATGGGGATATGAACTATCTGCATCAAGAGATATTACAGAAAGATTGAGAACAACTTTTAACCTAAACTATACGAATGGTAATGATGATTCTCAAAATAGACCTCTGCCTCAAATCATGCCGTTGTCTGGAAATTTAGTTATAGACTATGAAACTATTTCTTCAAATTTTGGTATAAGGTTTAACTTTGCAGACTCACAAGATAGATTTGACTCAAGAGTTCTTGATACAGCAGCAACAGGTGGTTATACAACTTTAGATTTGTTTGCTGGTTTTGAGGCAGCTCCTGGATTGGATATAAACTTAGGAGTCAGTAATCTTACTGACAAAAGATACTCGTCGCATTTGAGTAACGCAAATATTCTTGATGCATCAGCAACTAAGGTTGATGAGCCAGGTAGAAGCATATGGGGATCGATTATATATGATTTCTAACCATGAGGCATTGTAGGTAAAAACATATAATTGTTTTGCTGATATGAGCCTAATGCATTACAATATACCCATATTTAAAAGGAATTACTTATGGGTATAAATTCACTTCTTGATCTTGGCGGACCTATTGTATATATCTTATTATTATTATCTGTATATGCACTTGGTGTAATCCTTTACAAACTCCATATGTTCTACAAAGTAAATTTTTTTGATGACAGGAAGCTCTCAGAAATATTAGAACTGTGGACTTCTGATAAAAAGAAAGAGGCTTATGAAGAAGTAAATAAAAATCCTAATCCAGAATCAGAAGTTATGTCATTTACAATGTATCAATTGCTTAAACACAAAAATATCTCTGCTAAAATAGAGAGTGATGTAAGAGAGGAGATACATAGATTATCAGATGAAAGAATTAACTATTACAGTTCGAAACTCGATAGTCTTCAAGTTATAGCAACTATTGCCCCACTATTAGGTCTACTTGGAACTGTCTTTGGAATGATTGAGGCTTTCCAACAAATGGAAGCTGCAGGGAAGAGTGTAGATCCATCTATTTTATCAGGTGGAATATGGGAAGCATTACTGACTACGGCTGCAGGCCTCTCTGTTGCGATTCCAATTGTTGTTGTTGAATCTTATTTTAGGTCATTAGTTAGCAAATTTAAGAATAATATCGAGAACGGTGTAACCAAGATTCTTACAGCCAACATTAGTTAACCACAGCAACCTAAACCTTTTTTCTTTAACCTCCAATAGTTATACGGCCAAGGTGTTACAAAGCCAGCAACTAACATCATAGGTATTACAAACAATTCAATCCTTGCGCCACCCGTAGCTAAGTAATCTACAATATTCATTGCAAGTTCCATGCTAATCATAGAAATTAAACTCATCCCACATGCCGTTTTAAGTGCAGATCCGAAGTTCATTTGTTTAATAAGGATAAATGTTTCTAGTATTATACTAGTTAGAATACCGTTAAACATTGCTAACGCCATAATAGAAAAAGTGGGCCAGGGAATTGTATTAATCTGAAAGTAGTATATTGTACCGATGTCACCGATACTACAACCTAATAAACACCACATTGTATTCTTTGCTGACTGCAACCATGTTTCTCGACATTTCCAGTCAAAACTTTCACTTATTACTTTACTCATTTAAACAACATCCTCCTTTACGTTGATATAAATCTGACCATTCTCAATGATTGGATGATGAACTTTTATTGGTTCATCTGCAGGCTCATTTAATGCTTCACCGGTTACTAGATCAAAGTAACTTCCATGTAATGGGCATTTAACTGTCTTACCTTTAAGACAACCCATTGTAAGTTCAGCATCTTCATGTGTGCATAAATCATCCACGATAAAAATTTGACCATCTATATTTGCAATCAAATAATTATAATTTTTTAGTGATATCTGTTTCATATCACCAATACTAATGTCCTCTAAATTTGCTAGTTTTACCTTGCTCATTATACTTGTTTAAATCTTTTTAGTACTGACCCACTATCAAGAATATTATTAACCTCTTTAAAACAATCTTTTACAGAATTTCCTGTAACATGTTGTAATATTAACGTTGCACTCAATGCAATACAATCTCTCATAGGACCCTTCTCTCCTTCTAATGCACTGATTCCAAGTTTTAACGATTCTTTAGCAATTTCTTCTGGATTAACTTTCGTTTCAATCTTATCTATCTTTTTTGTTTTTTGGATACTATCAGGAATTTTCACAGCTCTTACATCTTGTATAAGATTTAGATCTGCATTAGGTTCTATTTCAATGACCTGATCAGCATCATTTTTATCTCTGTAGAAATGAGCGTTCGCCCTCTGTCTTAGCGACGGGACTATCCCACCCTCTGTTCCACGTATTACTATCGATGAGTCAAAATCTGCGTTTCTTGCAAGCATAAGATATATAGGAGGGTATGGTTTATGAACATACCCAGTTACGAAGTGCGTTTTTTTAGCTTTTATCGGGTTAGCAAGTACTTCTATAGTTGTAATAACAGGTCTTTTTATAATCTCTGATCTAAGATCCATTAATCCATATAATTTTGGTGAAAAAATACTTTGATCAATATAACCCCATCCAATTTCTTTATTCTCTAGTCTACTTAGCACCTCCTCACTTTTGGCAGTAACATCTAGTCCTAGTAATTTTAAAATCTGATGATGCGTGCAACCATATTTTGGCCCAACTGTATGCACTCCCTGGGAGAATGACGGCAAACCTAACTCTGCTAAAACTGGTAAAAGGTATAATGATGAGGGTATATTTCTTGTATATCCATCATAGGGATCAGCAATGTTTATAACATCATTAACAGAAGAGTTGATTTGTATGACATTTTCATTCATCGCATCTTGAACACCGAGATTCTCATCTTTTGTCTCTCTCTTCATTCTTAATGCTATAAGGAATATTGCAGACCTAATATCACTAACATCTCGATTTAATATAGCATTCATTGTATCCCTAGCTTCTTCTCTAGAAATATTTTTACTTAACTCGGGTCCAGTGGCCACACGTTGGATGACAGATTTCATCAGTTCTTTAGAAGAAATTTTTTTATCTTGATCGCTCATGTTTTAAATACTATCCATGTAGTTGCGATATATTTTATACCTTTTTGAAGTTTAACACCTCGATGCTCATGAGTCCAAAATGGAGGAAATAATATCAGCTTACCTTTCTCAGGCTTAATTTTTATATTTTGATTGATAAACTCTGTTTCTCCTCCTGGACCTTCTACATCATTCAAATACCAAATTGCAACAAGTTGTCGGTCACTAAATTGATGACTTCCACTATCGATGTGCCAATTAAAAAACTCACCAGGCTCTGTTCTTTGGATGGCATAACCAATGTCTTTAAAAGGGTCATTGAAAAAGTCATATTGTTTTTTCACACTAGAAAGTGCCTTGGATAAGCTCATAAATAATTTCTCGTCAACATCTTTCCAGTCTTCTTTGCCGCTAATGACCATATCAGTAGATTTTTTAACTTCAGTATTTTCAATGAAATTTTGTCCGACTCTCCCTCTGTAGTGATCCTCCGAGGATGATTCAAACCTACTTACCATATCATCACAAATTACGTTATCTAGAGAATTTGTGAATTCGAAGATAAAGCTACCAGAGCCTAATTCAATTAATCTTTTTTCTATCTTGATGTCCATATATATCTATATCTTATATAATATAGGTATTATATATAAACCGTAAATTTATAAAATGGCTATAAGGATTAAAAGCAAGTGGTCAAAGACTGTAAAAAGGGATAAAACTAGCGAGGATTTTGCTAGTGCATTATCCTATATTGGATGGCGTCTAGCCCTTGATAAGGCAAGAAATCTTCATGGAGAGGATTTTGAATACACATCTGATCATCAACGCATCACTGTTATTGTAGAGTTTATGTCTTTCCAAGTTCACCTAG
>PBHH01000008.1 GCA_002720195.1 Gammaproteobacteria bacterium
AAATTGGTCATGGGTGGACTTGAACCACCGACCGCAGCGTTATGAGTGCTGTGCTCTAACCAACTGAGCTACATGACCTTATATATTAAACCTAAAATATATCACATCTCCCTCTTGAACAAGATAATCTTTCCCTTCTTGTCTCCAAACACCATTATTCTTTGATCCTTGTTCTCCATCAAATTTTATATAGTTTTCATAAGAAACAGTCTCTGCTCTAATAAAACCCTGTTTGATATCTGAATGTATGATACCCGAGCACTCGATTGCATTAAATGTTTTTTTAGCTGACCAAGCTCTACTCTCTTTTGGCCCACTTGTAAAAAATGTCTTAAGACCAAGTAACTTATAGCCAGTTTTTATTATTCTCTCAAGAGCAGTATCTGCTAATCCAAGATCTGAGAGAAATTCCTTTTGCTCTTGCTCGCTCAACAAAGTAATTTCTTGCTCAAGTGCTGCATTTATTGCAACAAGATCTAAGTCTAATTTATTATCAGTCATAAATTTATTTGTAGAATCATTATTCTCATCAATATTTGCAATTACAAACATCGGTTTATTAGTAAGGAGTTTGAGATCAGTCAATTCAGCTAAATTTTCTGTATATTTAAATTTGGAAGCAAATACCTCACTAGAAAGATGTTCGATTAACTTCTCTAAATCCTGAATGAGTTCATTTTTATTTTTGAGAGGCTTCTTAGATTTTTTAATAGAGTTAAGATATTTTTCTGTTGTAGATAAATCAGCAAGTATTAATTCTAAATTAATATCTCTAAAATCAGATAAAGGATCAGTTGATCCATTCACATGAATGATGTCATCATCCTTAAAAAATCTTACGACGTGTGCAATCACGTCAGTTTTCATTATATGAGTTAAAAAGTCATTTCCAAGACCTTCACCAGTTGACGCACCTTTAATAAGTCCGGCAATATCAACAAATTCTATAGCCGCATTTACTTTATTCTCAGAATTATTTAAATCTACTAATGTATCTAACCTCGTATCAGGTACTTTCACAAATGCGCTATTTGGATCTATAGTACAAAAAGGATAATTTTCCGCAGGTATTTTTTGATTGGTTAGTAGATTAAATATCGAGGACTTACCTACATTTGGCATACCAACTAAACCACATCTAAAACTCATTTATTACGCCTGTTATTAAAGTTCATTAACTTTGAAAAGTTTCCAGATAATAAATCTTCTTTTTGAGTAATCATATCCGAGATTGAATTATTAATTCTATCAATGTCGTGTGGGGATGGCTTTCCTAGAACATAGCTAACTGTTTTTTCCTTATGCTCAGGTTTATCAATACCTATCCTTAATCTCCAGAAATCTTTTGTTTGTATATTTTCTATTATACTATTCAATCCATTGTGACCGCCACTACTGCCTGAAAATTTAATTCTAATCTGCCCCACATCTAAATCAAGATCATCATAAACTACTAAAATATTATCTGGGGTAAGATTAGAATTTTTAAAATAATTCTTTATAGGAATGCCACTATTATTTATATAACTTAATGGCTTCATAATAGTAATTTTTTTGTTCGATGCACTGATCTCCGAAAAATCAGATTCATATTTTTTTATGAAATTAAAATTTTTACTGAAAACAGCAACCAATTCATCCACAAACCAAAAACCAACATTATGACGAGTTTTTAATAAGTTTCTATCAGGATTACCAAGACCGACAATTAATTTTAGATCGCATTGGTTCATAGTAAAAGATTCTAGTCTTTTGCTTCTTTATCTTCTTTCGAATCTTCTTCGCTACTTTCTTTTGCAGAGGCTTCAGTTGTTTCTACGGTTTGCTCAGCTACTTCCTCTTCAACTACTTCTTCAGCTGGTTTGTAACATTTTACTATGGCAGTATCATGTTCTTTGTCCTCTCCACCATGAGCGAACTCTACGCCTTCTGGCAACTTCACATCGGTGATATGAAGACTTTGGTTTATATCTAATTCAGAAACATCAACCTCTAAGTTTTCAGGGATGTCTCCAGGTAAACATGAAACTTCAATTTCCGTCATTATATGTGATATTATCCCTCCAGATATTTTCACCCCGACACATGCTTCCTCATTTACAAAACTAAATGGCACATTAACATTAATTTTTTTGTTTTTATCTACAGCAAGAAAGTCTATATGTGTAATATACGATTTTTGTGGATCCCTCTGAACATCTTTTAAAATAACCTCGATGTTTGACTTATCAATCGTTATATCTATAACGTTACTGTAAAATTGAGGATCTTTGCTCTGCTTAGTGAGCTCGAAACTATTTATTAGAATGGATTGATTCTCCGTAGCACCATAAACCTCAGCAGGAACCAAATTCTCTTTTCTATACCTCTTTGATGATCTTTTTCCAAGATTCTCTCTCTTTTTGGCGATTAAACTGAATTGTGATGTCATATAATTCTCTCTTAAAAATGATGATTATACACTAATCCATGAAAAGTGTACTAACGGATTCTTTATTATGTATTCTTCTAATTGTCTCAGCTAACATCTCTGAGACAGTAATCTGTCTTATCTGTTTAACCTCTAATGCTCTGCCATTCAAAGGAATAGTGTCTGTGACAATTATCTCATCTAACATTGATTTATTAATATTATCGTAAGCTTTACCTGAAAAAACTGGATGAGTAATATATGAATAAACTGCTTTTGCACCCCTATCTTTCAATGCCTTTGCTGCTCCACACAGTGTTCCGGCAGTATCCACTATGTCATCAACCATAATGCATGTACTATCTTTCACATCTCCTATAATCTGCATAACCTCAGAGACATTTGCCTCTGGTCGTCTTTTATCTACTATTGCTAACTCACAATTTAGTTGTTTTGCGAGCGCTCTAGCCCTTACAACTCCACCAATGTCAGGTGAGACTATAACTGGGTTCTTAAACTTTCTTTTATAAATATCAGCAACGAATAGAGGTGTTGCATATATATTGTCTACTGGAATATCGAAAAAACCTTGTATCTGATCAGAGTGAAGATCTACAGTTAATAGCCTATCAATATCCATACTTGCTATCATATTTGCTACTACTTTTGCTGATATTGGAACACGTGCAGACCTTACTCTTCGGTCTTGACGGGAATATCCAAAGTATGGAATAACTGCAGTTATTCTATCTACTGACGAACGTCTTAGAGCATCAGTCATTATCATTAATTCCATTAAATTATCATTTGTAGGCTTACATGTTGGTTGAATAATAAAAATGTCTTGTCCTCGAACATTTTCTTGAATTTCAACAGAGATCTCACCATCACTAAAAGTTGTAACGCTTGCTTTACCAACGGATATATTTAAATAATTCGCAACGTCATTAGCTAACTGATGGTTAGAATTTCCTGAGAATATCATTAATGGCTTTTCATTTTCCACAATTGCACCTTTACTGGGGTGGAAGGATTCGAACCTCCGAATGACGGGATCAAAACCCGCTGCCTTACCGCTTGGCGACACCCCAAGATAAATTTGTCTTTAATATATCAAGAGTATCTCAGATTTTCTAGGTCCTTCACAACTATATTCATAGAATATCATATAAATCAATTCCAGAATAATAATGTGTTAATTTAGTACAGAGAACTGACAAGTTTAAAATTATAATTTTGAGGCAATTTGCTCAAAATCTCGTTAGCTTTCTGCTCGTCTTTTTCGCAGACAAAAAGAGTTCCACCTGAACCACTTAAATAAACAGTGCCAAATTTTGATAGTATATCGTTAAGCTTTCTTATAGATGAATAACTTTTTAAGACGCTTGTTCTAAAAGAATTTTCTATATTCCCATTAAGGAAATCCTCGTATGAAGTATTGACTATTCTTCTGTTTGATCTAAGGGATCTATACATTTCAGAACTAGATACAACTTCTTGCGACAGAGCAAGTATGAAAAAACACTTACTGATGTGTATCTTTGTAAGTATATCCCCTCTTCCCTCAACCCAGCAATTATCATGCTTAAGAAAGAAAGGTACATCAGACCCAACTTTAGATGCGAGCTTTAGTAACTTCTCTTTAGTCATTCCTATTTTGAAAATGTCATTGACCGCTAGAAATGTAGTTGCAGCATTTGAACTACCACCTCCTAGACCTGAACCTAATGGGATATTTTTCTGGATCGCTATGTCTAAGCCGAATTCTTTACAAGAACTTTCATCCTTGATTAAAGAGATAACATCATAGATTATGTTTTCTTTTTCAAGATTTCTATTATTAGATTTTATGATTATCTTATTATCATTTCTTTTCTTAAAAGTTATGACGTCATAAAAATTAATCAACTGGAATAAACTCTGGATGTTATGATAGTTATCTTCTCGTTTATCTAAAACATTGAGAAAACGATTTATCTTTGCATATGATTTATATTGAAACATCATCTTTTAATGAAATAAGTTTTTCAATTAAATCATCATTATAATTTCCAGAGTTTTTTATGCTTTTTAATATGTTGTCAAATTCATTGAATAACGAATTTTTTAGAAGAATTTTACAATGATGCTCTANGATTTCCGGATCTTTGTCCTTTAAATAAGCAATTTCAGAATACTTCAATGCTTCGCTGTATTTCCCTTGTTTGTACAAAATCCAACTCATGCTATCAATAATTGCTGCATTCCCAGGGTCATGGGTGTACGCTTCCATAACATAATTAGATGCATCCTCGTATCTGCTGGTGTGTATTGTGAGACTGTACCCCAGAGCATTTAGAGTGTTGGTATTTTTTTTATCAACCTCTAGAATCTTAAGAAGATCTAACTCCATTGCATTGATATTTTTCAAAGATTCATATCCCATTGCACGTGCATATAAAATATTTATATCTTTGGGATTATTTTTAAGGTGCTCACTAGCTATATCGATTATTTTATTGAAACTTTCGCTCATTCTAAGAATAGATATTACTTTTAATAATACTCTGACTTGATCATTATATTCGTTTATATCATCTTTGGCAGTTAACAAATAATTAATTGCTTCTTTTTCCCCGCTCATCTGTAATATCGATGATGCGCTATTTATAATAGCAGGAACTTTAAAGTTGTAATCCTCAATTCTATCAAAGTGCGCGATTGATTCGTTATAATTACCTTTTTTTTGATCAAGCATACCTCTTAGGAATTCTATNCGGTCGTTGTTTACAACAAGGGATGCTAAATATTTTTCGGATAAATCATAATATCCATTATCAAAAAGGATCCTAGATAACTCGAAAAGTATCTCAGAATCATTGGGTGATATTCTCAAAATTGAGTTAACTATATCATCAATCTCATCTATCCTATTTTCGATAAGATAAATCTCGAGTAGCTCCAAGTATACCTGCTTGTCTACAAGTTCTTTTCCAGAAAGATAAGATTTTAGAGCCTNTTCGGCGGAATCATAGTCGCCAATTTGTATCAGTGAACTCGCGTATAGACGAACAAGATTTCTCTCATTATTCGATTGAATTTTTTCTATAAGGTTAATAACCTCTAGAGACATATTATATGAATAAATCAATTCTATGAAGGCAACAGCAAAATCTCTAGAGAAATTATCATTAAGTTCTTCTTCAAAGAAATTAATTACATTGANTCGATTCTTGTTATCAACTAAATAGAAAAATAATTTTGAATAATCTAGTTTAGACGATGTATTTGTTATTTCTGAGTAATTTCGGAAATATTTTCTGGCACTATCAAAATCTCCTGTTTCTAGTGACGAAACTAAACCCATTTTTAATGATTCAGGCGTGCTCTCTATTTCATTCCAAGCCTTAGATATTAAAAGAGCGTCTGAAAATCGATATTGTGAAATAGCTTCTTCTGAGACTTTTTTGAATAATTTCATATCATTCATATCATGGATATCTCTGATAAATAAATCCAAGGCCTGATTAGGCTGTTGTTTATCTAGAGCTATTCTTATGTATAGAGAGTTAAATATTCTCTGATACTTCTTCTCACCGAATTTATGCGGAGAAAAACCGCTATTATTGTGGTAGTTTTGAGCATCTTCTGATGAGCAACTGAATAATAATGCTGGTAAAAAAAATAGTAATATTTTTAAAAATTTCATGTTAATAGTATAATATAGCACATAGTGAAATAAACTGGTTGATATAGCGGAGAGATACTAATGGCCATAAATATATTGGGTATTAACCATAAGACAACTCCTATAGACGTTAGAGAGAAATTGGTTTTCGATAAGAAATCTGTTTCTCAAGCCCTTAATGACATCAGAAAAATAAAAGGTGTCAACGGAGTAGTNCTCTTATCCACATGCAATAGAACAGAAATTTATACAGAAAATGAGAAGGATAACTCTCAAGTACTTGCTTGGTTGAGTAATCAAAATTCCCAAGATGATATTTCGCCATATGTTTATAATCATTCAGGTGAAAATGCTATTAAACATCTATTTAATGTGACCTCAGGTATTGATTCAATGGTCATTGGGGAAAATGAAATATTAGGTCAGGTTAAACATGCATTCAAAGTAGCGGATAGCGAAAAAACAATTAATCCTCCTCTAAAACGTCTCTTCGAATATTCGTTTTANGTTGCAAAACAAGTAAGAACAGATACAGACATNGGGGCGAATCCTGTCTCATTTATGTTTACAGCAATGAGCTTGATAAAAAAAATATTTAGTGAGTTAGACTCCAAACGGGCAACAGTTCTCGGTTCAGGTCATATGAGTCAACTAGCTTTGAAATATCTTCAATCACATGGAATTAACAATATTAGACTTACAAATCATAGTCCTGAAAAAGGTAAAAAAATTGCACTTGAAAATGGATGTGTGTATTCAAAGATTCAATACTTAGGAAATCTCATATCCACTAGTGATATTATTATATCATCAACATCTAGTAGCACACCTGTGATTGGTAAAGGGTTGATTGAGAGTTGTATTAAAACTTCCTCTAGTCTGCCTATTGTTATTATAGACCTTGGTGTCCCAAGAGATGTAGAGCCAGAGATAGCAACACTAGACAATGTGTTCTTATATAGTGTTGATGATTTAGGAAAAGTAATTAAAAATAATTTCAAAATTAGAGAAAGAGCNCTTAAAGAAGCTAACAAGATTATTGATTACAAAATAAACGAATTTAAACATTGGCTAGATATTAATGAGTCAAATAATCTTATTAAATCTTATAGGACATTTGTAGATGATATTACTCATGGTGCAGTAATCAAAGCAAAGAATCAAATTGAGTCTGGCAAGGATATAGAAGAATGCTTATTGCAGCTAGCAGAGTCTCTGAAAAATAAACTCACACATGAAACCACATCAAAGATAAAAGAAGTTCTCCCTTTGTTGGATGAATCTACCACAAAAAAAGCGCACGATATTTTTAAAAAAAAATAAAAATTTAAGAATATGGACCTCAAAAAGTTAGAAAATGAATTCTCTGGGCCATCAAAAATATTAGATGAACTTAAGACTACATATGACAGATACACGCTAATAAATAAGAAATTAGAGGATCCTAATACCTATAATGATCATAAATTGTCGGAGAAACTNAATAAAGAAAGAGCCGAGTTAGATAAAGTGGCTAAACTCTTCAAAAGTTATTCCGATCTTGTAGATGATATTTTGAACACAAAAAATATTATAAACGAAGAGACAGATGATGGAATACTTCAACTTGCCAAGGAGGAATTAGATGGAAGTCTATCCAAAAAATCTGAAATGGAAAACTCTTTGATAGATTTATTAACAAAAAGTGATCCAAATGATTCAAAAAATATATTCCTCGAAATCCGTGCTGGTACAGGTGGAGATGAGGCNGCACTATTTGCTGGAGATCTATATAGAATGTATTCAAAGTTTATTGAAAAAAACTCATGGGTTACAGAAGTAATATCTGTAACTGAAAGTGGNCATGGTGGGTATAAAGAGATAATCATTAAAGCTTTGGGTAAAAATATTTATGGGGAAATGAAATTTGAATCGGGAACACACAGAGTTCAAAGGGTCCCGGAGACCGAGACCCAGGGTAGAATTCATACTTCCGCGGCTACAGTTGCTGTACTACCTGTTATTGATAAGATAGATGAAATTAAAATTAATCCCAGTGACCTCAGAATTGATACATATAGAGCCTCTGGTGCTGGTGGACAACATGTCAATAAAACAGATTCAGCTGTAAGAGTTACACATTTACCAACAGGGATGGTTGCGGAGTGCCAAGATGGAAGATCTCAACATAAAAACAAAGCTCAAGCGCTAGAAATTTTATACTCCAAACTCCTTGTTCATGAGCAAGAAGAGCAAAAGCGTGAAACTGCCGAAGAGAGGAGATCTTTAGTTGGGAGCGGTGATAGATCTGAGAGGATAAGAACTTATAATTTCCCACAAGGGAGGATAACAGATCACAGAATAAACCTAACTATTTATAAATTAGAACAAGTTCTTGAGGGAAATATTGAGAGTTTGATTGAAGAATTGAAAAAAGCTACATAAGAAATTTTGAGAATATGCGTACACATACTATAAGAGAGAACATCAATAGAGTCAGCAATAATTTTAAGCGAAGTGACTTGGAGTTATGTTTGATGAACTGTCTAAAAAAAAATAGAAGCTTCCTTCATATTGAGAGTTCATATAAACTCACAGAATCCGAGCAATCCAACTTTAACTCATTACTTGAGAAATTGGACGCATCGATCCCACTAGCCTATATTCTTGGCAATCAGCCGTTCTATAATAGTAATTTTTTTATCACACCAGATGTGCTTATTCCAAGGCCTGAGACAGAACTNATCATCTCTGAAGTCCTTAGGGCTGGAGACCTTCTTGAAAATCATAGAAATGAACTAAGGGTGTTAGATGCGGGCACAGGCTCTGGTTGCATTGGGCTTTCAATCGCTAAAGAGAGACGTGATTGGATGATAACCTTGAGTGATATCTCNAATAAAGCTAGTGAGGTTGCATTAAAAAATATGAAACGCCTAAATGTGAAAAATTGTCAAATCTTAGTGTCAGATTGGCTCCATGCATTTAATAACAGTATTTTTGATATTATAGTTTCTAATCCACCATACATAGATCATTCCTCAAATTTAGTTCAAGAGGAAGTGTTAAAGTTTGAGCCTCATGATGCTCTTTTTTCAAATAATAGAGGTATAGAGGACATCGATCAAATCATCAAATCTGCCAAAAGAGTGTTAAAGCCTGGCGGATATCTTATAATTGAAAATGGTTATGATCAATCTAATGAAGTAATCCGTATTTTACGTCAAGAGGATTATGGAGACATTAAAGTCTTAATGGATTATAATAATATTTCCAGATTTACTAGCTCAAGGAAAAAATAATAATGAATAAAAATACAGTTTCTAAAATAGCAAACCTTGCAAAAATAGAGATCGATGATAGTAAAATTGAGGGAATAGCAGAGAACCTAGAAAAAATTTTAGATCTAGTAGGAGAAATGAATTCTATTGATACTGATAACATTAACCCTATGTCCCACCCTCTCAATCTAAAACAAGTTATGAGACCTGATGAAGTTACCGAACAGGATCAGAGAGAAAACTTTCAAAAAAATAGTCCATCAATTGAAAATGGTTATTACAAAGTACCAAAAATTATAGACTGATAATGGAAAATAAAACTGTAATAGAACTATCTGAAGATATCAGAGCAAAAAAAGTTAGCTCTAGGGAGCTTGTTCAAAACTACCTAGATCGTATAGAGAAATATGATTCAAAATTTAATACCTTCATAACGCTAACAAAAGATGCNGCTTTAAAGCAGGCAGATACTGTCGATAAAGAAATAGCTAAAGGNAATATTAAGCCACTATCAGGAATTCCAGTTGCTCAAAAAGATATTTTTTGCACAAAAGATGTAAAAACGACATGTGGATCAAAAATGCTAAGCAATTTTATTAGTCCATATGATGCGACAGTGATAGAAAAATTTAAAGATTCAGGTTCAATAATGCTTGGTAAAACAAACATGGATGAATTTGCAATGGGCTCTTCTAACGAGACAAGTTATTTTGGAAATGTTCATAACCCATGGGATATTGAGAGAGTTCCTGGAGGTTCATCAGGTGGATCAGCAGCATCAGTTGCAGCTGGTTTAGCTCCCTGTTCTACAGGTACCGATACAGGTGGCTCCATTCGTCAACCTGCATCACTTACAGGAATCTGTGGTCTCAAACCAACCTATGGTCGTGTCTCTAGATATGGAATGATCGCATTTGCATCTTCTCTAGATCAAGCTGGCATGTTCGCTAAGACTGCTGAAGATTGCGCTGTGCTTCTTACTTGTATGTCAGGCTATGACAAACGAGACTCAACTTCATCAAGAGAAGAGGTTCCTGATTACCTTGTAGAATGCCGAAAACCGCTCACATCTCCGAAAATTGGNATACCAAAGGAATTTCTGGATGGACTAGATAGTAATGTTTCAAAAATTTTTGAAGATGCTGTTCATCAAATCGAAAAGATGGGTTGTAAAATCCAAGATATTGATTTGAAATCCTCAAAACTAGGTGTATCGGCTTATCAGGTAGTAGCNCCTGCTGAGTGCTCTTCAAACTTATCAAGATATGACGGGGTTCGGTTCGGACACAGAACGAAACAAGCTAACAACATAACAGAGTTATATAAAAAATCCAGATCAGAAGGTTTTGGCGACGAAGTGAAAAGAAGGATATTAGTAGGAACCTATGCTCTCTCTGCTGGTTATTATGATGCATATTACATCAAAGCTCAAAAAATACGTAATCTGATAGCCATGGAGTTCTCTGATGCTTTTAAAAATGTAGACTTGATAATAGGTCCCACTACGCCTGATGTGGCTTTTAAAATAGGAGAAAAAATGGATGANCCTATCGCAATGTATTTGTCAGATGTTTTTACAGTGAGTACAAATTTAGCTGGTTTACCAGCAATCTCNATACCAATGGGTTTTAAGAGTGGGCTACCAGTGGGCTTACAGATAATAGGAAATCATTTCAATGAGTCTCAAATTTTATCGCTAGCTCATCAATTTCAAAAAGTGACTGATTGGCATAAAAAAGAACCGGATTTATCAAAATGGGTATAGAGTACGAATCAGTTATTGGACTTGAAATACATGTTCAATTGAAAACAGAGAGTAAAATTTTCTCCTCCGCATCTACTCACTTTGGGGCTGAACCAAACACTCAAGCCTGTGCAGTAGACTTGGGNTTGCCTGGTGTGCTNCCCGTTCTAAATGTTGAAGCAGTCAATATGGCGATTATTTTTGGTTTGGCTATAAACGCAAAAATCGAAAATAATTCCATATTTGCTAGGAAAAATTATTTTTATCCAGATCTACCAAAGGGATATCAAATATCTCAATATGAGATACCNATTGTCTCAGGTGGATTTATTAATATCATGGTCAATGATGAAGAAAAAAAAATAAGGATTACCAGAGCACATTTAGAAGAAGATGCAGGTAAATCAATACATGACTTGTTTGCAAAAGAGAGCGCTATTGACCTNAACAGGGCTGGTACGCCATTAATAGAAATCGTTTCAGAGCCTGACATGAGAAATGCTAAAGAGGCAGTTTCATATCTTAAAACTATACACTCCTTGGTCCGGTATCTTGATATCAGTGATGGGAACATGCAAGAGGGTTCTTTCAGATGTGATGCAAACATTTCACTTAGAGAAAAAGGCAAGAGCGAGTTTGGTACTAGAGCAGAAATTAAAAATCTAAATTCATTTAAATTTGTAGAACAGGCAATTAATTATGAAATCAAAAGACAAAAAAAAATACTTACCAATAACGAAATCGTGCTTCAAGAGACAAGGCTTTATGATTCTCAAAAGAATGAGACAAGATCTATGCGATCAAAAGAGGAGGCAAATGACTATAGATACTTTCCAGATCCAGACTTATTGCCTATCCAAATAACAGATGAATTGTTAGATACAATCAAAACTAAAATGCCAGAACTACCTGATGAGAGAAAAAATAGGTTCAAAGAANCCTATAACTTAAATGATTATGACATAAACATACTTGTTGATGACAAGTTCTTGTCTAATTTCTACGAATCTGTGCTAGAGAGAAATAAGTTAGATCCAAAACTGACTGCGAATTGGATAATTACAGATTTGCTCTCACTTGCTAATAAATCTAATCTCAGCATAGCAGATATCCCAATATCCTCAGTGAACTTCTCGGACCTATTAGCAGCCATAAAAAGTGATAAAATTTCAACAAAACAAGGAAAAATAGTTTTAGAAAAAATGTGGGAAACTGGCAAAACTGCCGAGGAAATTATAGATAATGAGGGGCTTTCTCAAATATCAGGCACCGATGAAATTAACAAACTAGTTGATAAAGTTCTAAAAAACCATTATAAAAGTGTAGAAGAATACAAGAATGGTAAGGATAAACTATTTGGGTTCTTTGTAGGCGAAATTATGAAAGAATCAAAAGGAAAGGCTAGCCCTCAAGTAGTGAGTAAATTACTGAGAGAAAAATTGACAAAATGATTGCTAATATTCTAAAAAAAATAAAAGGAACTTTTTCAACTGACCTATCTATTGACTTAGGTACTGCTAATACTCTTATTTATGTAAAAGGCAGAGGCATCGTTCTCGACGAACCAAGTGTTGTAGTTGTAAGAGACGATAAGTCCAGTAATGGAAAGAAAATCGAAGCAGTTGGTATTGAAGCAAAAAAAATGCTCGGCAGAACGCCTACAGGCTTGCACGCTATCAGACCCATGAAGGATGGAGTGATTTCTGACTTTATGGTCTGCGAAAAAATGCTACAGCACTTCATAAGAAAAGTTCATGATAGTAAGTTTTTTAGACCTAGTCCAAGAGTTTTAGTATGTGTGCCATGCGGAGCAACTCAGGTAGAAAGGAGGGCTATAAGAGAATCAGCGTCAGGGGCTGGAGCAAGGATAGTGCACCTTATAGATGAGCCTATGGCAGCTGCCATCGGGGCTGGAATGCCTACTGATGAACCTCGGGGTTATATGGTTCTAGACATCGGTGGTGGAACTTCAG
Source organism: Gammaproteobacteria bacterium (assembly GCA_002720195.1). Classification (GTDB taxonomy): domain Bacteria; phylum Pseudomonadota; class Gammaproteobacteria. The sequence goes on from PBHH01000008.1 coordinate 13,052, forward strand.
AGGTAGCAACTATTTCATTAAACGGTATCGTCTACTCATCTTCAACAAGGATTGGGGGTGACACATTTGATGACGCAATAATGAGTTATGTGAGAAGAAACTACGGCTGTGTAATTGGATACCCAACCGCAGAAAAAATCAAACATGAAATAGGATGTGCATACCCAAGCAGCGATCTTCTAGAAATTGAAGTAAAAGGTACAAATTTATCTGCAGGTGTTCCTCAATCATTTACTGTAAACAGCAACGAAATTTTAGAAGCACTGCAAGACCCACTGCAAGGCATTATAACAGCTGTCAAAACAGCTCTCGAACAAACTCCACCTGAGCTAGGTGCTGATATTCATGAAAGGGGCATGGTATTAACAGGAGGCGGCGCACTTCTTAGAGATCTAGACAAACTTATCACAGAGGAAACAGGAATGTACGTTATTGTAGCTGAAGATCCGATGAGTTGTGTAGCGCGCGGAGGAGGCAAAGTTCTCGAAATAATAGATAAGGAAGGAATAGAATTCCTGTCTGTGGAAAGTTAAACATCGTGTTTTTAGATGGATCGACTTTACAAAAAAAGCACTAAAGAATTTTATGTACTCATAACCCTTGCTATTATCTCAATTGCAATTTCGGTACTTGACTATAGGCTAAAAAAAGTAGATCCAATAAGATACTTCATTAATGATGTTATTGTTTACCCTATATACAACCTCTCATCTAAACCTCAAAGTATTNTATCTTCAATATTAAAAGAATATGAGGACATTGAAGTTTTAGAACTTAAAATAAAAGATCTAGAAAATGAAAATATATCTCTTAAAATTAAGCTGCAAGAGCTTCAAGCTCTCAAAGAAGAAAATATACGACTAAGAGATATACAAAAGAAATCTAAAACCTCATCTAAAAAACAAACTATTGCAAAAGTACTGAATAGTTCCGCAAGTCCAAATAAAAAAATGATTGTCATCGATAAAGGACAAAACGATGGTCTTTATAAGGGTCAAAATGTAATAGGTGTAAATGGACTTATAGGACAAATAGTTGAATTGAATATGATTTCATCTAAAGTCATCTTGATAAATGATAAGAATCATAATGTACCAGGAATTATAAACAGAACTGGTGAGAAAGTTATAATTGCGGGAAATACCGAAGATGGTCAACTAAAAGTTGAATTTGCGCCTGTTGATACTCCTATAGAGATTGATGACATAGTGTCGACCTCAGGAATAGCTGGGAGATTTAAATCAAAAATACCAATTGGGAAAGTAATATTCATAGAAAAAGATCCAGAAAAAAAATTTAGNAGTNTATNAGTAGAACCATTTGAAAATTTANATAATTTATCGGATGTAATTTTAATTTGGGATTATAAGCCATCTGTTGAGGAAAAAAATGAATAGACCTCTTGTAATTATTCTNTCTACNCTTTTATCGGTNATACTTACTATNTCNACATTTCCTCTTGGTTCTNACTCACCTGAGTGGATNATTTTNATAATTATGTACTGGATCATAGCGGTNCCAGGTATGTATAACCTATATNTAGTNTGGCTAATTGGAATAATCAAGGATGTAACNGTAAGTTCTGTTCTTGGCATGAATGCNTTTATTTANGTACTACTTGCTTATAGTATAAAAAAATTACATAAGTCACTTAGNTATTTTACAATTATCCAACANAGCATNATAGTATTCTTCGTATTAATTATTGAGATAACAGTACTATTATGGTTTGACGNATTNCTTGATTCTAATATTTTCAGCTCAGATTTGTATTGGAGCTCAGTCACNAGNGCTCTNTCTTGGCCAATTATTTTCCTAAGCTTGAGATANCTCAGGAGAAAGTANAATATTTCATGATAAAAATAGAATCAGANTGTTTACATGAAAAAGAAGCAAANAACNTACAGCTAATCATCCAACAGAGCTTTCTATCAAACNTNAAAGATAATTTAGTCGTAAAGTTTNTNAATGATCANNTACTTATCGAGAATCANTCACAAAACTCNCNCTACACTATAGAAGTTAATCANCCATATCAATTTGATGATACAGATATATTTAATAAAATATTNACANAAAAAAACTCGAGAATTCTAGATTGTACAGGTGGTTTATGNAAGGATACATTAAAGCTTGAAAAATTAGGGCACTCGATTACTGTAATTGAGGAAAATCCAATTATTGTTGCAATGGTAAGAACATTTTTAAATAGAAATAAACATTTAAAAATAACTTTACTCTATGGGAATTCTTTTGATTATCTTAAATACTGTGATTATTGTTATGACTATATATACATAGATACAATGTTTAATAACAAGAAAAATACTGCAAAACCTAAAAAAGATATGGAAATATTAAGATTAATTTGCAAAGAAAAGATTTTAAAAAATAATTTAATAAAATTGTCACTGAATAAATGTACCCAGGCAGTTGTGTCAAAAGATAGACGACAGGATATGATAGGACTTAAACCAAACTACAGAATTAAAACAAAACTAGTGTCTTATAGTATATTTAAATAATCATTGAAAGAATATCATATGAAGAAGAATCGCATACGAAATAGAATAGATATTGTGTTAGATAATATAGAATTTACAGAAATTCTATTTGATTTACCGAAAAATGATTTCCTTTCAAAATATATAGACAAAGATAATCATGTTGTAAAAATGATATCACAAACTGAAGTAACAATAAGTGAACTCAAAAGTAATTGTCTTTTAATTCTNGTCATTGAAAATCATGACGTCACTGATAAGTTGATTCAACAAATTGCCAGTACAAGAACTTTTCACCAAAGTAACTTAATCATNATATACAAGAAATTCAATTCAGGAANACCTGATNATTTCCATGAAAGTTTAATGTCATTCGGTTTTAAATTACTTTTCACAGAAGAGCAAGAAAAAATCTTCTATGATATTTATGAATATAATATAATTGATTATAAGAATAAGCCAGAATGGCTTAACAGTGATTACTGGGCAAATCCAGAACTTTGGGAGAAATAATGGAAGAAATTATCAAAAATAAGATCTATGAGAAACTTGATGATGCAGATATTAAAGTAGAAGGATCAGACTCAAAATATACGGTGTATGTTAATAGCCAAGAATTTGAAGGTAAGTCGATAATAGATCAACACAAAATCATATACTCAATTTTAGATGAATATATAAAATCTGGAGAAATACATGCTCTTACGCTTAAAACTGCACCCAAGAAATGATTCATTCCCGCAAAAACCATAGCGAATTATCTCAAAAAAAAATTATCCATGTAGATATGGACTCATTTTATGCATCCGTTGAAATAGCAAGAAATCCCAAATTAGCAAAAAGACCTGTAGCTGTAGCAGGAAATAGTGAAGTGCGTGGTGTTGTGACAACTTGTAATTATATAGCTAGACAGTTTGGAGTCCACTCGGCAATGCCCTCTGTAACGGCAAAAAAATTGTGTCCAGAAATAATTTTTCTACCTGTTGATATGAATAAATATAGGCTGGTATCAAAAGAAATACACGATATCTTTAAATGTTACACAAAGATAATCGAGCCTATCTCTTTAGATGAAGCTTATTTAGATGTCTCCGATTCACATTATTGTGAGGGTGATGCAAATAAGATGGCTTATCAAATAAGAAAGAAAATATTTAATGATCTAAATATAACTGCATCTGCTGGTATAGCACCTAATAAATTTCTTGCGAAACTTGCAAGTGAGTGGAAGAAACCTAATGGACAGTTTTCTATAAGTAATGAGATGATTGAAGACTTCATAAAAAAACTTCCTGTGAGAAAGATTGTNGGAGTAGGAGAAAAAACAGAGAAGAAACTAAAAAGCTTTCATATAGAGACTTGTGAAGACCTACAAGAAAAAAGTTTAGATGAACTTACTGATAACTTTGGAAAATTTGGTGTNAGCCTTTACAACTTATGTAGAGGAATTGATAACAGATGTGTAGAGCATAATAGAGNCTCTAAAAGTTTGAGTGTTGAAGATACATATTTATCAGATCTTATATCAATATCTGAATGTAGAAGAGAGATAAAAAATATATATTTAAAACTACAAAAGCGACTAGAAGAAAAAAAATTACAAGATAAAAATATTAAGTCTTGTTTCATAAAAATTAAATATAACGATTTCAAAGTTACAACTCATCAAATACCAAGTTCAAATTTGGATTTAAATATATATACAAGCTTATTAGAAAGAGCGTTGTCTAAAAAAAAACGACCTATCAGACTACTTGGAGTTGGTGTTATTTTTGATAATCATCAACAACTTAATCTTAATATCTATTAAAAATTACTAGCATTATCATCCCTTTTTTCATATGATGGAGAGTAATTACTCGAGGGGTGCTCAATGAAATTCGAAACAATTGCCGTACATGGNGGATATTCTCCAGAACCAACTACAAACGCTGTAGCAGTACCGATTTATCAAACAACTTCATATTCATTTAGAGATACACAGCATGGCGCTGATCTGTTTGATTTAAAAGAAGCTGGTAATATCTATACACGGATAATGAATCCAACATCAGATGTTTTAGAAAACCGAGTTGCAGCACTTGAGGGTGGTGTTGGTGCTTTAGCTTTAGCATCTGGATCAGCAGCAACTACATATGCCATTATGACTATCTGTGAGGCAGGCGACAATATAGTTAGTACAAGTACACTTTACGGAGGTACCTACACTTTATTTGCTCATCAATTACCAAGATTTGGTGTAGATGTTAAATTTGGAGACCATAGTAAAATTGACCAGATGGAAAAATTAATTGATTCAAAGACAAAAGCTATTTTCTGCGAGTCCATAGGAAATCCTGCTGCAAATGTTGTTGATGTTCCAAAAATGGCAAAGATAGCACATAAACACAACATCCCTCTTATAGTTGATAATACAGTTCCATCACCCTACATATTTAGACCAATTGAGCACGGCGCTGATATTGTTGTTCACTCTTTAACAAAGTATATGGGAGGTCACGGCACAACCATAGGCGGAATCATAGTTGACTCTGGGAAATTCCCATGGGAAAAACATAAGAGGAAATTTAGCAGATTAAATACACCAGATATGTCTTATCATGGTGTTGTGTTCACAGAAGCTGCTGGTAAAGCAGCATTTATTGTTGCCGCAAGAACTGTTGCTCTCAGAAACATGGGGGCTGCAATCTCACCTTTTAATAGCTTTCTAATACTACAGGGGATAGAAAGTCTGGCTGTAAGGATGGACCGTCACTGTGAGAATGCTGTCAAAACATCTAATTTTCTTTTAAAACATCCGAATGTAACATGGGTAAACTATCCTGGGATACCAAGCAGCCCAGACTACCCTCTAGTAAAAAAGCTTATGAATGGAAAAGCTTCAAGTGTTCTTAGTTTTGGTATTAAAGGTGGTAGAGTTAACGGTGGAAAGTTTATTGATAACTTAAATTTGATTACAAGATTAGTTAATATTGGTGACGCAAAATCGCTTGCATGTCATCCAGCCTCTACTACACATAGACAACTATCAGAGACAGAACTTGAAAAAGCAGGTGTGCCTGAAGACCTTGTGAGATTATCAATAGGTATTGAAAATATAGACGATATTATTGAAGATCTAACACAAGCGCTAGATGGAGTATTTAAGAAATCTAAAAAGAAGAAATAACTATTTCTTGATATATATTTCTTTTCCAAGTTTTTTGAACTCAAGGGATTTCTCATCTAGTCCAAAGTTAATCGCAACACTATAGTCATCTAGACCTTGTTTATTCGCATAATCACGAATATCTTGAGTAATCTTCATAGAGCAAAAGTGTGGACCACACATAGAACAAAAATGTGCTACTTTAGCACTCTCTTGAGGAAGAGTTTCATCATGCATCTCGCGAGATTTATATGGATCTAATCCTAGATTAAATTGGTCCTCCCATCTAAATTCAAACCTCGCTTTTGATAGAGCATCATCCCTAAATTGTGCTGATGGATGCCCTTTTGATAAATCAGAGGCGTGCGCGGCAATCTTGTAAGCAATCATGCCATCTTTAACATCATCTTTATTTGGAAGGCCTAAATGTTCTTTCGGAGTAACATAACATAATACAGAAGTCCCAAAAGAACCTATATTAGCTGCTCCTATAGCAGATGTAATGTGATCATATCCTGGTGCAATATCTGTTACTAAAGGTCCCAGTGTGTAGAAAGGTGCATCAAAACAAACAGCTTGTTCTCTTGTAACGTTCTCTTTAATTTTATGAATAGGTACATGTCCAGGACCCTCTATCATCACCTGAACGTCGTGATCCCATGAGTATTTTGTTAATTCACCAAGGGTGTCTAGTTCCGAAAACTGAGCATCATCATTTGCATCAGCTATGCTCCCAGGTCTAAGTCCATCACCGAGAGAAAAAGACACATTATACGACTTCATTATCTGGCAGATATCATCAAAATTGGTATATAAAAAATTCTCTTTATGATGTGCAAGACACCATTTAGCGATTATAGATCCACCTCTAGACACAATACCCGTAAGGCGATTCATTGTCTTTGGAATATAAGAGAGCCTTACGCCCGAGTGGATAGTGAAATAATCAACACCTTGCTCAGCTTGCTCAATCAAAACCTGTCTATATACCTCATAGTCTAAATCTTCTGGTTTACCATTAACTCTTTCAAGTGCCTCATATATTGGTACAGTCCCAATAGGCACTGGAGAGTTTCTTATTATACGTTCTCTAGTTTCATAAAGATCTTTTCCTGTAGATAAATCCATTACAGTGTCTGCGCCCCATCTTACGGCCCACAAAAGTTTGTCAACTTCCTCATCAACATCTGATCTCACCGGAGAATTTCCAATATTCGCATTAACTTTAGTAAGAAAGTTTTTNCCTATAACCATAGGTTCTAATTCTGGATGATTAATATTCGATGGTATTATCGCTCTACCAGAAGCTACTTCATCTCTTACATATTCAGGGGTAATATAATTATTTTCAGTTAGATTTGCAGAAATACTCTCTCTAATAGCAGCATATTCCATCTCCGCTGTAATGATTCCTCTCTTAGCATAGTACATTTGACTTACATTTTCGCCTGGCTTTGATATGACAATGTCTTTTAGCTGATTACCCAAAAATTTATTCTTCTTTGAAGATTTACTCTGCCAGTTAAAAGTGTTTCTTTTGGAGGATACGACATCGCCGCGTTGTATTATCCATTCTTTTCTTATCGGTTTAAGTCCAGCATCTAGGTCAACATTATAATCAGGATCTGTATATAGCCCAGTTGTGTCATACACATAAACAGGATCATTATTTATAGGATTTTCACCTTTTACGAGGGTATCGGAAAGTTCAATTTTTCGTGAGGGCACGGAAAGATCGTAAGAAGAACCTTTCGTATAATGCTTAACGGATTTTGGAAAATTCTTGCTATATTCCTTTATATCTATTTTAGGTTTGTCTTTCATAATCTGATACTAACATGTTTTAATTGACTTCTAATATAACAATACTAAACTTACCATTGAAATGAAAGACCATAATAGCAGTAGCTTAAATAAGGTAAAAAATTATATAAGAACATTCAATATTATAGACGAGGATGTTCTCGATTCTATGTGTGATACTGACCGTAGTCTATTTACTCCAGATTATTACAAACCATTTGCATATTCAGATATACAAATTCCACTCAGTCATGGACAAAAAATGTTACTGCCAAGTGTTGAGGGGACTATCTTACAGGAGATGAAGTTAACCAAGGAAGACAAACTATTAGTTTGTGGCTCTGGCACAGGATATTTATCTGTATGTGCAACCAAACTAGCGAGTCATGTNACTGGCATTGATATTCATGAAGATTTTATTCTGAAATCTTTTGAAAATACAAAAACACATAAACCAAAAAATCTCTCACTGAAACATTTGGACATAAATAATAATTGGGACATCATATCTGACTACAACAGAATTATAATGACTTTTAGCGTAAACTCTTCGAAAATGATTTTAGATCACATGTCTGAGGATTCTAGGGCTTTTATTTTTACAGGAGATGAATATTCCCCCATAAAATCTGGTAAAATCATTTCCAAAACGGAAAATAATGGGTACACTAGAGATCATATTATACAAACAAATATTAACCATATAATCAAAGGACTGAACGACGATGATTGAAAAAACACCAGAGGAAATTAAACAAATAATTGATAATGATAAAGAAATAGTAATTGTGGATGTAAGAGAAGACTGGGAATATGAAATTTGCCATCTTGAAAATTCAGTTCATATACCTTTGCTTCAAGTAGAGGATAAAGTGGATTCTCTAAATAAAGATGACACTCACGTAGTAGTTTGTCATCATGGCATAAGAAGTAGGATGATTGGTAAATACCTTGAGAGCGTAGGATTTAAAAACATCATCAATCTTTCAACAGGTTTAGAAGGTTGGGCAACTGATGTTGATAAATCAATGAAAAAATATGAGAGAAAATAAACTATTATTAAACCTTGCACTTATATGTTTTCTATTTTCACAGAATTCTTTTGCGGCTGATTTGACAGATGTATATAAGAGAGCTATCAAACAAAATGATGATTATCGAGTTGTTAAAAATAATAGCTTAATAAGTAAAGAACAATATAATCAAACTTCAAGTTCAATTTTTCCAGAAATAAACTTTACTGCGAGTACTACAGAAACGACGATACAAAGATATATCGGTCCTGGTTCGAATACAGATTTTGACACAGAGACATACAACTTAACGTTGAAGCAGCCTATTTTTAGACTGGCATTCTTTGATGAGCTTCAGAAATCAGAGGCGTTATTGAGTAAATCTAAAACATATGTTTCTCTTCATAAAAAGATGATTGCTATTAAAACTGTAGAAATGTATTTCCGTTTAATAGATACTCAGAATTCAGTCAGAGAAAGTCGAGCTAAACTTGAATTAGCAAAAAAATACTTATCCAACGGACAAAAACTTTACAGAGATGGNGCATTAACTAGGGATGAATTTAGGGAGATAAAATCAAATCTAGATAAAGAAAAGATATCCTTGGACATGTCTATAAATGACTTTGATAATGCAAAAGCAGACATTTATATATTTACTGGGAAAAAAATATCTGATGTTCATAACTTGAATCTGGAAATTGAATTTCAAAACAATATTTTCATATCTGAAGACATAATTGATAAAGCTATTTCATCATATGAGACAATTACCATGGCTAATCAAGATATGGATATTTCTCAGAATGCCTTTGAATCAGATAAGTCACAGCACTTTCCAACACTTGATTTAGTTGCTACTTATGATTACTCAGATGTCACAGGTGGTGCCAGATTTGGCGCAAATAAAAGGGAATCGAGCTCTGTCGGGTTAAGCCTAAATTTCCCGTTATATCAGGGCGGTTACCAGAGTGCAAAAGTTGATGAATCAAGATATAAATATCAAAATGCACAAATAAAATATGAGCAAACAAGGAAGAATTTAGAAAAAGAAATCATTGATAAGGTTACAAAATATAATATTCAGCGTAAATTAATATTATCAAACAAAGAGATTTATGAAAACGAAAACAATAGATTTGTTGCTGCAAAAGAAGGTTTCAGATCAGGGATATATACCGATTCTGAAGTTCAACAATCTAAAATTAAATTACTTGAAGCTAAGAATAAGTACATAACTGCGCTTTTAAACTATCTATTATTAGAGCTAAGCATAAAACAATATACCTCAGATATCGGGATACAAGAAATTAAAGAAATTAATTCGATATTAGTTTGGTAAAAGTAAACTTCTAATGATTACATATAACTTTTTTCTATATTTGTTATCACCGCTTATAATTTTAAAAATTTTAATAGACTCATTTTTTAAAAAAGGTGGAGTTGATTTTTTTAGACAAAGAGTTGGTTTCCTGATTCATAAAAAACTATCAAGAGTTGTTTGGATTCATGCATCATCTATCGGTGAAGCAAAAATAGCTCTTAATGTTTTCAAGGAATTATATAATGAGTCAAAAGAATATACATATTTAATTACAACAACAACTTATTCCTCAAAAAAATTAATAGATAATGCTGATGTAGATGTAATACATTACTATCTCCCATTTGATTTTTATTTTTTAATTAATAGATTCTTGAAAAATATTAATCCGAAAATTTGTATAATTATTGAAACTGAAATTTGGCCAAATTTAATAAAAAAATGTAATGATAAAGAAATACCAATAATAATTGTAAATGGTAGATTGTCTAAAAAAACATTAAATACAAATTCAATAATAAGAAATATATACAAAGAATGTATAAGTTACATAACGCATGTTTATTGTAAATCTCAACGTGAAATGGAAAATTATCTAGAATTAGGAATGGAAAAAGATAAATTGACTGTCATTGGGAATTTGAAGTTATGTGAACAATTTACGCCATCATCTAGTCCAAGACTAGTAGAAAGAAAATATGTCCTAGCAGCATCGACTCATAAAGATGAAGAAAGGCAAATTATCACAGAGTGGTTAAAAGTTAACGACAAGAGAATAATGTTGGTAATTGTCCCTCGCCATCCTGAGAGATTGGGGGATATTTTGTCTGATATACCGCTTGATTTGATCAAAATAAGTATTAGGAGTAAAAATGATAAAATTCGAAATAATACTCAAATCTATATTGCAGATACCTATGGCGAACTTGAATCATTCATCGAACACAGTGAATTTGTTTTTNTTGGAGGCTCATTAATTGATCATGGGGGGCAAAATTTTCTAGAGGCTGCCGCATATGGTAAATCCATNATTGTTGGCCCTTATATGTATAATTTTATTGATGAGACAGAGGANTTCCTGAAATCAAATAGCATGATAATGGTAAAGAATTCTCAATCACTCAAACATGTCTTTGAAAAACTAATCAAATCAAAACAAAGAAGNGAATTATTTGGNAANAATGCAAAATCNCTTCTNTTATCAAAATCAACNACTCTTGATCAGTATAAACAAATTATATTNNGTCATTTGAAATAGATTTATAGCCGNTCTCAAANGANTNAAAATCNTTTTCNTTATAAATGCCAATTTTNTNTAATGACCTCTTTAATCTATTAATGTTTGNTGAAATATCTTTTTTTGATATTTTCTGAATCTTCGACTTATCAAAATCAATAATATAAATNCCNTTTGAGCTCTTATCTGTAGAATNAAATATCTCTCNAGTAACAAGAATNTTATTTGCATTNAANTCTCCATGGAANACTCCATGATGNTGCATNNTTGCGACTTCTTTGCCCAACAAATNATATCCAGATGAAATTNNCGATNNATCCCTCNCNNCTCTATAGATTGAGATTAAAGTNGCAGAGAGTGTCTTTGTNNCTTCAATCTTTTCTACAACAAGATTAGCTTTGTAGGAGATCATATTTGAGGATATCCAGCCTATTATTGGTTTNCATGTATTGAAATTTTTCTTTACAAGATATTTTAAGATAGAATATTCTTGGAATGAGCGAGTATTTTGTAATTTGGCNNATAAATAATTATCTCCAAGAAACTTCATCAGACCTTTCCTAAAATAATGTTTTTTTATCCAATGTTCATTATTTATCAGTTTTACGTTCTCTNTCTCGTCTGAGTCAAAAAAACCATCAATGAATAATTGCTCAATGTCCTTTTCATTGTCTCTTTCATAGAATATTATAGTGTTATTGATCTTTTTTATGACTGTATCTGACATATGTTTCATGACAATAATTCGGTTAAATCGATTTGTATTTTAAGATTATCATCAATAGGTGATATTACACATATGNTTCCAATAATCAATACCCTGAGAAATCAATCTCCTAAACTGAATATTACATGGATTATTAATAAAACAGAATATGAATTAGTNAAAAATATNCGAGATATTAATTTTATTATAACTGATAAATCAGATCTNGATTGGTAGTTTGNGTAAAATTCTNGCTCTNAGAAAGAAAATGNCATTTGATATTCTNCTCCACATGCAGGTATCTCTGAGATCGAACATTTATAGTTTATTTNTTAAATCTAATAGAAAGATTGGNTTTTCAAATANCTANTCNANAAATTTACACTCATTATTTCAACATGAGACTATTNAATGNNAAGAAAGGATGCATGTTCTNGATGTATTTTTCTGTTTTTTAAAAAAGATTTCAATTCAGGAAAAACTATTANANTGGTCAGTAAATTATACAACAGAAAAAACCTTATCTNAGTTAGACAGAAAACGTTATGCGGTTTTCAATCCATTTACAAGTAATAGAAAAATGAATTACCGTGAGTGGGATATCGGGAATTATAAATCAATCGCAGAATACCTTAATAAAAGATACTCTATTGATACTATAATCGTTGGCGGTGGAAGTGAATATGAAAAAAAGATGTCAAAAGATCTTGGTAAGAAAGACTATATACATAATATAGTTGGCAAGACTAATCTTCAGAACTTATGTAAGCTTCTTGAAGATTGTGAGTTATATATAGGTCCAGATTCAGGAACACTACACATTGCGTCTATGCTGGGCAAGTCAGTGATTGGACTATACGCAACATCTAATCCGAATAGAACTGGTCCTTACAATAATATGTCATTTGTCATTAACAAATATCCCGAAGCTCTAAAAAAATACAAAAATAAAAGTGAGTTAGATGCTAAATGGGGGGAAAGAGTCAGAAATAAAGATGCTATGGCATTAATAAAGATAGAGGAAGTCAAACAAAAAATTGACGAGATACTTGTTTAGCTCTTACTTGCTTTATCAATTACATTTGTAGTAGATTTTCCTGGCAAAATATCCACCAAAATAATTCTTTTTTTATTTTCTTCCATGCAATTTCTGCCTGCTATTTCTTTATTACGATAATCACTTCCTTTTACAAGAATATCTGGGAGTATGCTACAAATGAGTTTTTCGGGAGTTTCCTCATCAAACAAAATCACATAATCAACGGACTGTAAACCAGACAGCACATATAACCTATCTTCTTGATTATTTATAGGCCTGTTATCTCCCTTGAGTCTTCTAACTGATGCATCACTATTCACTGCAACAATTAACGCATCTCCTAGTTTTTTTGATTCAGCTAAAAGATAAACATGACCAGGATGAATAATATCAAAACACCCATTGGTCATTACAATTTTTTGATTTTGCGCAGTCAAATTCTCACATATCTTAGTGAGGGATTTGATATCAGATATGACCTTAGTCTTTGATTGCATCGAAAAGCTCAGATTGTCCAACACTAGTGGACCCTAATTTTTGTACCGATAAACTTGCTGCTACATTTGACAATTTAACTGATTGNGAGATAGTCTTGCCAGATATCATGCATGCAGAGAGAATAGAAATAACTGTATCTCCAGCGCCAGTTACGTCAAAGACATCTTGTTTTATTGTGTTGTATGAGATATTCTTTTTGTCTGAAAATAATGTCATACCATCCTTGCCTGTCGTAACTAGTAAATGATCTGTATTGAGTTTTTTTCTCAAGCGCTCTCCCTTTGAGAGAAATTCTTTTTTACTACTAGATCTATTCATAATAATTTCAAACTCAGATAGATTTGGTTTTACTAGTGTTGCATTTTTATAATAAGTAAAATCGTCTCCCTTTGGATCTACAAAAGTACGTATGCCAATTTTATTTGCATGCGCGATTACCTTTTTAATTATTGGCTTTACAACACCCTTGTCATAATCTGAGATAATGACTCCATCACATTCTTCNAGGTAATTTTTAATTTCTGGNAGTGACTTACCCATCATCTTTGAAGCATATTTATCCTCGTGGTCAATTCTCACAAGTTGTTGGTTACGGTCAATAACTCTTAGTTTGAGGGTAGTTCGGATTGAATTATCAATGATTGGATGGTAAACAATGTTAGATCCAGTTAGTAGCGAATTCAATGAATCACTGGCCTCATCATCGCCAACTAATCCAACTAGCATCACATCCATGCCAAACACTGATAGATTTTGAGCTACATTTGCGGCCCCTCCAGGTTTATCAAATGAGGTATCGATATCTACAACAGGAACTGGAGCCTCAGGAGAAATGCGGTCAACTCTGCCCATCCAGTATCTGTCTAACATTAGATCGCCTATAACAAGTATTTTTTTTCTTTTGATCATAGATTAAGCTTCACTTATACAGTGGTTAACCAGTCATTATATTTATTGATTTTACCATGAATCAAGTCAAAGTAATTTTTTTGAAGTCTCTTCGTTATATCTCCAGGTTGTGCATTTCCAATCTTTCTATCATCAACTTGCACGATTGGGGTTACCTCTGCTGCTGTTCCTGTGAAAAAAGCCTCATCACAATCAAATACTTCGTTAATATCAATTTTCCTCTCTATTGTCTCTATATTTATGTCCTTTGCTAAATCTATGATTGTTTTTCTTGTGATACCATCAAGAACCGTGACAAGATCAGGTGTTATCAATTTACCATCCTTTATAAGAAAAAAATTTTCACCTGAGCCTTCGTTAACAGTATTATTAGATCCTAGAATTAGAGCTTCGTCAAAACCACTTTCAAGAGCATCAGTAAGTGCCAACATTGAATTTAAGTAATTACCTGTGGCTTTTGCTTTGTATAGCATTGCTTCGGGGTCTCTCTTTGGAAATTTTGATACCTTAACTTTTATACCATTAGTTATTTTTTCTTCACCTAGATATGGTCCCCAATCCCAAGATGCTATTGCTACATGTACTTTAAGATTATCAGCACGTAAGCCCATTCCCTCATTTCCATAGAAGCATATTGGCCTTATATATGCATTTTTTAACTGATTTGTTTTAACCGATTCGCATTGAGCATCCATTAATTGCTGAACTGAATAAGGAATTTTCATGCCAATTAGTTTGGCTGACTGGAAAAGTCTCTCCGTATGATCATCTAATCGAAAAATCGCCGTGCCGTTTTCACTCTCATATGCTCTTACTCCTTCAAAAACNCCTGTGCCGTAGTGTAAGGTGTGGGAAAGAACATGAATACTCGCATCTTTCCAGTCACAGAATGTTCCGTCTAGCCAAATTTGTCCTTTAATGTCCGAGATAATCATTTTTTTACAAGATATAAATGAAAAGCATAGCATGAGTTATATAATGAAAATACTTCTATTTTTGATAAAAATTGTTGCAAGCAAGGTATTTGTAATTGGGTTTTTTGAGTGTATAATGAGAATCATTCTCATTTTAAATGAGTTGATTATTATTTATAAGACTTTACTAAAGGGATTAATTATGATGAAAAATTTTTTTCACTATTTAGGGAGCGTTGATCAAGATTTAAAATTCTTACTAGTATTAGCTGTTACAATTAGCTCAATGACTGCAACGTCCGTACTAGCAAATGAAGTTAATGTTTACAGTGCAAGAAAAGGATATTTGATACAACCATTGGTTGATGCATTTCAAAATCAAACTGATATCAAAGTAAATGTCATTTCAGGCAAAGCCAAGGTTTTGCAAAAAAGAATTAAACAAGAAGGAAAGAATACAAGAGCTGATGTGTTATTAACAGTAGATGCTGGTAACTTATTTAACGCAAAAAAAGATGGGCTTCTAAGGCGGATAAATTCATCCAAACTCAACTATCTTATCCCAGGATATTTAAGAGATGACGAAGGGTATTGGTATGGGTTATCCATAAGATCGAGAGTTATTATGTATAATCCAGAAAAAGTAAAACCATCAGAGTTATCTACATATGAAGATCTTGGAAGTAAAAAATGGAGTAACAGAATATGTATCAGATCATCTAGTAACATTTATAACCAATCATTACTCGCATCAATCATTTCTCATAATGGAGAGATTGAAGCTGAGAAATGGGCTAAAAGTGTTAAAAATAATTTCTCTAAAGATCCTAAAGGAAATGACAGAACTCAGATGACATCAGTAGTATTAGGAGAGTGTGATATCACCGTAGCGAACACATACTATCTTGGAAAATGGATCGCATCAGAAAAAGATAATGAACGAAAATATGCGGAAAAAATATCAGTTTTTTTCCCTAATCAAGCTGATAGAGGTGCTCATATAAATATTAGCGGGGCTGCTGTGATGAAATACTCAAAAAATTACAAGAATGCAATTACTTTTCTAGAGTTCTTGGCGAGTGATGAAGCACAAAAACTTTATGCTCAAGCTAATCATGAATATCCTATTAGAGATAATATACCTGTAAGTGATATTGTGAATTCATGGGGATTTCCATTCAAAAAAGATACACTAAACCTTGACGAGCTTGGTATAAATAATAGCAAGGCAGTAATGATTTTTGATAGAATTGGTTGGAAATAAAAAGTCGTGAGACAATTAGATTTTTATAATGATAGGATAATACTCTTATTTATAATAAGCATAGTAGTAATTCCAATATTAACAGTCTTCTCATTTTTATTCTTCCCTTCTAATGAATTATGGATTCATTTACGAGCGACGTTAATTGATGATTATATTTTTAATACTATCTTTATAACTTTATTCGTCTCATTATTCACAACTATAATCGGCGTTACAACAGCATGGCTTGTTGTAATGTATGATTTTCCTGGAAGGCATGTTTTTAAATGGTTGTTAGTGATGCCTATAGCAATACCTGCATATATCTCAGCATATATCTATGCTGGCTTAACTGAGCCATCTGGTTTTCTATTTGATTTTTTGGATATTAACTTTAACCTAGGAAAAGAACTATTTTCTTTAGTCGATATAAGAAATATTTACGGTTCTATTTTCATTTTAAGTATAAGTCTTTATCCATATATCTATCTGTTGTGTTATTCATCATTCCGTGAACAATCATACTGTGCGCTTGAGGTTGGAAAATCCCTAGGGCTGAATGATATGGAATCCTTTAATCGTATTGCTTTACCATTGGCTAGACCGGCTATTGTAGCAGGGCTCAGTTTAGTTATGATGGAATCCTTAGCAGAATTCGGAACAATGGATTATTATGGTGTAGCAACGTTCACTACTGGCATTTACCGTACATGGTTTGCTTTAGGAGACGAATCAAGTGCTCTNCATCTAGCATCGATTCTTTTATCTTTTGTTTTTATATTAATTATAATGGAGAAATATTCACGAGGAAGTAGAAAGTACTATCATTCTTCTCAAAAGAATAAAACACCCCTTGAAATGAGGCTCTATGGTAAAAAAGCAATTCTTTCTACACTCTGGTGTCTTGCTATCGCATTATTAGGTTTCATAATCCCGATATTCCAGTTAATCATATGGTTATTTGAAACTTTTGATTACGCNCTCAGAGATAGCTTCCTTAATATAGTTTTCAACTCGATATTCATCTCAAGCATATCTGCAGTTCTTATTGTCTTAATTTCTATCTACGCATCATACAAAAATAGAGTAATGAATGATAAATTTACTAATTTCGCACTAAAAATATTTTCACTTGGTTATTCAATACCAGGTGTGGTAATAGCAGTAGGAATAATAATTTTTGTAACATCATTAGATGATATTCAGTCATTTCTGTTTGATGACCCTATTTACTTTTTTAGTGGCTCTCTTGTAGCACTTTTCATTGCATATCTAGTAAGATTTTCAACTCTTTCTCATAATGCAACTGAGGCAGGTCTGAGTAAAATTAAAAGGAATATTGATCTTACACTTAATACCTTTCACCTAAGCCCAATTACCTCACTGAGAAGAGTACATATTCCAATGATGAAAACTACAATTATCACTTCGTTGATACTTGTTTTTGTTGACATAATAAAAGAATTACCAGCAACACTTATACTCAGACCATTTAATTTTGATACGCTTGCAATAAATGTATATGAATTAGCACTGTCAGAGCAATTAATGTATATTGCATCTCCATCTCTCATGCTTATCATAATTGGATTAATTCCTGTTATAATACTCATTAACAACACAATCATAGAAAAAGATGAAAAGTTTAAAACTTGAAATAAAAGATATTTCATACTCAATTAATAAAAATCTTATACTAGATGATTTAAATTTGAATATTTTTCCAGAAGAAATAATATCTATTATTGGGCCAAGTGCGTCTGGTAAAAGCTCTTTGCTCAGAGTAATTGCTGGATTTGATCAGATAAATTCAGGACGTATCATATTAAATGAGAAGATAGTTGATGATGCTAGTACATTTATCAAACCTAATGATCGAAATGTTGGTATTATTTTTCAAGACCTGGCGCTCTTCCCGCATCTTAATTGCGAGGAGAATATATTATTTGGTGTTTCTAACCTAGAAACAAGCGAGAGAAAAAGTAGACTGAAGAAACTAAGCACGTTATTAGATATAAATAATATACTAGAGAAATTCCCTCATGAAATCTCCGGAGGTCAACAACAGCGGATTGCTATCGCAAGAGCTCTAGCTCCGAAGCCTGAACTCCTCTTGTTCGATGAACCCTTTAGTGCATTAGACGAAGAGCTGAAAGACTTGTTGATTGCTGATGTGAAATTATTATTAAAAACTGAAAAAATAACATCAGTATTTGTAACTCATAATATTAAAGAGGCCTTTCAATTATCAGATAAAATAGCATATTTATCAGATAGAAGAATAATCCAAAACGAAACGCCCTACAACATTTACCATAAACCTTTATCCAAAGAAATCGCACATTTCTGTGGCAATGGGTGCTTTATAAGAGGCACTGTTGTTGATTCTAACCATGTAGCTACTCCACTGGGTAAAATTTTTGGTGACACGATACCCTACAAAACTAATGATCATGTAGATGTTATGATCAGACCAGATGATGTTATTCATGATGATAATTCTACAGAATCTGCTCGTGTAGTAGATAAGAAATTTTTTGGTTCTGATTTCCTATATAAACTAGAGCTTAAGGATGGCCAAAGTATACTTTGTCTTACTCCAAGCCATCATAACCACTCAATAAATGAAGTAATAGGCATAAGAGTTGAGATAGATCACCTTGTTTTGTTTGGTATTTAATTATAAATCTCGTAATTTTCTTCTAAGTATTTTTCCAACATTATTTTTTGGTATTTCATTAACGAAAATAATCTTCTTCGGTTGCTTATATAGAGTCAGGCCAGACCTACAATACTCTGCGATCTCACTTTCGGTTACATCTTTCTGCTTTTTTACTACATATAAAAAGATAGTCTCTCCTCTATTTAAATCAGGTTTACCAACAACGCCACATTCAAGCACACTATCATGATTAGACACATAGTCTTCAATCTCATTAGGATAAACATTATATCCAGAAGATATAATCATATCTTTCTTTCTATCAACGATGTATAAAAAACCATTCTCATCAATTTTACTTATATCTCCTGTTTTAAAAAAACCATCATCTGTGAATGATTTTTTTGTTTCATCAATATTATTCCAATACTCTCTCATCACCTGTGGTCCCTTTACACATAGCTCGCCAGTATTGCCCAGAGCGACCTCTTGATCATTATCATCTCTGATTGAAACATCTGTAGATGGTAATGGTAATCCAATCGATCCATTAAAATCCTCTGATAAAGGATTAACGCTTACTATAGGTGATGTCTCTGTTAAACCATAACCTTGAGTGATTGAACAACCTGTAACATCTTTCCATTTTTTAGCTGTAGATTTTAAAACAGCCATCCCGCCTCCGACTGAGAATTTTAGGTTATCAAAATTTGAATTTCTAAATTTAGAGCTAGTGAGTAATAGGTTAAATAAAGTATTTACAGCAGTTATCACTGTAAATCTGTGCTTAGACAATGTTTTGACAAAATCTTTTAAATTCCTTGGATTCGTGATGAGAATATTTTTTGCTCCTATTTTATAGAAATAGAGCAAATTAACAGTCAGAGAAAATATGTGATATAAAGGCAGAGCAGTAATTATAATTTCTTGCCCTTCTTTGACGATTGATTTAACCCATAGCTCAAGTTGATGAACATTTGATAAAAGATTTGAATGTGTCAAGACAGCAGCCTTTGATTTACCTGTAGTCCCTCCAGTATACTGTAACAAAGCAATATCATCTCTAGCAATAGAAACCACTGGAGGTTTATTTTTATAATTCATAATGTCAGAAAATGAAATAAGTCCTTTATTGAGTGATTTATAATCACCTTTAAAATATAAAATACTACTGACAACTATTTTCATTAAAGGAGACAGTAGATCTGATGGTCTACAGACAATAATATTCGAAATTTTTGTATCATTTAGTATTGGTTCTAGTTCTAGCAAGAATTTATCAAGAACTATTATTGTCTCAGCTTCACAATCTTCAAGAACATTTTTTAATTCTCTAGATGTAAATAACGGATTAATGTTTATAACAACAGCGCCAAGTCTGAGCGAACCAAAAAAACCAACAGGGAATGAAAGCAAATTNGGTAACATTATCGCTACCTTATCACCTTTTACGATACTTAATTCACTTGACATATAAGCTGCTAGACGCTCTGAATAAAGACGAGTATCTTGAAAAGAAAGAGATGAACCTAAGTTACTAAATGAAATATGTTTAGGGAATTTATTTGAAGCATGATCTACTAGATCAATTATTGATTGATATTGTATCTGCGAAATTTCGCCAGGAATATTTTCTGCGTATTTNTCTATCCAAATCTTATCCATATCTCATATTAGCATCTTGATATACTAGATATGAAAAAATAAATTAATCNTAACAATAAAAAAAGCTCCTGGAGATCAAGAGCTTTTTTGTATTTGATAAAGGTTTTGTGTNTTGAGTAATTACATACCCATGCCACCCATACCCATGCCACCCATGCCGCCCATATCAGGCATAGCTGGAGCAGCACTAGCTGCTTGATCATCAGAAGCCTGTTCGGTAACCATGCACTCGGTGGTTATCATAAGGCCTGCAATAGATGANGCATTTTGAAGAGCAGTTCTAGTAACTTTGGTTGGGTCAAGAATACCCATCTTAAGCATATCTCCATATTCAGATGTGGCTGCGTTGTATCCAAAAGAATCTTTCCCTTCTTCAACTTTCGCTAGAATAACAGAGCCTTCATGTCCTGCATTTGTGACAATTTGCTTAAGTGGTTCTTGCATCGCTTGTTTGGCAATCTGAATTCCTTGATCTTGATCTGGATTATCGCCTTTAATTTTATCTAATGCGGATCTTGCTCTTATCATAGCTACGCCACCACCTGGCACAACACCCTCTTCGACTGCTGCTCTAGTTGCATGAAGTGCGTCTTCNACTCGAGCTTTCTTCTCTTTCATTTCTACTTCTGTTGCAGCTCCTACTTTGATAACAGCAACTCCACCTGCTAGTTTAGCTACACGCTCTTGCATCTTTTCTTTATCATAATCTGAAGTAGCTTCCTCAATTTGAGAACGAATTTGATTTACCCTTCCTTCAATTGTTGCTTTTTTTCCACCACCATCAATTATAGTAGTGTTCTCTTTAGTGACATTAATTTTTTTAGCTGTTCCGAGGATACTGATGTCAGCTTTTTCAAGGCTTAAGCCAACCTCCTCTGCTATCACAGTACCTCCAGTTAAAATTGCTATATCCTCTAGCATAGCTTTTCTTCTATCACCGAAGCCTGGGGCTTTTACTGCTGCCACTTTTACAATTCCTCTTATACTATTTACAACCAATGTTGCTAACGCTTCACCTTCTACATCTTCTGCAATTATCAATAATGGTTTGCTTGATTTTGCCACACCTTCTAGAACGGGCAACATATCTTTTATGTTAGATATCTTCTTATCGTATAACAGAACATATGGGTCCTCTAATTCAGTTGTCATGGTTTGTTGGTTAGTAGCAAAATATGGTGACAGGTAACCTCTGTCAAATTGCATACCCTCAACAACATCAAGATCGTTGTCTAGGGATTGTCCTTCTTCTACTGTGATGACACCTTCTTTTCCAACTTTACCCATAGCCTCTGCAATAATTGAGCCGATATCTGTATCTGAGTTAGCTGATATTGTGCCTACTTGCTCAATTGCACTTTGATCAGTACATGGTTGAGACATTTTTTGAAGACTCTCCACTGCTACGGTGACTGCTTTGTCAATACCTCTTTTTAAATCCATTGGATTCATTCCAGCCGCAACACACTTTAGACCTTCTTTTAAAATAGATTGTGCAACAACTGTTGCAGTTGTAGTGCCGTCACCCGCAACATCTGAGGTTTGTGATGCAACTTCTTTAACCATTTGCGCACCCATATTTTCGAATTTATCTTTAAGCTCAATTTCTTTGGCAACAGATACTCCGTCTTTCGTCACTGTCGGAGCTCCAAAAGATTTATCTAAAACAACATTTCGACCTTTAGGGCCTAAAGTTGTTTTCACCGCATTCGCTAATATATTCACGCCTGCTACTAATTTTTTTCTTGCGCTATCGCCAAATTTTACTTCTTTTGCTGTCATTTTTTCTTCCTCTAAATCTAATTAATTTATAATTGCTGTAATGTCATCTTCTCTCATCACGAGAAGTTCTTCGCCATCAACATTAACTTCTGTGCCTGAGTATTTACCAAATAAGATCATGTCGCCTACTTTTACATCTAATGGTCTTACATCTCCGCTTTCTAGGATTTTTCCTTTACCAATAGCTAAAACCTCTCCTTTGATTGGTTTTTCAGTAGCCGAGTCTGGGATTACAATTCCTCCTGGAGATTTTTTTTCCTCTTCCATTCTTCTGACGATGACGCGGTCGTGTAAAGGTCTTATATTCATGTTTTATCCTCAATTTTGGTTAAATTTGGGGTCCCCGAAAGCCCCGATAGGAATAGTATATGGGTGTTTCATGAATATTCAAGCCTTAATGCCGATCAGTGTTAATCATCATTATTTTTATGCTCGACGTCAATAATAGTCTTTTTATCCCTCCTAGGGGAAAAGTCAGGACGATTTCTCATCATCATAGTGATTATCTGAAACTGTATTGGCCTCATGAGTAATAATATTCCGACAGAATCCGTCAGAATCCCAGGTATAATTAGGCAGATAGCACTGACAACGTTGAAAATGCTTTTTTGTATTTCCCTGTCAGGCATATCCCCTGATTTGATCTTCTCTTGGATATTATTGAGATTTATAAAAGTACCAATCTTAAGCAGATAGATCCCAAAAATTGCTGTAAGGAGAGTCAATGAAATAGTCATAAAAGAGCCTATTAACCCACCTACCTCAATAAACAGGAGAATTTCTATAATGGGGAATAAGACAATAAAGAAAAGTATCTTATTGTTACCTATCATAATTCATTCCAATGTACTCCCATAATCAATCCTAACAGAGACTTATTTAATTATTATTAAAATATCCTATAATTAGAGGATGTTATCAACAATCAAAACTATAATTTCTGTCGCATTATTGTATATGCTTTGCTCAACTCCTGGTCAGGCGGCTATTAATACAGGACAAAACCAATTTTTATCCCCAGACGATGCGTTCAGAATCAACCTTAATTATATAGACGATCGAAATATACAAATAATTTGGGATATTGAAAAAGACTACTATTTATATGTAGGCATGTTTGATTTCAAGTTAGATGGTAACACTAACAAAATTAGAGAAATTTCATTACCTGTTGGACAAAAAAAAGTTGACGAATTCTTTGGCGAAGTAGACATTTATAAGACTAAGGTTGTCATTGATTTATCCTTTGAAAATCCTCTAAATCTTACAAAGCTNATTGTCAAATATCAAGGATGTGCTGAAGCAGGGCTTTGCTATCCACCAATTAAAAAAATATTTGAATTAAAATCACATGATTCGAGAGTAGATGGCTTTGTTTCAGTTAATATGAATAATAACCAAATCGGTATAAGTAAACAGCTCTTTGATAAACCTCTAATTTATAATATCTTCCTTTTTCTCCTAGCTGGTTTATTATTGTCATTCACACCTTGTGTTTTTCCTATGATACCAATATTAACAGGTTTAATTGTTGGACAAGGAACAGGCATCACGCCAAGAAAATCTTTTCTGTTATCTTTTACATACGTATTTTTTATGGCCATAACGTATTCATTAATTGGGATTCTCGTTGCTTTGTCTGGAGCTAATATTCAAGCCAGTCTGCAAAATCCCTATGTTATAACTTTTTTTGCGTTACTTTTTGTATTTTTAGCATTAGCAATGATGGGTTTCATGAAAATTGAAATGCCAAGGTCCATCCAAAATTTTATAATTAGCAAATCAAATAACAATAGCTCTGGGTCCTACATAGGTGTTGCAATTATGGGAGCGCTATCAGCATTAATAGTTGGACCTTGTGTAACTGCTCCGCTTATNGGNGCTCTAATATATATTGCCACATCCGGTGATCCATTTGTTGGTGGTCTAGCTTTATTCTCATTAGGGATTGGCATGGGTATACCTTTGTTAATACTTGGTACATCTGCGACTGCGGTTGTAAAACGAATAGGTAAGTATTTGCCCATAGTAAATATATTTTTTGGTTTTCTATTTCTAATAGTCGCAGTGTGGCTAATAGAAAGAATTGTTTCAATAGAATTATCAGCTATATTATGGGCATTAGTGGCATTAACTTTATTATTACAATTTATATTCTCATCTGACTTGAAAATACTTAATAAATATTTCCGATTCTCCGTAATAGCAATTTTTTCATCATATATTCTATTACAGTCACTAGGTATATATCAAAATAATAATTACAATCCTACATTTAGTTTCGTAGAGCAAAAAAGTTTTTTAGAATTTAAAGTAATTTATGAAAGAGAAAATCTGATTAAAGAAATTAATTCATCTGGAAAATTTACTATGGTTGATTTGTATGCAGATTGGTGCATTGCATGCAAAGAACTAGAAAAATACACATTTTCAGATCAACGTGTAAGCAGGATACTTAAACAACTTAATTTAGTTAAATATGATATTACTGAATCAACCGAAGGAAGTGGNGAATTTCTGAGCGATTATAGTTTATTTGGGCCACCTGTTATTCTATTTTTTGATGATAATGGCAGAGAAGTGAAAGATGCTCGCGTCGTTGGTTTTGTTGACTCAGACACTTTTCTTGAAAAATTGAATAAAATAAACTATTCTAGAAAAAACTNATAATTTCTCAATAAAAGCTTGTAAAATCGTCTAAAATCAGTAAACTNCTATTAAAACACNGGNTAANGNATTTGTCTAAAATCTTATTAATTAATGGGCCAAATTTAAATCTTNTGGGAACAAGAGANCCAGATGTATACGGCANAACNACATTGAGTCAGATAGAGGAAAAATTGNCTGGNAGCGCNAAAGATGCAGGNCATGAATTATCATGTATTCAAAGTAATGCAGAACANGAACTAATTGATGCTATTCAAAAGGCAAANAAAGANGGAGTAGAGGCAATTATAATAAATCCAGGNCCATTTACTCATACAAGCATAGCTTTAAGAGATGCNTTTTTAAGCACAGAGATACCATTTGTAGANATNCATATCTCNAATATTTTTCANAGAGAAGATTACAGAAAAAANTCNTTTTTAAGTGATGTNAGTATTGGATGNATCNTAGGATGCGGTGTTAATGGATATGGNCTAGCAATGCGNCGTGTTAAAAGTTTTTTGAGNGATAAATANNATGGATTTGAGAAANATTAAAAAGCTAATGGAANTACTTGAGGANTCAGGTATTGCTGAAATTGAAGTTAAGGAGGGTGAGGAATCTATAAAANTGTGNAAACAAACAGCGATACAGCANACNAGTCCGCAGTATATTGCCCCACCAACCNNCCCTATCGATGAATCTANANAATCTCCATCANAAGATAAATCTACGAGTAATGANNCAATAAGNGATGTTCCTGATGGTGAACTAATAAAATCACCTATGGTGGGTACTTTTTATCGNNCAGCATCTCCTGATTCAAAACCATTTGTTGAAAANGGTCAAAAAGTAAAAAAAGGNGACACTTTATGTATCCTAGAAGCGATGAAAATGATGAATCAAGTCAATGCAGAAATAGGTGGNACTATTATAGATATTCTTGTAGACGACTCTGAACCGGTTGAATTTGATCAACCGTTATTTGTAATAAAGTAATGATAGAAAAAATNTTAATCGCCAATAGAGGTGAAATAGCTCTTAGAATTTTAAGGGCTTGTAAAAAACTTNGTATAAAAACTGTAGCAGTNCATTCTACAGTTGATAGNCAACTNCCGCATGTTAAAATGGCTGATGAATCAGTTTGTATNGGTAAAGCTGATCCAAGTAAAAGNTANTTNAATATTCCATCCATNATAAGTGCTGCNGAATTAACTAATGCAGATGCTATACATCCNGGATATGGATTTCTCTCTGAATCAGCAACTTTNGCAGAAATTGTTGAATCNAATAAATTCATTTTTATAGGNCCTCCAAGTAAAGTNCTCAAAAAAATGGGNGATAAAATTAAAGCAAAGAANGCTATGAGAGAATTNGGTGTTCCNTGNATACCAGGTTACGATGGCATACTTCCTGATGATGTTAAAANTAATATTAAAGAAGCGAAAAAAATTGGTTTCCCAATAATGCTAAAAGCAATACATGGTGGTGGTGGAAGAGGAATGATGATTGTGCNATCNGAAGATGAATTAGNTGATGCNATGAAAATTACTAAATCAGAAGCACANAATTCTTTTGGAAATGGNGATCTATATTTTGAAAAGTTTTTTGATAAACCCCGACATATAGAAATTCAAGTCATGTGTGANAATTATGGGAATGCNATACATTTAGGCGAACGTGACTGCTCGCTTCAAAGAAGAAATCAGAAAGTTATTGAGGAAACAACTGCAATTAATATACCAAGAGAGAAAATATCTGAAATTGGGNAGATATGNTCAGATGCATGTAAGAAACTTNANTACAGAGGTGCTGGAACATTTGAATTTTTATATCAAGATGGACAATTNAGTTTTATTGAAATGAATACGAGGATTCAAGTTGAGCATCCAGTAACTGAATATCTNACAAATTTTGATCTAATCTCNGAACAAATNAAAGTTGCATCAGGNGAGAAACTTCAATTATCACAAGANGATGTNANATTTAATGGTCATGCTATTGAATGTAGNATCAATGCAGAAGATCCAGAAACATTTATGCCGTCNCCAGGNATGATTAAATTATTTCATCCACCAGGAGGTCCTGGTATTAGNACTGATTCACATATATATAGCGGGTATGTCGTNCCACCNAACTATGANTCAATGATAGCGAAAATAATAGCCTANGCAGAAGATAGNCAAACAGCAATAAAGAAGATGCTNTTTGCTCTTGATGAGACAGTTATNGANGGNATTAAGACAAATATTAAATTACATAAAAAGTTATTAAAGAGNGATTTNTTTAGAAATGGCGATTTTACAATTAATACACTAAACGCTTTTATAAAAGAAAAAAGATAAGANCTTAATCNTTNATATCAGAAAATTGTAGCGCCAAATATTTTAATTTCATCATCTTCTACNCCTAACACTAATCTNCCTAAAAAATCACCATCAACGCTATTGCTCCGTTGTTTGAATANAACTGTAATATAATTATTTCTTCTTAGNCAACCAAGATTATCNTATTTACTAGATANGTTNGTNAGGACCTCGTTTCTNGACCATTGCTTACCGATCTCCACTTCATTAGAAGCAAGCATCATTTCTTTTGANAAGTTGCGAGTNAATGCATTGTAATCCTTCTTGTTNGAGCTTTTTATTAACTCTTCCCAAAAAGGATTAGCAATCTTAATTATTTCTTTATCAGTCTTACCAAGTAAATCCATTTGACTTAAGAAGCTTCTGATTCTCCTTTCTCATCATCTATTAAATGATANAGAGGTGCTTTCTCNATCTCAAATTTACCAGTTTTAGGGTCTCTTCGNGATACAGTCAAGCAATGCCAATTTTCATCATCTAGTTTNAGGAAATCGCCACGATAGTAATAACCTGGCCATCTTGTCTCCTCTCTGAATAAGGTGTGCTCAGTAACACATTGTGACACCAGNGCACGATGCTTAACTTCCCACGCCCTCATCAATTGATGATAATCCTCTGCACCAATATGCTCCAAATCTTCTTGGAGTATTCCAAGATCTTTNAGTGCCTTCTTTAGAGTATTTCCATTNGTCATATAATTNGTCCCGATACCNCCTACATAATCATCCATNATTTTNTGNAGTCGTTGTAANGCTTGTATTGGTAACANATANCTTGGTGAGACTGTTCCTNCNGTAATCTCATTCCTACCNACTCTATAATTCNCNAANGGTTTGAATATNTCAGTTTTGAAATTATCAATTTGCTCTTCAGTCACTTTAATNCCGTTTGCTTTACCATCATTGATGTATTGGACTGCGGACTTCGCACAAATTCTACCTTCGGTAAATGACCCTGACGAGAATATATGTGGTGTTCCACCAGCTGCATCACCTGCGCCGAATAGTCCATNAACAGTCATCATCCTATTATATCCCCAGAAATACTCGGGAGGCGATAAATCCTCTGGTCCACTCACCCANGCGCCTGAGCATGTAGCATGTGAGCCCATAACATATGGCTCCGAAGTTGTTAATTCTGGATTTTGNTATTTAGGGTCAATGTCTTGCGATGCCCACACAACAGCTTGACCNACAGTCATTCCTAAAAAGTTTTCCCAACCAATTACTTCTAAATGTGGATCTTGAAACGCTTCCATAGTCACCATATGTATTGGTCCACCGCCAGCAGCTGTTTCCTGAATAAATGCATGATTTCTTAAGCATGTAGGTCTTGGAACATGATCAATATACTCACCGACTATTGCTTTTGTGTTGTCGTACCATTTCTCTTCGTAATTTTCACCTGCTGCGTTTTGTGTATATGTTTTAAGGTGAAGAAAATACGCTCCCACAGGACCATAACCGTCTTTAAACCTTGTTAGAACAATACGATTTTCCATCTGTGTCATCTTCGCACCAACAGCTATTGGAAGGGCGTATGCTGACCCATTACTCCAAGGTGCGTACCATGTTCTACCCATGCCTTCACCGACTGCTCTTGGTTTAAATAAATGTGATGCACCGCCGGCACAACAAATAACTGTTTTAGACCTGAAAACATGATAATCCCCAGTCCTCATATTAAATCCAACAGCACCACCAATACGATTCTCATCAGACTCATCCATCAAAAGATGAGTTATCATCACCCTGTTGTATATTTTGTCTGCTGACTTTTTTGCTGCTTCTGCAACAATTGGTTTATAGCTCTCGCCATGAATCATAATCTGCCATTTTCCTTCTCTTTGATATCTCCCAGTTTTTTCGTTTCTCATTAATGGTAAGCCCCATTCTTCAAACATATGTACAGCAGAATCCACGTGTCTGGCTGCGTCATATGCCAAGTCTTCTCTGACCATTCCCATTAAATCATTTCTAGCATATCTTACGAAATCTTCGGGCTGATTCTCATCCCATCTCATTCCCATATAGCAATTTATTGCATAAAGCCCTTGTGCTACTGCTCCACTTCTATCAATGTTTGCTTTCTCTGCACATATGATCTTCATGTCTCTTCCCCAATACCTTGACTCAAATGTAGCTCCTGTTCCAGCCATTCCGCCACCTACAACAAGAATATCGCAATCTTCATAAATTGTTTTTGATTTAGCCATTAGTAGTATACTCCCTGTTTGAGTTTCCCAACTTTTTGCATTTCCGGTAAAACTCCATCCTCTCTTTTAAGATATTTTGGTTCGTTATAGAGTAATTGCGATTTAAACTCATCTTTAGATGGTCCATTCTTTTCTGATAGCTTAGGAATGTATTTTCCCCAAGGTTGAGTTGTAATTGGTGAAACAAAATTCTTGATAGTTCCGTTACGGAATTTGATTTTCCAAGATATTGTTCCTTTTTCTTCCTCTCTCAGTACTCTAACTTTATGACCCATAGGAGCAAAGTCAGCGTAACCTCTCACATCAATAGCATTCTGCGGACATGCTTTCACACAGGAATAGCATTCCCAGCAAAAATTTGGCTCAATATTTACCGCCCTTCTGATTAATTTATCAATGTGCATGATGTCCGATGGACAAATGTCCACGCAGTGGCCACAACCATCACATCTTGTCATATATACGTATGTTGACATATTTATCTCTCCTTAATAATTCTGAGGTTCTGAGCGTTTTATGCCCAAACCAAATTGTTTTGGTTTATCTGCTGGCTCTGGAAGATAATCTCTAGACCCATCAGCTTCTGCCAAATGTTTTTGAATAGCTGCTCCTGGTTTGTAAAACATATGAGCAAATTTAGACCAGTAAACTCCTCCAAATAAAACGATATTTGAAAGGATAAATAAAATTAAAAATAATGACGATAACCCTGAAGAACCATTGAATTGAAAAAATGACCATAGTAATCCAAAAGTTGAAGTTGCTACTAGCGCTAGAACAAAAAGATCTGCCATCACTATTCGATTCCATGGGTTACCCTCTGATCTAACATCGACTCTCAAGAAAAACCAAAACCAGTATCCGCCTACACATGTCATTAAAGCTCCAACATGCCATAAAATTGGATAAACAGCTGGCGTAGTCGTCGAAGTAGGAAAAGAGAAAATCATTATTACTGACGTAGCCCAAAAAATGATCGTCCCATACATACCAAGTAAATGAGCTGCTCTTCTTTTTACACCACAGAACTCAGCAGATGTAGCAACATCATGGGCTAAAGTTTTCGCTATGATGGTGACTTTCTCACCAGTAGGTACATTTCTTGTTGCTGATTTTTTTAGTTTTTTCGAATTTTCNAANAAATANTTCGCATTCTTTTTNTGAATCATATCNAGNANTGTNCCNCCAANAGTNNNCGCNACCATNACTANNACAAANATNTGCATNGCNATAGNTGATATGANACTNGATAANTCCACAAAAGGATTTATAGATAACATACAATCTCTCCCTATGTTATTCCCTAATAAAATTAATNTTAGGAAATTAATTTGTCCTAAATAACACAGTCCTTTGTATAGTAATTTNGATTCCTTTCACAGNTNTAATTATAGNATATATTNCCCNCATTAGGAATTATTTATTTAGAAAAANTGACAAAAAAACAACTATTTTGAGCGATAATATGCCTTGAGGATGTCTGCAACCTCTTTTCTTGCAAATTCAGCCGGCAAGTCCTCATTATTTGATAACATTTCCCTAACTTTTGTACCGGATANTAGGACAAAATCCTCNTTATNATGNTCATCAACATCTCTCATCATNACTACCTTGTTTAGTTTTTTTGAATATGCTGTGTGATCTGCGGCAAATATTTTTATNTTNAGTGAATCCTGAACNACTTTAGACTCAAATATTTCTTGAGCTGCAAAAGGNTCATAGTAATCACCGACACCTGCATGGTCTCTTCCTACTATCAAGTGTGAACANCCACAATTTTGTCGAAAAGTTGCATGAAGTAATGCCTCTCTGGGACCAGCATACATCATNTCAAAACCAAATCCAGATATTAANACTGNGTTAGGTTCAAAATATAACTCAACCATTTTTCTTATTGCATCATCTCTAACATCACCAGGAATATCACCATCTTTCAGTTTTCCCAGTGTCATATGAATTAATAAACCGTCTGCATTCAATTTTTGCAGTGCCATTTTACAAAGCTCTTCATGGGCTCTATGCATAGGATTCCTCGTTT
This sequence comes from Gammaproteobacteria bacterium, assembly GCA_002720195.1. Classification (GTDB taxonomy): domain Bacteria; phylum Pseudomonadota; class Gammaproteobacteria. The sequence continues at coordinate 44,767 of PBHH01000008.1, forward strand.
GNAATGCGACCACATTATTCCATCCAAAAGAACTTAACTTCTCTCGGATTTTAACTGCAGTAGAAAATGTATTTGGAAATTCAAANGGGAAATAACTATAGTTGAATGCTTTGATAGGACCAGAAAGTAATTTATTACCCATGCTTAAATAATTGGCCACNCCAGGATGGTTCTTGTCATTAGTTCCAAAAATATTTTTTACTATACTATCGAGCTCCGTATCTGAAAAAGTACTNATTGAGGTAACTTTTTGAATAGCAATNGGTGGATTGCCCTCGATGTTCGGATCGAGAAGAATAATTTCTTCTCCTATTGAGANCTTTTGGTCATCATNGGTAATNTTTNCTATTGGNATNGGCCAAAAGACGTTTTCTNCTGTTAACATTTTNTCGGAAACACTTATNANGTCCTCNTTGCTCATGAAACCCTCAAGTGGCGTAAAGTATCCAGCTGCTAACATCACTACATTGGCAGATGCTGCAGANTTGAGTATTACNCTAGGGGCTGTTTTATANGTNTCTAAAAGAGATGCTACCTCGTCTTGCTTTTCTATAATNAGCGGTTTGAGAACTTCTGAGCCATGTGGGCCTACCAAATTTGTCATAAAAAATCCATAATTTTTTGTTGTTATTGCAATTGATGATATCGNTGACTAATAATATAATCAACGTTGCTTAAAAAACCAAGAGGTTTTTACACTATTAAAAAGTGGTAATTTTATAATATTTATATATGTTAAAATTATATATGTTAAAANTTTCGNNTAAGCATAACAGATTAAGAGAGAAGAAATTATGGAAAGAATTTTAGAAATAAGAGATGGATGTAAAACACCTGCTCAATTACTAAAAAGTAAGGCATTTTCTAGGTATCTAGAATCTTATAAAAAAGAATTTATCAAAGAACTTAAAAATCGTGAGGATCAGGATCTCAANGAAGAAGTCATGCATAAAATCAATTANATTCAGAGTATTGATGCAAAAGTGTATATTTCTATATTAGAGGGAGTTACGCCTTTTTCNGGAGANGAACTTAGAGATTTTAAAGATAGCGTTCAATTTCTCGATGGAGCATTTCATCATTATCGAACAAAATCATATACAAGNTTAGTNAGACTTCACAATGAAATTATTGATGAATCNCTAAATGCGGAAGAAATTAAAGATAAGGTATCTGAAAAAGCAGANAGATTATCAGAATTGATTCTGGAGACAAGAAGAATTCTTCTTGTTAAAGTAGGTTTAGGATCTGGAGTAAGAAGAACTCAAGGACTTGATTGTCANCCTAATGTTGCTGTTGGTGAAGTCTCTGGTCACTTTGTAAAATTACCCTCAGACTACTCAAATCTAAATCANGTNCCAGTCACAACTGCCGCTGATATGAGAACAGGGGTCTACTACACTACTCATGCNAACAAAAGAGCNTTCCCATTTTTTGCCCTTGATCATAATCCTATAAAAAATGAAAATTTTAATCCAGAAGAATACGTNGCAATACCCTTTGAAATAGGTGCNTGGAATATATTATGTTANATACATAAAACGCGAGGTTATATTGAGATTGAGCCAGGCTTNTTAAATCTATTTCCTTTTTCAAAAGTGGAAAATATTACAAAGAAACAACCCGATGGAATTTTCGTTTTAGGTTGCCCTCATTCTGATATGAAGGACCTNGGTTATTATCATGACGAAGCCAACGATATTCTTGTTGGTCTAATCCCTGGNTTAGATGAATGCCAATATTTTGGTTACGGTAAAAAACCAATGCTTACACTTCANAATGTACTTTGTATATTAAAAGGGGANCTCCCACTGCATTGCGGAGCGACNAGATATGTTGTTCGCTTTGATGAAAAAACTAATGAACCATATATATTTGATTCACTTATTAAAGCTGATGATATGGGGCGTGCAATACTTGAGAAAAATGGTGGTAATGAAGAAGTGCCATACTTTTATGGNACAGAAACNGGTGCATTTGCATGTCTAGATGGCTTCAGTGAATATGCAAAAATGCAAATGGAGGGTCGAGAAATAGGATACAACAAACACTCAGGTACAAATGCTAGACAAATTGTACCAGTAACNGAATATACNGAGATATCAACNGGCTCTGAACTAGACATACTTCTGTACTTAAACAATTATGAGATTATCCCAAAAGGCGAGAGTTGTATGCATGCTAATATGAAACCNGATGATGCTCTTGAACACTTNAGAAGCGGNGCAAGAGTGGCAGCAGGAAGCACACAAACACACCGTGGTGAAGTTGAAATAAGTTATTGGGCAAATCCTTTCCCACTTCTNAAAGATAAAGAATGGAAAGATCTACCCGAACATNNCGATCTTTGTGAAAAATTNNAAAAAATCGAAAAAAGNNTTTTCAATAACTTTAAAAAAAGAGTNAAAGAAGGAAAAATGAAAATTGGTGTNGCGCATAGCATGCTCATGGCAGGGGTATATAAAGAGAGCACTGACGANATCTTGAAAAAAGGTGGTTTTANNGAAAGGGATCTAGTCGAACATCATGGACCAGAACGTGCAGCTCATGACATGATTGATCTTATCAAACAAACTGCGATTGAAAAAAGAGACAGNCTAGGNGGNGATATNAAAGAAGTCGATGTAACAATAGCTACAATAGGAGACAGNAGAACAGGAAAATCTGAAATGGCTGAAAAAATGGAAGGTGTNTTATCAATGAGTCTAATTTAGNNCTCATCTANTTTAATCAAATAGAATTACTTGACATATCCACATAATCAAATATCATATTATTATTCATTATAAATTCAAATTTCAAACCTTTATTTACAAATATAATAATAAGAGGACACATTAGTGAGCACAGTACAAAATATTACAGATAGTAGTTTTGAGGAAGAAGTCCTNAAATCTGAAACACCTGTNCTGATTGACTTTTGGGCTGAATGGTGTGGACCATGCAAAATANTAGGCCCAGTNATAGACGATGTATCAGCAGAATTTGACAACGTAAAATTTACNAAGCTGAATATTGATGAAAATCCTGANACAGCNCCTAAATATGGAATAAGAGGAATACCAACTCTNATGATTTTTAAAAATGGAGAACTAGCAGCAACAAANGTAGGTGTACTCACTAAAAGTGAATTNCAAAAATTTTTAACAGAAAATATTTAATTACAAGGCAGTAATAAAATCAAATAAACTTAATAATTTCAACAATAATTTATGAATCTAACAGAACTNAAAGATAAACCTATTCAAGAGCTTGTNGAAATNGCTGAAAAGATGGGTGCCGAAAATGTAGGNCGTTTGAGAAAACAAGATATAATTTTCTCAATACTTAAAAATCATTCTTCTAGCGGTGANGATATATCTGGTGGAGGGGTGTTAGAGATTCTTCAGGATGGATTTGGTTTTTTAAGAAACTCTAGTAGNTCATATTTAGCTGGNCCNGACGANATTTATGTTTCACCCAGTCAGATTAGAAAGTTTTCNCTGAGGACAGGTGATACAGTTGAAGGAAAAATAAGNCCTCCTAAAGAGGGGGANNGATATTTTGCGCTTNTNAAAGTTGATAACGTCAATTTTGATTCCACAGAAAATGCTAGACATAAAATNCTATTTGAAAATTTGACGCCTCTCCATGCTAATAAAAGATTNCGTTTAGAGGTTGGNAATGGAAGTAGAGAGGATATATCTGGTCGTCTAGTAGATATTGCTGCACCAATTGGTAAAGGGCAAAGGGGNTTAATTATCTCACCACCNAAAGCAGGTAAAACAATCATGCTCCAGCAAATTGCTCAGAGTTTAACCACAAANAANCCAGAATCTATNCTTATTGTTCTTCTAATTGATGANCGTCCAGAAGAGGTTACAGAGATGTCGCGGATGGTAAAAGGTGAAGTAGTTGCGAGTACATTTGATGAGCCTGCAAATAGACATGTTCAAGTGGCAGAAATGGTTATAGAAAAAGCAAAGAGATTAGTTGAGCACAAAAAAGATGTAATAATTTTATTAGACTCNATTACTCGATTAGCNAGAGCGTACAATACCATCGCTCCNTCCTCTGGGAAGGTNCTATCGGGTGGNGTAGATGCAAATTCTCTAACAAAACCGAAGAGATTTTTTGGAGGAGCAAGGAATATCGAAGAAGGTGGTAGTTTAACTATACTCGCTACAGCACTTATAGATACAGGCTCTAAAATGGATGAGGTGATTTATGAGGAATTTAAGGGGACTGGTAACATGGAGGTCCATTTAGATCGAAGAATTGCTGAGAAGAGAATTTANCCTGCTATAAATATTAACAGGTCTGGAACAAGAAGAGAGGAACTTCTAACTACTCCTGATGAGCTACAAAAAATTTGGATACTNAGAAAAGTGCTTCANTCTATGGATGAACTAGATGCTATGGAATTTATGTTGAATAAACTTCAGGCAACTAAAACAAATTCTGAATTTTTTGAATCNATGAAAAAATANTTTATTCNCCNATATCCTCCCTAAAAAAAACATGATCCTGNCATTTTATTGATAAATTTTTATCTTTATAGACGCCGATATTTTTGATTGCATCATAAGCAATTTGCAANCATTTANCTCTACTGTCACCTGATGCATTCACTGANAAAATNCTGCCACCAGTAGATTTAATCNNACCATCNTCAAGTGTTGTCCCAGCATGAAATATTTTCANATGCTCATTCTCTATGATTTTTGTGAGGTCGATAAATAAATTTTTTTNATATTCACCNGGNTATCCTTGTGCTGCTANAACAATTGTACATGCGTAAGATTTNGNTTTATCAATGTAATCAAGATTCATATCTTTTTTTTCTNNTAATNTATCACTATNNATNAGATCNAAAAANTCNATGTTCTTNTTTTGTANGTNCATCATNAGACATTGAGTNTCTGGATCNCCCATCCTACAATTNTATTCNAGTACNTTTATTTTATTATTCTGGTCNATCATCANACCAANATATAAAAAACCNGTATANTTAGTATCCGAATTTTTATACTTNTNATTTATTCCTTTAACGGTCTTTAATAAAANNNCNTCNATTTCTAAGTGCATTTTATAGATATNATTTTTATGCTCATCTAACATCGGATGTATNACTGCACCCATTCCTCCTGTATTAGGNCCTGCATTATANTCNTCTCTAGATTTATAATCTTTAGTCCANGGCAAACTAATTTCGTNNNCTGGTCCTTTAAAATTACAAACATATATTGCAGATAACTCNTGTCCNANNAGAAAGTTTTCTATGACAANTTTNTTTGAGTTTTCACTCATCANCANTTTTTNAATTGCATTCTGTGCTTCGNANNTATCACTACAAATAATCACTCCCTTGCCTGCAGCAAGACCNTCTGCTTTGACAACAAGAGGNANTTTTGCATTTTNAATGTANNNAACAGCGGNATCTTGATNNTCAAATTCCTTATACTCTGCTGNGGGTATATTNTTTTCNTGCATAAAATTTTTCGAGAATACTTTTGANCCNTCTANTTGTGCNAGATTTTTTGTNGGCCCAAAGANTTTTAANTTGTTTTTAATAAATAGATCCGCTATCCCGTTACATAAAGGATCCTCTGGNCCAACTATCGTNANATCNATATTNTTNTCTTTCACAAAAGATATGATCTTTTCGTNTTCNTTTANATTNATGTCTNTATTNTATACTCTNTCTTCAAGAGCNGTGCCNGCATTTCCAGGGCAAACATAAANCTCTGACACTTTATCGGACAAAGANAATTTCCATGCCATNGCATGTTCTCTTCCTCCTTGACCTAAAATTAATAATTTCATNAGCAGTTNATTAATGTTTGAAAACTCTTATTTTACTAAATACCATNGACATCTTATGNTCNTCTGCANTTTTAATAATTTCACTATCTTTAATAGANCCACCAGGNTGAATGATANATTTTACTCCGACTTTGTTNGCAAGNTCGATATTGTCTCTNAATGGAAAAAATGCCTCAGATGCCATNACNGAATTCTTAAGATTNATNTTATTTTNCTTAGCCTTTTTTATTGCTATAGAAGTTGAGTCTATTCTNCTCATTTGTCCTGCTCCAATTGCCAGAGTTCTCTTATTTTTAACAAANACTATAGAATTGGATTTAACATATCTAGAGANCTTAAANGCNAAAATTAGATCNTCTANTTGGCNTGCGGATGGTTNCTTTTTTGTNACAGTTTTGAGATTNCTCTTTTTAAGTTTTACTATATCGCTAGTCTGGATNAGAATTTTATTTTTGAGTGACTTAATATCATATTCCATTTCCTGATATTTAGANAAATCTGCCNNNAAAATTCTAATATTAGNTTTNTTTTCCATANCTTTATATGANTCTTTNGAAATNTCAGGNGCTATAATAACTTCNACAAATTGATTNTTTATTATTTTCATTAAAAGCTTTGATGTAAGACTTCTGTTTATTGCAATTATTCCTCCAAATGCTGAANTNGGGTCNCATTTAAAACTATGNGAATAGGCTAANTCAAGCGAGGAACTCTCACAGACACCACAAGGATTNGCATGTTTTACTATTACNCATGCAGGNCCAGAAAATTGTTTAACNCATGATAAAGCNCTTTCAGAGTCGACGAGGTTATTATANGANAAAGGTTTNCCAGAAACCTGNTCNAAATCAAANCCATTAAGTTTAGGTGANGATATTTCATATANNGTTGCTTTCTGATGAGGGTTCTCTCCATATCTAAGCTCTTTNCCTTTAGANAATTTTATATTTAAANNAGATTTGTCTACAANNGCATNATNTGANTTACCTGATAAAAAGTCTTTAATTATAGAATCATAATTCGCTGTATGATCGAAAACTTTNACNGCAAGNTTCTTTCTTAGAGAAGNAGAAATTTTACCANTTTNCATTAGTTGTGAAGTCACAAGATCATAATCATCAGGATCTATCACAGTAGTAACTCTCTGATGATTCTTAGCNGCCGCNCGAAGCATGGTGGGTCCGCCAATATCNATATTCTCTATGGCTTTTGAGNAACTACAGTCATTCTTTTTGATNGTCTNTTCAAAGGGNTATAAATTAACAATTACGAGATCAATGAGTTTGTANTCATTAGNTAATTTGTTAATNTCTTTTTCTGACTTAGCTANTATNCCNGCATGTATTTTTGGATGGAGTGTCTTTACTCGACCTTCCAGTATCTCATCAAAGCGTGTGAAATCAGAAACTGATGTTATAGGGATGCCCTTTGATGACAAAAAGCTTGCGGTACCGCCTGTTGAGATAATTTCATAACCAAGATCGACCAATTTTTTGGCAACTTGATCAATATTGGTTTTATCAGAGACGCTTATTAAGGCTATTTTTTTCTCTGAGGAGGTTTGCATCTATATAGTAATCCCGTATTCTTTAATTCTTTTTATCAAAGTTCCNCGATTNATCCCTAANTAACTTGCAGTTTTTGTTACNTTCCCATTNAGGTGATTNAGAACAGTAGCAATAAGAGACTTCTCTACCTCCGATATGAATAAATTNTGNAGATTACTCACTCCTTGNCCATTCATTTTNCTTATATATGATANACTCTCATTTTTTATAATTNTACTGATCGGTGTATTGATATTTTTCTTCGTTTTTTTCATTNTATAAAAAANTTACCCCGTAGATATGAGTTCATATCGTGATTNTTTAAACTAAATGGTTTATTTATATTACAATTTAAATTAGTAACTATAAAGCAGAAATTATCTTTTCTCATTGTTAATTTTACTCGATCAAACTATCCTATAAAAATGAAACAGAGTGATTATTGTTGAATCAATGTTAGAATGATTATAATTGTTAGAGAAATTTCCTAGAATTTATGAGTAAAATATCAAAATGTGTAATATTTGGCGGAACTGGTTTCATTGGGGCTAATCTTGCGCAAAAATTATCTTCAATTTCNGGAGAAATCATTGTNCTNACACGNAATCCTGAGTCAAACAAGAANCTTAAAGTAATCCCNAATCTGAAACTTGTATCATGCAGTCTAAATGATGATAAATCNATCAGAGANAATTTAAAAAACGCNGATCTTGTTATCAANACTGTCGGNATATTAAATGAAACTGATCANATTAATTCCTTCTATAATATTCACTTTCAATTAATTGAAAAAATCTCTCTTTCAATTAAANCAAATTCTGTAAAAAGATTCCTACATATTAGNTCATTAAATGCAAGGGNAAATGAAATGAGCGATTATTTNCATACTAAGGGGNTNGCTGAACAGTTGATATTATCAGANACACTAAAGTTTTGTAANGTTACNATTTTTAGGCCATCTATTGTCTTTGGCGAACAAGATTCNTTTTTCAANAAGTTNGCAAAGATGCTAAAGTTTATTCCAATATTTCCATTAGCNTGCCCAAATGCAAGATTNCAACCAGTNTATGTTGAGGATTTAACTGACTTTATGGTNGANTGCATTTTNGATAANAAAACTTATGGAGAAAANATAGATGTTACCGGTCCTANAGAATATAGTTTTATAGANTTGATTAAGAAAACNATAGNTGTGATGAAAATTCGTAGGATAGTAATACCTTTGAATGACTTTTTATCTAAAATTCAAGCNCATGTTTTCCAAAACTTACCTGGGAAATTATTCACCATTGATAATTTTAAGTCTCTTAAAGTAGATAGTGTGAGTAAATCTGGATTTAAAGGGAAATCAACAGTTGAAGATATAATCCCTAAATATCTAAAAATTAAAGATGGNGGTCTCGANNTAAGAAAAAAAGCGGGAAGAAAATGAAAATATATCTTGTAGGTGGAGCAATAAGAGATAGNTTGCTAGGCTTGGAACCTAAAGANAAAGANTGGGTNGTCGTGGGTAGNACNCCTGAAGAAATGAAAAAAAATGGATTTAAGCAAGTTGGAAAAGATTTCCCAGTATTNATACATCCAAAATCAGGAGAAGAGTATGCTCTTGCAAGAACAGAGAGNAAGTCAGGTCANGGTTATACCGGATTTGAATTTGATACGAATCCAAAAGTTACTCTTGAAGAGGATTTAGAGAGAAGAGATTTAACAATAAATGCNATCGCAGANGACGAGACAGGNAAATTGATNGATCCTTTTCANGGNCAAGANGATTTAAGAAATAAGAAACTTAGACATGTTTCAGATGCCTTTTCTGAGGATCCTTTAAGAGTGCTAAGATTGGCCAGATTTAAGGTAAAATTCANAGATTTTGATATCTCCCCTGAGACAATGGAAAAAGTAAAAGATATAGTAAATTCTGGAGAATTNGAGCATTTAACTGGTGAGAGAATCTGGCTAGAGNTATNTAAAACCACAGATGTTGATCGTTTTTATATNGAATTGTCTAANCTNGGTGCNGCAGGAATCTTTGGTGAGATAATTGACACTNTACCTATTGATGACTTAAAACCGANAAATAAGATTCAAGATGTTGCATGTTTTATGTTTTCACGAGTTGTAAATATCGATGAATTTTGTAATAAGCTTAAGATACCTAATGATTATAAAGATCTTGCAAAAATGTTNCNTTATTGTAGGAAGGATTTCCACTTATACAATCCCTCGAAAGATCAGGNTNATAAACTCATNGATCTTGTAGACAAACTTGATATCAGGAAAACGGAAAGACTNAATAATTTTATCGAATGTATTCAAGAACCAGAAAAAAAGAAAGNATTTTTTNTATCTCTAATTAGAAAAATTAAAGAATTCANNCTCNAGGAAAANGATCAAAANAANTCTANAGATGAAATTATCAAAATTGTAAAAGATTCTCATAAAATAATAGTACAGNATCATATCGCAGAGTACNTAAATTCCGAGCAAGAAAGATCCCAATAATAGTCTATANATGATGTATGGAGAGAACGATATTCTATTTATTGTTGATATAAAAAAGTAGATTGTTAAATAGGANGCTATGAATGATAATAANGCACCGATAAAATACTCACTCAAAATATTTGTATCTTCGATTCCATACAATTGCATAGATTGATATACAGTCGCCATAAAAATNGCAGGGATTGATAATAAAAATGCAATTTTGATAGAGTCTTCTCTACTAAAATTAGCAAACAGAGCAGCTGTTATCACGATGCCNGANCGTGATACCCCTGGCATGATTGCCAATGCTTGCATTAGCCCTATNAATATTATNGTATAAANACNGATTGATTTTAATTCATTCTTTTGNNCTCTTNNCTGGGAATCAGCAAAATACAAAATAATTGCAAAAAGNATTGTCATATATGCGATAGAATCAATAGACCTCATATGCTGAGAAATAAAATCTATGAATACCATTGCAATTATTGGTAAAGGTATTGANCCAAGTATAATTAATTTTATATAACTTTTTCCTTCGTNTGATATTGAGAGAATCTGACTAATTTCTCTCCTAAAATAAATCATAATTGCAAATAAAGATCCAGTATGAAGTGCAATATCAAAACCNAAACCTTGATCTTTAAATCCAAAGAGTTTTGTAATGAGGATNAAGTGTGATTGACTTGAAATTGGTAAAAATTCNGTAATACCTTGAATAATAGCNAATAAAAATATTTGAAGATTTTCCAACTATAGCACGTCCATTCTGTTAAAATCCTTTGTTGATAATAATGAGCCCTGAAAATTTTTAGAAATAATTAGAGCTTTGAAAATATTACCCATTGTGTTTGATAAAATTAAATTTTTCAACTTGTTCATTTCNGTTATCTTTTCCTCGCCCTCATACCCNNTTTTTTCNAATACTTCTAGTATACCTAAATTTATCAGAAATTTTGATTGCTCTGTATAGCCAGACACATTAAAACTGTNNTTTTTGAAAATGTCAGATAGATGNGAAAAATTTACAAATGANGATATGTCTTGTAGNCCAATATTTTNAAGTGGGTTAAAGTTTGGATGATGTTTATGGATACATACAAGCGTACCTTTGCTCCGATCNGGTAAAAAATACTCCTCTGAGTTGTAACCATAATCAATTANAAAGACTACNCCTTTGTTGATAATTTTATCAATTNTTTNAACCCATNATTCATAATTTAGATTTAACTCACTTTCATAATGATTATATTTAGATATTAAATCTNTGATATTTAATTGGGTAAAAAATTCTCTAAACTTTANCGTATTATCTATCCAAGATTCTTCAAATTTACCACTAAAACCNATGAANANCTGNAGGATCTTATNGTTNCTTATTTTAAATCTCTCNGTAGGTAATACATCGAAAAATTCATTGCAAATCACTAAACCATTAATATTAGTAATTTCATCTTCTTTAACCCATTTCACTAAATATTCTAAANTAGGTATTTCTTTTTNAATATTTTTTTTTTGTAGATCAATTAATANATTTGAGGATTCTATAATAAAATAAGTGCTCGGAAGCNTNATATGTTCATCNAAATATTTCAATANTGAAATAACAAGACTTCCGTCACCAGCGCCTATCTCTAGGATATTGNGATTAGGGATAGATTCNGATATATTAATAAACTCATTTGAAATTGACGCCCCGTAAAGACTTGATGTTATTGGAGAGGTAACAAAATCTCCCTGATTACCAAAAATACCCTGATTGTTATAGTACCCATATTTCTTATGAAAAAGAGCAATTTCCATATACTCAGCAAAAGAAATGATTCCANTCTCTAAAATCTTCTCTGATATAATTAATTCTATTTCAGATTTCATAACGATATGTTTTAATATAGTTTAGATTTACTGTAAAAACTATACATCATGAGAAAAAGAATCAAAACTGTTTTAATAACTGGAGGAGTAAAAAGGATAGGGCTAGCAATTGCACGATGCTTACATGAATTTGGATNTAATATTGTCATTACNTACAATACGTCATCTAAACAAGCAAAAGANATAAAAGATGAATTGAATACAAAAAGTGNAGGTACGTGTGAAATACTGAAATGCGATTTTTCAAGGATTAACANCTATAATGATTTCTCAAAGAANGTACTGAAGTGCTTTGGNAGATTAGATGTTCTTNTTAATAATGCNTCAAGATTTTATCCAACCAAAATTGATGAGGTTAATGAAAAATCCTGGTTGGATCTTATAGATACTAATCTAAAGACACCTCTTATGTTATCTAAATTCCTCTATCCAGAGCTTAAAAAAAAGCGAGGGAGTATCATAAATATCATCGACATACATATNGACCCACCTTTGAAAGACCATATTATTTATAATCTAAGTAAAGCTGGTTTATTGGCACTAACCAAATCACTNGCCAAAGATCTAGCNCCACATGTTCGCGTTAATGGCGTATCTCCTGGAGCAATTATGTGGCCAGAGGCGGATAAAAATAAAGAGAANAAGAAAAAGGATATATTGTCACGAATTGCGCTNAANAGAGTTGGTGATCCAGATGATATAGCTCAAGCTGTTCTATTTNTGATTGANAATGCTGGATATGTCACCGGTCAAAATATTGATATTGATGGTGGAAGAAAACTTAATATGTAATAAATTAAATTATNTAAATCGGNAGATGTATGATCATNGATAGAAAAAAAGTCACGGGAATNCGAATATANTTTACATAAAAAGCAGGTCTAANCCCTCGCAANAANATTANATAATCAAATANCAATTGAAGGGTCAAACAAATAATAAGAAAATTNGANATGANAANATAATTTATATCAGTCAGTAAGGCTAANATTATTAAAAAAGAGAGTAAACTAGGAAGAGCTCCATACAAAGTCATTACTANATTACCATCATNAGATATTTTCCAATTTACCGCGCCTACAAATGTAAAGATTATTANCGTATAGTAAATTATAAAGTCTAGNAATAAATTAGGTTTAATGTCTCCAATAAAATATAAATCAACTAATGCGTATAATGGTGGCAATAAACCCATGTATGCTATAAATGCTTGTAATAATAAATTCATTTAAGTCTGAGTTCTATTTTTTTAATAATAAGTTNTTCTATTTCATGTTCTNCTAGAATACGTTTGTTTGTAAGTTNTTTTACTGGATGGACAAAATCTGGTGCAATATCTACAAGTGGTTTAAGGACAAAGTCATAACGNGTAATCTCATCTCTTGGAAGTTTAATTTCATCACTCTCAAAAATCAAATCTNCGTAATATAAAATNTCTATATCCAAAGTTCTGGAGCTAAATTTTTCTTCTCCAAATGTTCTTCCATGCTCGATTTCTATTTTATTAAGNATCTTTTTAAGATTTAANAGCTCCTCATCNGTAGAAAATTTACATACCAAATTAAAGAAGTTTGGNCCTTCAAAACCCATCGATGATGTCTCATATACTGGTGANATCTCCAAATTAGAAAAAACATTCCTAAGTTCATTTATACAAGATGTTATATTTGCTTCTCTATCAACATTGCTTCCAATTCCAATGAAAACATCTTTCATTTTGATCTCTCTATCATGACGCCTACCTCTTTTGATCCTGTAACAGCNCCAGGTTTGCTAAATCTCGCTTTAACATGAGTGACGTTAAATTCATCCAAAATAATTTTAACAGATTCTTCTGCAAGTGCNTCGATAAGAAGAAATTTNCTCTCCCCAATAAACGATTTTAACCTTTTTGAAACNGACTTATAATCAACCGTATCAACTATATCATCTGACCCAGACGCNGATGAAATATCTGTNCTTAATTCAAGATCTATACATACAATTTGCTTGATTTTTCTCTCCCAATCATATATNCCAATGACTGTTTCAATGCATAATTCCTTTATAAAAACTATATCCATTATCTTTCCCTACTAATTTAATATATTGATATTGTATATGATTACCATTCTGATATCATTAACGAGTTTGGAGTATTAAAGTGTCGAAAATTTGTCAGATAACAAAAAAACGAGTCATGGTAGGAAACAATGTTTCACATGCCAAAAATCGCCGTAGAAGAACTTTTGAGCCTAATCTTCATAACCATAGGTTATGGTCAGAATCCAGGAAAAAATGGATATCTCTCAAATTATCCAAAAAAGGTCTTAGGATTATCGACAAAATTGGACTAGATAAAGCATTAGACAAATATATCTTGGAGTAGAGATGAGAGAAAAAATAAAATTGGTTTCATCAGCAGGCACAGGGCATTTTTATACCACCACTAAAAATAAAAAAACAATGCCAGATAAGTTCGAAATTAAAAAATTCGATCCAAAAATCAAAAAGTACGTAATTTATAAAGAATCAAAAATCAAGTAGTATTAAACTACTTTATATCCTTTAAGGCTGTCAGAAAAAACGCGTAAATGATCTATTCCCTTACTACTCGCTTCTTCGCACCAATCATTAAGAGTCTGCAGAAAATTCTCATGCTTTAAATTTCGACTATATAGGATGTCATGAAGCTGATTCTTCAGTTTATAAACAGTCTCAAGATTAGAGCACTCCTCAAATATGGTTTTAAGACGACTGTTGTCTGAATTAGATATTCGATGAGGTTGCCTCGACAGCGTTTCTCCTGATACTTTGAGCATTCTTCTTACATCATGTCCGGCTTTTTTCATTTCCAATTTAAGGATTGGTTTCAAAACCTCGGACGTATAATTAGTTATCACAGTTAGTTTAGATTTNAGCAAATCATAACCAACCTCTGAGTCTAAGTTTGATCTTGGAGTATTGACAATAGTTTTTACAGCTAATCTTTTTACTTTTATCTGACCAACATACGAGAATAATTTTATATACAACCAGCCGATATCAAACTCCCATGGCTTGAGGGAAAATTTTGCCGCTGTAGGAAACGCGTGATGATTATTGTGGAGCTCTTCTCCTCCAATTATAATACCAACTGGGCCCAAATTAGTTGAATCATCGTTAGTATTAAAATTTCGATAACCCCAATAATGTCCTGCTCCATTGATCCCACCTGCAGCAAATATTGGAGTCCACATCATTTGGATAGACCAAATTATAATACCAACAACACCAAATAGAATTATGTTAGATATGAACAACAATAAAATACCGAAATTATTCTTTCCTGTGTAAATATACTTCTCGATCCAGTCGTTAGGACAATTCTGTGAATATTTCTGTATTGTTTCTTCGTTGCCTTTCTCGTGATGGTATAAATCGGCGCCTCTAAGAAGAACATTTGAAATCCCGTAATGAGCTGGGCTATGAGGGTCATCAGCTGTTTCTACTTTTGCATGATGTTTCCTGTGGATAGCTACCCAGTCAGCTGTTCTCATAGATGTAGTCAACCAGAGCCAGAATCTAAAAAAATGGGCTAAAATGGGCTTAATTTCGATTGCAGAGTGGCAAACACCTCTATGGAGGTATAAAGTAATTGCTACTATAGTTATGTGCGTGACAACGAGTGTATAAATAACATACTCGAGCCATGTAAAGTTAATTAATCCGTTTATTAATAAATCCATCATTTTTCGTTATAATTTAAGATTAAATCATATGACAAATTCAAATATATGTCTAATTAATTATGCCTGAGCTTCCAGAAGTAGAGACAATATGTAATGCTATAAAAAGTTCGCTTAAATCTCATAAAATAAGCGAATTTTGTCTGATTAACCCAAATTTAAGATGGAAAGTTGATAAGAATTTACCCTTAAAAGTAAAGGGTAAAATGATTACTCAGATTTATAGAAGAGCAAAATATATAATCATCGATCTNGAGGAGAGTCAAATGATCATACATTTAGGTATGACTGGGTTATTCAGATGCTCAGTAGATGGTTATAAGCCAAAGAAACATGATCATTTTTATATAAAACTCGGTGATAAAAAAATTTTTGTTTATAACGACGTCAGAAAATTTGGTTCTATACATTGGACAGATAACATTGATGAACATTTTCTAATTAAAAAATTAGGGTATGAGCCACTATCTCGATTATTCAACAGGAAATATCTTTTTTCTAAAACACATTCGAGAACTACGCAAATAAAAAATTTGATAATGAATCAAAAAATAGTAGTTGGCGTAGGAAATATATATGCCTGCGAAGCTTTATACTTATCATCAATAAAACCTAACAGGCTGTCATCTAGTTTGACTGAATTGGAATGCTCTAGATTAGTAGATGCTATAAAAAAAGTTTTAAAAAAAGCCATATCATTTGGCGGAACAAGTATTAGAGACTTTAAAACTCTTGATGGGTCATCTGGATATTTTAAAAATAAACTCTCAATTTATGGTCTTAAGAATTGTAAATGTGGCAAACGAGTGAAAAACATAAAAATTAGTAATCGCTCATCTTATTACTGCGATGTGTGTCAAAAATGACCTATTTAAACTTCTGAATAAGACATTTCTCTACTTCTGGATGAACGTAGTTGCCTAGTTTACCACGATGTCTTGCAATATCTTTGACTATACTGGAGGATAGAAAAGCAAAGTCATCTGCAGGACTCATAAATACACTCTCAATAGAAGGTTCCATAGATCTATTTATACCCGCTAACTGAACTTCATACTCAAAGTCAGATACTGCCCTAAGTCCTCTAAGTATGACATTGGCTGAATGTTCTTTTGCTAATTCAACAACTAACTTATCTAGTTTACAAACATCCACGAAACTATGACCACTTACCACTGTCTCGACCAAATGTATTCTCTGCTCAATTGGGAAAAGAGGTTTCTTTTGAGTATTTTCTGCTACAGCAACGATAATTTTATCAAAAATTTTTAATGCCCTTTTGATAAGATCTAAATGTCCGTTTGTTATTGGATCAAATGTTCCTGGATAAACTGCAATTCTACTCATTTCTCTCTCTTTTCTGCGATTGTATAACTAACACCACCAATACTCAAATTTTTGATGATTTTATAATCAACTGAAATCAAATCTAATAGCGAAGCATCTTCAATCTGTTTGCTATGCTCAAAATAGAGATATTTATTNTTTTTGNTNAACTTCTTTGCCGCAAGCAAATTATAGACCTCCTTTATNATTTNTTTATTATATGGTGGNTCTATATATATNATGTGGTAATCATNAGTTGGTTCGTTGGCAAGAAATTTCAAAACATCTTTATTGTGAATTTNATAATTACGTATATTAAGTTTATTAAATTCCTCTGATATTTTGTTACAAATAGATNGATCNCTTTCAACAAGATGTGCGCTCTTAGCTCCTCTTGAGATGGACTCCGCNGATAAAATACCGCTACCAGCAAAAAGATCAAGAANATTAAAATAGTTTTCGACACGACATACGTTGAAAATTANCTCACGAACGTATGTTTTAGTTGGTCGTAAACTAGACAATTGNTAATAATGAACTTTTCTAGATCGTAAATTTCCTGCTGTNATANTAAGATGCAGTGATTTCATTTTCCACCAAGTGTAATAATGAAGTGCTGATCAATCGCCAGTTTNTTTGATATTGTTTTNTCAATACTTTTTTTNGTAACAGATTGTATNCCTCTTATATAATTACGAAAATAATCATCTTGGAGATCANAACTATTAATNGCAGCNAGAGTATCNAGCATATTCTTGTTNGTATCAATCCTTGAAGAAACACTNTTTATTAAACTCTTTTTACTAGATGATATTTCNTCATTTGATATATTTAGATTCTTAATTTTTNCTAATTCANTATTTATAACTTTTANCGCATTTANNACATTCTTNTTATCAGTCTGTAGTCCAATTTTCATCAAACCAAAATTTTTATAAGGAAGAAGGTANCTATAAACTGAATAAGCTAATCCNCTCTTTTCTCTAATCTCTGTCATTAATCTTGANCCAAATCCTCCGCCACCGAAAATATGATTTACNACAAGAAGATTGTAATAATCCTCATCTGTTCTTGTAACAGCTGGAATATAGTAATTAATATGAGTTTGTGAACTATCAAAAACTACTGATTTCTTTTTGGACCGAGAATTCTGTTCGAAAATAAAACCATGTTTAGTTTCTTGATTTAGGTTTATTCCATTCAAGATTTTTGAAATTAAATATGCGGAACTATTTTCATTAATATCACCAACCAAACTAAAGGATTTTTTACTATTGCGTATTTTCTCAAGTGTCTTAGTTATTTTCTCGATATCATATTTNAGAACATTATCGATGTAACCTATNGTCGGGTGAGAATANGGNGTATCNTNGAAATAAATCTCATTCCCTGTATTTTGAATTAGTCTTCCAGGATCTATATTTCTNCTTTTGATTANATTTATCACTTTTTCTTTGTTATCGCTAATTATTTCCTCNGTCACGNCACTACCTCTCAACAAAANATTTAANTTNTTAGCTACAAATTCAAGATTTTTCTGGGATGATANGAATCTAAGTGTGATCTCAGACGATTCTTTCCCTACATNNGAATTATACTCTGCCCCTATTTGCTCAAACAGGCTTATTGCTTTTTTATCATTAATTAGTTGCTGGTGAAGNAAATTAAGACTGAAACTTGTTATTCCTTTGTCANGNCCATCATNNATACTGCCATGTGNAAAAGATACTNTAAGATCAATAATCGGTAAAAAATCNCTTTGTATAAGNAAGTAATCNTGATTATCTTTTATCTGCACTATATNCGGGTATGCNTNTACNTGACTAGTCAGAAANGNCAGAATTAATATTATTGCTTTAATTTTCATTTTTTTGGTTGCACTACTGTTACTTGNATNCTTTTTGACATAATGTATTCTGCAGCTTCAATAATGTCNTNATCTTCTATAGAATCAATATCTTTTATATAACTGTCTAGAATTTCCCATGAAATATTTTTTGCCTCAAGTCTGCCAACAATCATGGCTTGGGTAAATATTGAATCAAACCTNTAGATATTTTTNGAAATTATTCTAGATTTNGTATCACTTAATTCATTATCACCCAAACCATTTTTTATTATACTATTAATCTCATATAATAATGACTCTTCTAGCTGTTTGAGTGTTACNTTTTNTCTTGGNGTGCCTCCAATAGAAATAATATTTTTTTCTTTTGCNTAAAGNTCATGANATATAAAAGTATTAAGTGCAATTTTTTTATCAACGATATTTNCTGTAAATCTTGATGAAAAACTTCCNTCTAATANTTCAAAAAGTANATCAATCGCATATGCTTTTTTTCTTGGNAGATCAGNAAACTTTGGTTTAATGAAAGAGAGAATCAATGTTGGATTAGGTAATCTCTCGTTAACAANAATCTTCTCATATGATATATCAAATTGCGGGTATTTATATTTATTGAGATTACTTTCTATAGTGCCTATAGGNCCAAAAAAATTTTTGANTGCCTCAATTGTTTCTATTTCATCANAGTTACCTGCGATTATCAGAGTGGCATTAGAGGGATTATAAAATCTCTTATACCAGTAATCTAAATCTGATATNTTTATATTTGTTAAGTCATCCATNGTTCCTATTATTGGTATACCATATCCAGTCATTCCTAAAATACNAAGTCCTATCTTTTCGAATACTATTGAAAAAGGCTGATCTTCAGTTCTAAGTCTTCTCTCTTCTTTCACGACCTCTCTCTCACTCTTAAGCTCATCTAAATTAAATTGAAGATTTGACATCCTATCTGCCTCGTACTTTAAACACATCAACAAATACTGTTTGTCTATTTTTTGATAATANCCAGTAAAATCTCTCCCAGTGAAGGCGTTTTCAGAACCTCCAATCTTTTTTATCTCTGCTGAAAATTCTCCACTCTTTGTAGATTTAGTTGCTTTAAACATCATATGCTCTAATAAGTGAGATATNCCTGTTATGCCACTTGTTTCATAACTAGATCCAACTTTATACCAGATGCTTGATATTACATTATCTGTTCTCTTATCCTNGATNAGTATGACTTTCAATCCATTTTCTAATCTAAATTCTTTAATTCTACTACCNAAATTTACATCAGTAGAGCCTGTTGAAGCTAAAACAGGCATAAATACCATTAGGATGGATATTAGGAATAATCTTTTCACCGTAATAATTATATCTCAAAGTAAAGTTTTCTCATCATTATGTGTGGTGANGGNNGATNTTTTTTTAAATTAATANATAAAAAACAATGATTTAAATGCGGNAATTAGTCAAATTGCCTTGAAAGCCGAGTAAATGTTACTATAATATCNTTGTAGGAGTTTTAAGTGAATACAGATATGACTAATAATTTANCAATAGAGACGNTCTCTAGCCTAGAGTCTACAGATGCATTAGATATGTATCTTGCTGAGCTAAGGAAAACGCCNCTTNTAAGTAAAGAAGAGGAATTAGAGTTATTTCACAAGCTAAACGAATCAGACGACCTTGATGCTGCCAGGAAGCTTGTCATGGCACACTTAAGATTTGTAGTGCATGTAGCTAAAACTTACAAGGGTTATGGGCTTCCATTGCTNGANATAATACAAGAAGGAAATGTNGGTTTAATGAAAGCCGTAAAAAGATTTGATTCAAGCAAAAATGTNAGANTNTTGTCTTTTGCAATATATTGGATCAGNGCAGAGATACATGAATTCGTATTTAAAAATTGGAGAATCGTNAAAGTAGCTACGACAAAAGCACANAGAAAACTCTTCTTCAAATTAAGAAGTAAAAAGTCAAAATCTACATGGTTAACTCAATCAGAGAAAAATGCCATAGCTTCAGAGTTAAATGTTAATTCAGANGCTATAACCACTATGGAATCAAGATTATCTGGAACTGATGTCTGCTTTGATCCTGTGACNGAAGATGATCTATCACCTTCAGAGTATCTNACTGACGAAGTAGATCCACTCTTAAAACTTGAATACGAGCAGGATGGTCAAGATGAATCTAAAAAACTCTATGAAGCAATGAGTGTTCTTGATAAAAGAAGTAAAGATATCATAACAAGTCGTTATCTATCTGAAAAAAAGACGACATTGGAGCANTTAGCAAAAAANTATAATGTCTCAATAGANAGNATTAGACAGATAGAGNATAAAACGCTTGATTCACTNAAGAATAATCTGATAGTNGCTTAATTTNAAAGTTCTAAAAACCAATAGTGGTCAACTAGAAGTAATGTGAACAAGATTGCTAAATAAGTTATGGAATATTTGAATAAATCTATCGCCCTTTGCTCACTTCTTATCACGTAAAGNAGATANGAATCAACTACAAACTTCNTGCCAAAAACAAAAGCACCAATAAAATATATCAGACCTGAAAATCCNAGTAAGTATGGAAACAGGGTNATACAAAATAACAAAATTGAGTANAGAAATATATGTAGTCTCGCAAAATCTTTTCCATGAGTAATTGGTAACATGGGAACATCCGCTTTTAAATAATCATCGTATTTATAAACTGCAAGTGCCCAAAAATGTGGAGGNGTCCATAAAAATATAATTAAAAACAAAACTAGCGGGAAGGGTTCAATTTGATTNGTTATCGATGTCCAGCCAAGTAGTGGCGGCATCGCNCCAGCGATACCACCTATAACAATATTCTGTGAATTCAAATTTTTTAAATAGACNGAGTAAATTAAAGAGTAAATTATTATAGATATAAAAGTAAGTATGGATGTTAAAAGATTNACAAATAGATAGAGAATAAAAAGAGATGAAGTAGANAAGAAAAGTGCAAATATTACNGCATGTTCAGGTTTTATATTTCCNTGGACAAGTGGTCTAGATTTCGTCCTNTCCATTATTGAGTCAATTTTTTGATCAATTACTTGATTNATTATTGCTGCAGCGGAAGCAGCTAATCCAATACCTACGCTTGCAAAGAAAATNATTTCATAATTCAAGTTACCATCGTGAGCNAGTAGCATNCCNACNATCGCTGTAAACATAATTAAAAGGTTCACTCTTGGTTTTGTGAGCAATATGAANTCTTTTGCTATTGCAATCAGTTTTAAAGTATTNTTGCCAATTGAATCTTGCATTATATTNCCTCAATACCTACGAATTTCCNTTGATGAATAAAATAATAATATTAACATACTCATNAGTAGTATACATGCATTTACTGTNTGAAGAACCGCNATGTTTAAAGGTAAATTCAAAACTACATTAGAAATNCCNAGAAAAATCTGAANTGAAAAGAATGATAGCACCACTAANCCNATTTTTTTAATAGAGCTTGATTTTTGAATTAAGAAAATATANAAGAATAAAACTAGGAAAAGCCCTGTNAGTAATAACGCTCCAACTCGATGTGTGAAATGAACNGCAAGTTTAGCNTAATATTCCATGTGATGTATTTCATAATTNACATTAGGTAAACCAAGTATTGTAAAACCCCTTTCGAAATTCATCTTATCAGGCCACCACTCTTGAGCNCACTTAGGAAAATCTGTNCATGCTAAGGATGCATAATTCGTACTTGTCCATCCACCTAAAAGAATTTGTATGATNAGCGCAANAATACANAATTTTATAAATGAATTGAATTTTGAAATTTTNCCATCATCTGGTGCNCCAACTCTNAGTCCATTCCATAATAATAAACATGCAGTTATCATNCCNAATAGNAAATGTGTNGTGACAATAGTCGGTTTTACGAGCTCGGTTACNGTCAACATACCCATTAGAGACTGAANAACAATGATTACACTNAGAGATATAGGAAGAAACAACCCTANGTGTTTTGCGAATTTAAAAGTAATGAAAGAGATGAAAAATACATATAAACCTAAAATACCAGCTAAATATCTATGGAACATCTCNCTCCATGCTCTTCCGATGTCGATATTNGCTTCCGGATAGAGTTCACGTGCCCTAGAGAGNTCTTCATCAGTATCTGGAGTACCAAGNATACCATAGCAACCAGGCCAATCTGGACATCCTAANCCTGCATCAGTTAATCTAACCCANGCNCCAGCNGAAATAACTATCAAGGTAAAAAATGCCCCAATAAAGCTAAGTTTTTTTATTTTGTCTNTNTTCATTATCATCCAATCTTTGATAATTTTAAAAGTTTTTTAATGTCTTTCAATAGTTTTTTTCCATTAAAATCCTTTTCNTAACCAAGTATAACATTGCCAAGCGGATCTGTTAAAAGAAGAATTTTATTATCATTAATTTTGGAAATCATTTTTGAAAANCTAGAGTCATTATTATTTGCAATAATTAAATTAGGGTAATTTTCAATTANCTGATCTATGAATTTTTGTTCATNGTTACTNANTGCAACCAANCTCTGTACTCTATTCATATCTTTTCCTAGTGCGATATTAACCTGNCTCAAAAGATATATTTCGTCAGTACAATCAGAGGAACAATTCATATTAACNCTGTAAATNAANGACCATTTACCCAANATGNTGTCAGTTTTAACTANTTCATCTNTATGATTNACAAACTCTGTNTCAGCGAGATTGATAATAGGGTTGATAAATTCGCCATAGTTTGATGTTTCAAGTTTGCCACCTGCTAAATAGTCTTTTGACAAATAATAAGAGACTGCAAACGGTACCATGAAGATAAGGACAATTAAAATAAACTTTGTTCTCCCGCTATTCATACTCTTGCCTCCTTGTAAGTATATAAATTAAGTAAATTCCTATTATCGAAAATATGAACCACTGACCTGAATACATATAGTGCTTAAGTTTATCATTTTTTTTGTAGAGTTCTCTAATTTCAAACGAATGACGTTGTTTGGTACTCATGACAAGGATATATGGCATAATTTCCCTACCTAACGACTTGGTCATTTTTTTAATGTCTACCTGTTGGATTAGTACTGGCCACTCGTTATTAATCTCATCTGAATCTAACACGTAACCTTTCTCGTAGTTATACACATAACCTACAACAGAAGCATTAGGCTCCGATATGTCAATTTTTGGCAATGCCAACCTATTATTATTATCAACCCAACCTCTATTAACCAAAATCGCTCTATCGTTTACTATCATTGGAGTTAGGACATCATAACCTGCCTTTCTATTATAAACCTTGTTGTCTAGTAGAAATTGTGTGTCAGATAAATATATTCCATTTATCTGGATTTTTTGGAAATTTTGGTAAGAATCTGGCAACACCAATATTAACTTAGGGTTAGATGCCATGCTTTTTTTAAAGGAATTGTATAATTCATCCTTTTGTTTGCCACGATCAATTTGCCAAAAAGCTAGAAAGATACAAGTTATAACTAGAGATGAAAGCACAAATAGCACTAATGCTCTCATGATGATTTTTCTCTTGCTCATATTTGTGTTAAGTTGTTCATTGAGATGAAATATATAATATT
This sequence comes from Gammaproteobacteria bacterium, assembly GCA_002720195.1. Classification (GTDB taxonomy): domain Bacteria; phylum Pseudomonadota; class Gammaproteobacteria. Next base: position 68,952 of record PBHH01000008.1, read on the forward strand.
AATTTTACTTGTGCTAATTGTTTATAACCTAACTATGGGTTTTTATTATATTATAAAAGACCGTAAAGCTTCAGATAGAGGATTTCACTCACTAAAAACAAGGATATTTCTCTCAGTATTATTATTCCTTGTACTAGTCTTTGGTTATTACTTTGATTTGATTCAACCTCAGAATACTGTTTATCAGAGCCAATAAACGAATACAAATAAACCTAACCAAACAACGTCAACAAAATGCCAATACCAAGCAACGGCCTCAAAACCAAAATGGTTATCTCCTGAGAAGTGACCTTTCATACACCTAAACATTATAACGGTTAACATAATTGCGCCTAATGTAACATGAAAACCGTGAAAACCTGTGAGCATATAGAATGTCGATCCATATATACCAGAGGACATCTTTAGGTTTAAGTCATTATAAGCGTGAATGTACTCATAAGCTTGGAATCCAACAAACGTAAAACCTAAAAACACTGTTAGCGCTAGACCGGTAATTAATTTCTTTCTATCCTGTTCCTTTAGGCCATGGTGAGCATATGTAACAGTTAGGCCACTAGTTAATAAAAGTAATGTGTTAATCGCTGGTATTCCACCCGCGCCCATAACAATGAAATCACCACCATAATTTGTTGGGCCATTAGAAGGCCAAACATTTTCAAATTGAGGCCAAAGCACCACATTAGTTGTTATTTTATAACCATCACCCCCAAGCCATGGTAAAGATAACTCCCTGGCATAATATAAGGCACCAAAAAATGCAGCAAAAAACATTACTTCTGAAAATATGAACCATACCATNCCCCATCNNAATGATATATCNACTTGATCATTNTANATTCCNCCNTCGCTCTCAGATACGACNTCNGAAAACCAAACATANGCCATTAAAAANATTAAACNNAGACCAANTAACATGATNGGNANNCCNGTTGAGGATCCNTTCATATAATTANCNGCNCCNATAAACATNATAACTATCGCTACGGTNGTNANNAATGGTAATTTNGTCTCNTGTGGAACGTAATAACTATTNTGATCAGACATATNTTAATTTGANCCCATTTGCCCTGTTGTNTTAAACATCGTGTAAGAGAGAATAAGNGTCTTCGTATCATCAGGAAGCTCATCATCNATTATAAATTGNAGNGGTANTTCTTTNGTTTCNAGACCATNTATTTCTTGTTGTGTAAAACAGAAACACTCTATTTTTTTGAAATACTCNGCATCAGCACCNGGAACAACNCTTGGGCTTGCNGTAACTTGTTTTTTTACTTTTGNATTGTTAGTTAAAACATATGAAGTTGTATANAGTTTACCGACTTCGACAACCATTTCCCTNTCAATTGGATCAAAATTAAAAGGTTCTGCNCCTGCAACAGTNGAAGTNAATTTAATTGTTACAAATCTGTNNGTTGATTTCTCTTCAAGNTGAACTATTCTNTCCTGNTTNGTTTTTCCNTTGAGNCCAGTGATCTCACAGAAAATATCNTANAGAGGTACTAACATATAGGAAAAGAAAAACATAAATACTGCTATGAATGAGACGGTCATATATGTTTTTCTAAAATTACTCATTAATCTATCCTAGGTGCTTTTTCAAATGAATGATATGGAGGAGGTGAAGATAGCGTCCATTCTAAGCCATCAGCACCGTCCCATACTTTGTCTTCTGCAGTAACATCTTTTTTAAGAGTGTTATAAAGTATATAAACGAATAAAATCTGTGATAGTCCAAAGCCAAATGCACCAACGGATGCGATGGCATTAAAATCTGCGAATTGAACTGGATAATCAGGGATTCTTCTTGGCATACCCGCTAATCCAACAAAATGCATTGGGAAAAACGTTACATTAACAAATATGGTTGTGAGCCAAAAATGAAGCTTTCCAAGTGTTTCACTATACATTCTTCCTGTCCATTTAGGTAACCAATAATAAACAGCTGCAATAATTGCGAACACTGCTCCAGGAACTAATACATAATGAAAATGTGCAACCACAAAATATGTATCATGATATTGAAAGTCAGCTGGTGTCATCGCAAGCATAAGTCCTGAGAAACCACCTATTGTAAATAGTATAATGAAAGCTAATGCGAATAACATTGGGGTCTCAAATGTCATAGAGCCTCTCCACATCGTAGCCACCCAGTTAAAAACCTTAATGCCTGTTGGGACGGCTATCAACATAGTTGTAAGCATNAAAAATATTTCACCCGCCAAAGGCATTCCAACTGTGAACATATGATGAGCCCAAACAATAAAAGATAATAAGGCAATTGATGCGGTAGCATAGACCATAGAGTCATATCCAAATAATTTCTTTCTAGAAAATGCTGGTATTATCGTGGATACAATACCAAAAGCAGGGAGAATTAGAATATAAACTTCAGGGTGTCCAAAAAACCAAAATATATGTTGAAACATTACAGGATCACCTCCACCAGATGCGGTGAAAAAGCTAGTTCCAAAAAACCTATCAGTAAGTAGCATTGTTATAGCGCCAGCAAGAACAGGCATGGCTGCAATAAGTAAAAATGCTGTAATCAGCCAAGTCCAAATGAAGATTGGCATTTTCATAAGTGTCATACCTGGGGCTCTCATATTTAAAATTGTAGCAATCACATTAATAGCACCCAAAATTGAGGATATTCCAAGCAAGTGAATTGATAAAATTACAAATGGCATGGAGTTACCTCCCTGAAGTGACAATGGTGGATAAAGCGTCCAGCCTGCTGCNGGACCTCCACTCTCAAAAAATAATGTGCTTAACAGCATTGTAAAAGCAAAAGGTAATATCCAGAAACTCCAGTTGTTTAATCTAGGGAGCGCCATATCAGGAGCGCCAATCATAAGTGGGATCTGCCAGTTAGCTAGCCCAACGAACGCAGGCATAACCGCNCCAAATATCATGATCAATGCATGCATAGTTGTCATTTGATTAAAGAAGCCAGGAATCACAAGTTGNAATCCTGGTTCAAAAAGCTCGGCCCTAATAATTAGNGCCATAAACCCACCAATAAAAAACATAGCTAAACTAAACCAAAGATATAGTGTCCCAATATCTTTATGGTTGGTTGTGGTTATCCATCTCATCAAGCCCGAAGGAGTATGGTGATGGTCGTCATGTACATCATGTATATTAGTACTCATATTATTTTCCTACACTCTCTGCTACTCTGTTGTCTTTTTGCAAAGACACCCATTTGTTGTATTCCATTTTTGGGACTGCTCTTACTACGATCGGCATAAATCCATGATCTTTCCCACATAGCTCTGCGCAAGCTCCTCTATAAATCCCAGGTTTCTTTATATTAACCCACATCTCATTTACATAGCCTGGAATGGCATCTTTCTTGCCTCCAAGTTCTGGGACCCACCATGCATGTATGACATCACTTGCGGTGAGTAAAATTCTTACTTTTGTATCTGTCGGTAAAACAACTTCGTTATCTACATCACGCAGATAATTCTCCACGTTTCGAACATCTGTTCCCGAATTAAGTCTTCTAGCGCTGTTGCTCTTGTTATCAATCTTACTAAAAAAGTTAACGCCATCCTCTAAATACTCATATTCCCACATCCATTGGTAACCAGTAACTTTAAGGGTTATACCTGCGTCGCTTGTATCTTCCATCATTATAAGGGCTTTTGTGGCAGGTATCGCACAGACGACAAGAATCAGAAAAGGAATTACAGTCCATACAATTTCTACTTTCGTACTCTCATGAAATTTTGCAGGTTTGTAGCCTACAGATTTCCGATGATAAATTATAGAATAAATCATTGCGCCAAACACTAACACTCCAATAACAACTGTTACCCAAAACATGAGCATATGTATATCGTATGCTATTTGACTTGTNGGCGTAACGCCTCTAGGCATATTGACTTCCCAATCAGCTAGTATTTGAGTAGGCAATATCAGCGCTAGTAAATAAATGTATTTTTTCATAAATCGTCCATTATTAAATGAGTTTTATAATAGCACAGTATTAGTATTTATAGAATTTCTAATTGAAAAAAAATGACTNTTAAACTTCTTTTATTGGAATAACATCCATATTATTTTTAGGGTTCAGTTTAGGTTTTTTCCACGATAATCCATAAAGTACCTCATAAGTTACAGGGTAATTGCTATTGCTATTTCTCGGATAGGTTCCAGTGATGTTTTTGTAATCAGTTTTGCTGAATTTTCTATTNGATGGATTTTCTAAAGTGCCAGCGCCTATTTTTTTTATTGATTTCATCACACCTGAAAATGTTTCATATTCAATTATTATTTTCTCATTATCTACAACTGGATCTGTAAAACCAATTTTCAACAATGCATCACCATAGTGATGCATATCAATGAAACTGTTAACATGATCTAATGCATCTATGCTCTTAAGTGTCTTATGCAGTTCACACAATGTATCCGGTCCGATTGAAGAAAATACAAGACAGCCATTTTGTTTAAGAAGGCTGTATGATTTTGATAGAGTCTTAAATAAATCCACGCACCAATGGAATGTTAANCTTGAAATAATTAAATCAAATTTATTGTTTTCAAACGGTAATTCTTCAATATCTGCACATACCGTTGTGATTTTATCTGATTTGCCACCACAAACTCTGAGCATTTCTTCTGCAAAATCAACCGACACAATGTTTGCCTCTGGAAAGATTTTAATGAGATCTGTTGACAAGAATCCTGTTCCACAACCAAGATCAAGTATTTTGGCTGGCTTAATTTTAATTAATGACAATCTCTCTATCATCCGAGTACTAACCTCTCTCTGTATGATTCCAAATTTATCATAAGACTNCGCATTACGATTGAAAGATCTCTGTACTCTTTTTTTAAAAGTATCCATAATTATTNATCTAAAAATGATTTGATTTTTTCTGTGACAATTTTTTTGTGAGAGAGAAACGGGATGTGCGCCATTTCATTTATGATTTCATACTTAATGCTACTATTGAAATCTTTTGAGTTAGTGTTTGATAATAGACTATCCTGTCTACCATTAATTATGAGTGTATCTACTTTTAAGTGGTTAGGTTCGGATATCATTTTTCTNAGAGACTTCATCTCTTGTAAATTACTCAATAGCACCTCTGTGGTTGGAAGCTGTGAAAGAATACTCTCATTCGTCAATTTTTTATAATCCTTGAGATATTTTTTTGATCCTTTACAGCATTCAAATATAAAGTTCTTAATTGCTTTATCACGACTTACCGTTAACTCCTCACATAAATAATCTATAGCATTGTCATTAAGTTTGTCATCTTTTGATGGAAAATTGAAATTCAATAAAATCAACTTAGACACATTTTTAAAATTGAGAGTATGCTTTAATGCTAACATGCCACCGAATGACCATCCTATTAGAACATTCCGTGATACTGAGTTTACAAGATGGTTTGAAATGTTAAATGTCTCATTAGATTTAGTTATATTCATACCATACCCTGGAAGGTCTGGGGTAGCAATGTTATGTTGAATGTCAAAATCTTTTGACATATTACTCCAAATCTGACTATTGAAGAGCCAGCCATGCAACAATACTAGATTTAATTTATTCATTTATACTTAGTAAATTTTATGATTAACTTAGTATTATAATACAACGAAATCAATGATGGTCATTCCAACAGAATATAACTTCCTAATATANATAACACTTTATCTGATTGGCTCGATTCCATTTTCTGTAATACTGTCTTATTTTTTTGGGCTCTCTGATCCCAGAACATACGGATCAAATAATCCTGGAGCTACGAATGTTATGAGAAGTGGCCATAAAACCGCGGCTGGTCTAACGCTCTTTGGTGACTTGCTCAAAGGCTTTATACCTGTTTACTTTCTCCTGTTTTCACAAATGTCATTAGAGGAAATATATCTTTTGTCCTTCTTAATTTTTTTTGGCCACATATTTTCCATATTTATTAACTTTCGTGGCGGTAAGGCCGTTGCCACTTCTATAGGGGTTGTGCTTGGAATTGATGTTTTTGTTGGCATATTAGTTATCTCCACCTGGTTAATTGTTTTTATGTTATCAAGGACTTCTTCTATATCCGCATTGACAGCTTTTATATTACTTCCCGGTTATTTTTATTTCTGTACAGGCAATGATACATTGCTTTTGATTAGTTTTTTAAACACACTTCTTATACTTTTGACTCACAGAAGCAATATTAAAGAGCTTATCTCAAAAAATTGTTGAAGTTGGGGTAGGTTTTATTTTCAAATCTTTTTGGATTTTTTCATTTGATTTTAAAAAACCAAGATATGCAATCATTGCGCCGTTATCAGTACTAAATTCTAAATTTGGGAAATAAACTTCGCATCCACTTGATTCACTTAAAAAACGTTCTCGTAATCTTTTATTAGCACTCACACCACCAGAAACAGTAATGGTAGAGATATTATGGGNTTTCGATGCCTTTAATGTTTTTTTAAGTAACACATCTATNACGCACTCTTGGAATTCATGAGATATCTCTGAGATCATATTTTCATCTAGTAAGACGTTATCAATTTCTCTNATNACATTTGTTTTTAATCCACTNAAACTAAAATTTAAATCGTCNGTGTTAAACATAGGNCTGGTAAATTTGAATCTTGATTTGTTTACTTTGCTNGCAGCAAGAGAAATTTCNGGACCTCCGGGGTANTTTAGTCCCATTTTTCTTGCAACTTTGTCGAATACTTCACCNACAGAATCATCAAGAGATCTTCCTANAATTTTATATTTAGGTTTTTTTGTTACAACTGATAANAGNGTATGTCCTCCTGAAACTAATAATGATATAAAAGGTGGTTTTAATNATTTATCGGACATCATCGCTGAAAAAATATGAGCTTCCAAATGATCTATCTCTATGGATGGAATTTCATTAGCCCAAGCAAAAGTCTTTGCAAAAGCAACTCCAGTTAAAAGTGGGCCGAGTAAACCTGGTCCATTTGTGAATGATACTAAATCGATGTCACTTATAGATTTGCCATTATCTTCTAGGAGCGTATCAAGCAATGGCACAAGCTTTTTAACATGATCTCTTGAAGCAAGCTCAGGTACAACTCCGCCGTATTTTTCATGTATAGCAACTTGNGAGCTTATAAGGTGTCCAATTAATCCCTCTTCTGAGTCAAATAATGCAATGCCGGTTTCATCGCAAGAAGATTCTATGCCAAGAACTAACAATTTGCACCTCCAGAATGCTTAAATCAGTTGCTTTATTGTCTTAATCAAGTAATATTACGCCATTATAAACTATTTTATGTGAATATATGCCAAGTGTGCAAGTTAGAGAAAATGAACCATTTGAAATAGCTCTAAGAAGATTTAAGAGGGGCTGTGAAAAAGCTGGGATACTTACGGAAACTAGAAGAAGAGAGTTTTACGAAAAGCCAACGGCTGTTAGAAAAAGAAAGATAGCTGCAGCAATTAAGAGATATAAAAGAAAAGTAAGCATGTCTGCTATAAGAAAAAAACCTCCATACAAAAAGTACTAACTGCGCATCATCGTTTGAGATGAAAAATATTATAGAAAAAGATATTATCGAATTAATGAAATCTGGACAAAAAAGACAGGTTGAAATTACAAGATTTATACTCTCGCATATTAAAAACGAAGAAAAAGAAAAAAAACGAGACCTAGATAATAGTGAAACAATACAAGTATTAAAGAAACTTCTCAAGAGAAACCAAGAGTCATATGAGCAGTATAACAACGCTGGACGGGATGACTTAGCTAATAAAGAAAAAGAAGAAATTGATATTATTCAAAATTATTTACCAGATGAAATGTCTGAAGAGGCCGTAATCGAGCTTGTTAAACACACAATAGAATCCTGTGACGCTAGTTCATTGAAAGAAATGGGTAAAGTAATTGGCAGTATCAAGAAAAGTCATGGTGATAATGTTGATATGTCTTTAGTAAGCAAACACGTAAAAATGTTACTTAATTAGTTTTAATATTACTGAGAGCTTCTATAAGTCTAGTCCTATCCGTATTATTTTCTGGTTTAAAATAATTTTTAAGTGTTGTCCACTTTAAGAATCCTATTTCATCAAGAAGAAGGACTTGTCGTGAATCAAGACGATTGTGTACATAATCACTCCTCGTTTTAAGGCACCATGTTACTAATGGATTTTGAACGCCATAACTTGTCTGGTTATAGTCAGATGGGATATAGCAATGACCATTCTCACCGCTATACTCTTTCAGTTTTTCGAACATTATGAACCAATGGTTATCTGCTTCATCCTCCTCTTCGTCTAATGTTATCCTGTAAGACTCAAGAAATTTCAATAGTTTCTTGGTTGGTCTTGGCCAATGATATATCCCTCTATCGATCCAACTTGAGGTTTTCAAAACATTTGTATTTAATTCCAAGAATGAATATAAATCGTCTACGGGTACACGATAATTATCTGCTGCATATGAAAATTGAATTGATGTGTCAGTATTAACGAGTTCTTTGAATATTGTTAATCTTGAAGTTTTCTTTATATNCATGATNTCNATNATATACCATATATTNNATATTGTCAATATNNCATATATNNNATATGNTTAAATAATACTATTTTTAAGTNTTTGTTCGTGTATAATTAACGNCTATGGAGAAGAACCTACAATTTTTAGAATTAAAGCGNATGGACCCNAANCTCATGCATGCCTCAAAAAGAGTTANNCAGTATGGGGAGATATATGGNCACTACACTGTTGANCAGGCAGCGGAGCAATCTGGNAGGTGTCTTGAGTGNGGTAACCCGTATTGTGAATGGAAATGTCCAGTGCATAACTANATTCCACAATGGCTTAAACTNATATCTGAGAATAGNTTATTTGAAGCTGCAGAGTTATCTCATCAGACAAACTCTCTTCCAGAGATCTGCGGNAGGATATGTCCTCAAGATCGTCTATGTGAAGGNGCNTGTACACTAAATGATGGNTTCGGAGCTGTNACNATTGGCAGTATTGANAAATATATAACTGATGAGGCTTTGAAACAAGGTTGGCGTCCAGATATTTCTAACGTGANAGANACTGGTTTCANAGTNGGAATAATAGGAGCAGGNCCAGCAGGNNTAGCATGNGCTGACGTATTGTCACGAAACGGAATNAAATCATATATATATGACAAATATGAAGAAATTGGAGGNCTACTAACTTTTGGTATNCCACCGTTTAAACTCGAAAAAAATATTGTCAAACAAAGNAGAGAAATTCTTGAAGGCATGGGTGTAGAGTTTATTTTANATACAGAAATAGGCAAAGATATNNNGTTCGAGGAATTTATTGGTAAGTTTGACGCAGTATTTCTNGGTATGGGTACTTATAAGTATATGAAAGGTGGNTTNAAGGGTGAGGAATTGAATGGTGTATATGATGCACTACCCTACTTGAACTCTAACATTAGNAATATCTTNAAAACACCAGGNAACGAACANATTAACATGAANGGGAAAAACGTTATTGTTCTTGGTGGTGGAGATACGTCNATGGATTGTAACAGAACAGCNCTAAGACAAGGTGCNAAAAAAGTATATTGTGCNTATNGNAGAAACGAATCAAATATGCCTGGCTCAAAACGNGAAGTCAAAAATAGTAANGAAGAAGGAGTGGAATTTCTTTGGAACATGCAACCTGTNGAGATAATTGGAACAAATAAAGTAGAGGGNGTTAAATTCGTTAAAACTAANCTAGAAAAATCCGATATAAGAGGAAGAGAAATNCCAACTATTGTGAAGGGNTCTGAGCANATTATCAAAGCNGATAATGTTATTATTGCATTTGGTTTTAGACCTAATCCCGCTAACTGGTTCTCGGATTATAATATTCAAACAGATGAAATTGGTCGCGTTAAAATTAATTCTAACTCAGAATTCTCTTATCAAACTCATAANCCAAAAATATTTTGTGGTGGTGANATGGTCCGTGGTTCAGATCTAGTTGTCACAGCTGTNTTTGANGGAAGAGGTGCTGCTGAGGGNATCACTAAATANCTAAATGCTAATACAACNAGAGAACTCGATGCAGCCAACATCTAATCACTTGTTACTCAAGGCGATTAATAAAGAACCAATAGATAGAACGCCTTTGTGGATNATGAGACAAGCAGGAAGATACTTGCCCGAGTATATGGATTTAAAAAATAAATCTGGTGGATTNATCAATTTAGTNAAAAATCCAGAACTTGCATGTGAAATTACAATGCAACCNTTNAAGAGATTTTCACTAGATAGTGCCATNCTTTTTTCTGATATNTTAATTATCTCAGATATGTTTGGCATAGAACTCAGCTTTGAGGATAACAAAGGGCCAAAATTTGATAAAACGATAAGAAATGATANGGATCTATCGNCAATTGTNCAAGATTATGATGTAAATCAAGTAAGGTATGTNTTTGACACTATCAACAGAATAAANTCAGAATTAAACAATGAAGTCCCTCTAATTGGTTTTATNGGAAGTCCATGGACTGTTGCNACATATTTTATAGAAGGGAACTCAACTAAAAATTTTAANAACGTTAAAAAACTTATTTCTACAGATGANAAGTTTCTCTCAAATTTACTAGATGAGATTACTAAAGCTAGTATTAAATACATTCATCAACAGATAGTTTCTGGTGTTGATGTTGTAATGATTTTNGATACATGGGGAGGATTACTACAGGGAGATAAATACCTTGANCTATCCATTAAATATGTCAATANAATTAAAGATGCNATAAAANATAAAGGNNTTCCTATAATTTACTACATTAGGGAACCTAGAGAGAAAATATCTTACATAAAAGACCTTGAAGTGGATGTTATAGGNATAGATTCAAGCATAGGACTAGGTGANTTTAGAAGAGCAGTNGGNGATAAATTTGCTGTTCAAGGGAATTTTGATAAAGANATTTTAAAGCTAGATGATGCTGCCATNTATNANAGTGTNGATTNGTTATTAAATGAGTATGGTTTCAGTAGNGGTCATATTTTCAATTTAGGTGTAGGTATAACGCCTGATATAGATCCAGAAAAAGTTAAGACTCTCGTAGATGCTGTAAGGGAGTTAAGTCCAAGTTATAATAAGAGGTAGATGCATGAATACTGAAAACATTTATTTAGTTGGNCTTATGGGNGCAGGTAAAACATCTATCGGTAAGTTGTTGGCAAAGANAACTAATAGACAATTNNTAGATCTTGATNATGAGATAATAAAAAATGAAAAGTGTAGTATTANAGAAATCTTTAAAAAAAGTGGAGAAGAAAAATTTAGAGANCTTGAATCTNCACAATTACGTAACACTACAAAGATGANCAACACAGTCATTTCAACTGGNGGCGGAATAATTCTTAGGGANGANAATATANAGACTATGTTGTCACANGGCTTNATAATACATCTTGATGTNAACCTAGAAACACAGATGTTGAGAGTTAAAAACANAGAAAATAGACCATTAATTGATAAAGGTGATATAAAAAAAGTGATGTTAGANATGAGAANAGATAGAGATGAAACNTATAAAAAAATTTCCAAGATATCTATTGATACTTCNAACAAAAAGAGGAATGTAATAATAAATAATATCCTCGAGGTNGTGNTATGANAANAATAAAACTTGTNACTAAAGATAAAACAATACCCGTTGTTATAGGTAGTAGTATTTTGANAGGCAGTTTAATAAAAAAACATATAGACGGTANAGATATTGTGATAATTACTAATACAACTNTAAAAAAATTNTATTTGNAAAAANTACTNTCATGCGTTAAAAGTTATAATGTTAAAATTCTTTCNNTACCTGATGGNGAGANATACAAGAATGCAAAAACTTTCATNANGATACATGATTTTCTTNTGTCGAATAATTTTGATAGAAANCTATCAATTATTGCACTTGGTGGTGGCGTTATNGGTGATTTAGTNGGGTTTGTCGCAAGTACTTTTATGCGAGGTGTAAAACTCATACANATNCCAACAACNCTTNTNTCACAAGTTGATTCATCTGTAGGTGGNAAAACAGCGATAAATCACATTAANGGTAAAAATTTAATTGGCACATTTTATCAGCCTGATTGCGTGATTATCGATACGAGTTTTNTNCACACACTTCCAGAGAAAGAGTATTTATCTGGTCTGGCAGAGGTGATTAAATATGGAATGATAGGAAATTCANGCTTTTTAAAATGGATCTACAAAAATGCTGATAGCATTTTAANTAGAAANNACGAGTCATTAGAAAANATNGTNACNACATCAGTNAAAGANAAAATAAAATTCGTNTCTAAAGATGAAANAGAATCAAACATAAGAGCACATTTGAATTTTGGTCACACNCTTGGTCATGCAATTGAAGCATCCATGAGTTACAAAAANATACTCCATGGTCAAGCGATCAGCATAGGTATGTTATTCGCATCAATGATATCAGTTGATAAGAATAATCTAAGCATCAAAGATTTTAATCTTATTTTATTAACTTTAGAAAAACTTGGTCTTCCATATACNGTNCCTAAAAATATAAGAACNAAAAGTTTAATGAAACATATGAGTTTTGATAAAAAAAAGCTAGGTAAAAAAAATAGATTTGTTCTGTTAAGNAAACTAGGTCAATGTGTTATTGACGACACNTTGAGTAATAAATATCTGGAGGAAATGGTTGNNGTATTTAGGGCTTAATCTTTATATCGAATAATTATTATTGTGCTATGATCAGGTTGAAATGAAAATGAATAATACACAAAAAAATAATGGTCTCTATCAATCTCGCTTTGAGAGAGATAACTGTGGNTTCGGTTTGATAACACAAATGGATGANAAACCATCTCACTGGGTAATCGATACAAGTATTGATGCNCTATCNCGTNTAACACANCGAGGNGCNGTATCNGATGATGGCAAGTCAAGCGATGGCTGTGGNTTGTTAATAAAAAAACCTGATGAATTTTTCCGATCAGTAGCTACNGAAATGAATTTANATCTNACTAAAAATTATGCNTTTGGAGTTGTNTTNCTAGATCAAGATAAAAATAAACANAAGTCNGCTANAGAAACTTTACTTTTTCAACTCAGAAGTCANGGNTTNGATGTTNTAGGTTGGAGNAAAGTCCCAGTNAATAAAAGTGTTTGTGGNGATGATGCGCTTACAAATATTCCAGTGATTGAACATGTCATAATTTCAGCATCNGATGATGTNATNACAGAAGATTTTGAGAGAAAACTATATGTAGCAAGGATAAAAGCGGAAAAAATATTATCAGATGATNAAAACTTTTACATACCAAGTATGTCCTCAAAAGTTATATCATACAAAGGTTTAATCATGTCACAAAANATTAGAGAATTTTATCCTGATTTAAATGANCCAANAATGAAAACTTCTCTATGTGTATTCCATCANAGATTCTCCACTAACACATTACCGCAGTGGAAATTAGCNCAACCTTTCAGNTATCTAGCNCATAATGGAGAAATTAATACAATACAAGGGAACCGTAACTGGTACCTTGCGAGGAGAAATAAACTCGAAATAGAATTTCTCCCAGAGCTAAATGAATTACACCCNNTAATATCTAGACATGANTCAGACTCATTTACTCTNGATAATATGTTAGAACTTTTATTAATNGGTGACATGGGTATATTTAGNGCAATGAGAACATTAATCCCGCCTGCATGGCAAAATGATACTAGGATTGATGATAATCTAAANGCTTGTTATGAATATCACTCNATGCACATGGANCCATGGGATGGTCCTGCTGGTATNGTTCTNACCGACGGTAGATATGCTGCTTGTGCTTTAGATAGAAATGGTCTGCGTCCTGCAAGGTATGTTGTCACNAAAGACAGACATATTACNCTNGCCTCAGAGATAGGTGTNTATGATTACTCTGANGAGGATGTNCTTGAGAAAGGAAGNCTTGCTCCTGGNGAGATGATCGCTATTGANACAGAGAAAGGNGAAATGCTTCTTTCAGAACAAATTGANCATATTCTTAAAGACAGACATCCATATCAATCATGGTTAAANAAATTCTCAAGAAANATGCCGAAATATGAGNAGAATAATGAGAAATCTTTTGANTGGGATACAAANNAGTTAAANATATATAAAAAAACTTTTGGTGTTTCTTTTGAAGAGGAGAAAGAAATAATTTCACCACTTGCAGAAATTGGGCAAGAAGCAACAGGATCAATGGGGGATGATACTCCTATGTCTGTGTTATCCAATCAAAATAGATCGATTTATGATTATTTCAGACAACAATTTGCTCAAGTAACAAATCCTGCTATAGACTCATTAAGAGANTCTAGNGTCATGTCTCTAGAAGTTTGTATTGGAAAAGAGAGAAATGTTTTTGAAGAATCTCCAAAGCATGCTGATAGACTCATACTGACCTCTCCTANACTTGATAGGCAAACCTATGAGTCAATTTTAAATAATGATCTCAAAAACTTTAAACATTTGGTTATTGATCTAAACTATGATCACACTCTAGATTTAGAGGAGGCCATAAATACAATCTGNGATAGAGCTGTTAGAAGTGCAAGAAAAGGTAATCACATCATCATACTCTCCGATAAGCAAATTAAAAAAGAGAGGCTTGTTATTCCTGCGCCTATGGCTGTTGGAGCTGTTCATCATAAATTAATTGAGGAAGGTCTAAGGTGTGATACTAATTTAATTGTTGAAAGTGGTTCTGCAAGAAATCCACATCATTTTGCAGTTTTATTAGGCTATGGTGCTACAGCAGTTTATCCTTATTTGTCATTCGAAATTATCAAAGAGATGTCTAGAAAAAAAATTACTTCAGATAATGATTACGGTCATGCAGTTGAAAACTATATTAAAGGAATAAACAAAGGTCTGCTTAAAATAATGTCGAAGATGGGAATATCTTGCGTTGCAAGTTATCGAGGTGCTCAATTATTTGAACTAGTTGGATTAGATGAAAATATTGTTCAACTATGCTTTAAAGATACGGTAAGTAGAATAGCAGGAACTGATTACAGTGATATCCAAGATGATCTTCTAGAAAATAGGAAAAATGCATGGAATCTTAGTGAAAAAATTAAAACAGGAGGGTTGTTAAAATATGTTCATGGAGACGAATATCATGATTATAATCCAGACGTAGTAAAGCTTCTTCAAGCATGCGTAAGCACAGGTGAATATTCTGATTACGAGAAATTTGCTTCACTTATTAATGATAGAAAACCAAGCTTTCTTAGAGATTTATTAGAAATAAATAATAAACGAACTAAATCAATTGATGTTAGTAAAGTTGAGTCATCAAACAATATCGTTAGAAGGTTTGATACTGCTGGTATGTCATTAGGTGCTTTATCGCCTGAGGCGCATGAGGCACTAGCAATTGCCATGAACACTATAGGTGGTCGCTCTAATTCAGGTGAAGGTGGAGAGCATATAAGTAGATACAACACTGATAAATCCTCTAAAATTAAACAAGTTGCTTCAGGAAGATTTGGAGTAACTCCTCACTACCTTGTTAATGCAGAAGTTATACAAATTAAAATAGCCCAAGGTGCTAAACCTGGTGAAGGTGGACAGCTACCCGGACATAAGGTTAATGACATGATTGCAGAACTAAGATTCTCAGTTCCTGGTGTTACTCTTATATCACCACCACCTCATCATGATATNTATTCTATTGAAGACCTAGCGCAGCTAATATTTGATCTGAAACAAGTAAATAGTAAAGCANTAATATCCGTAAAACTCGTCTCTCAAGCTGGAGTTGGAACAATTGCAGCTGGTGTTACAAAGGCCTACGCAGATTTAATAACAATTTCAGGTTACGATGGAGGTACAGGCGCAAGCCCTCTTACATCTGTTAAATACGCTGGAAGCCCATGGGAACTAGGAATTTCTGAGGCACATCAAACACTTATGATGAATAATTTAAGGCATAAAGTTCGTCTCCAAACAGACGGTGGTCTCAAAACTGGTCTAGATGTGATAAAAGGAGCAATTCTTGGAGCAGAGAGCTTTGGATTTGGAACTTCGGTGATGGTTGCGCTTGGATGTAAATATCTAAGAATCTGCCATCTAAATAATTGTGCTACTGGCGTTGCCACACAGAATAAAATACTTAGAATGAAACATTTTAGCGGCAGTCCAGAGAGAGTTGTGAATTATTTAAATTTTGTTGCTGAAGATGTGAGACGTATACTGGCAAAACTTGGATACTCTAAGCTTCAGGATATTGTAGGGAAAACTGAGCTACTGAAGCAAACTCATGGAAGTACCACTAGGCATGGTAAAGTCGATCTCAAAAATCTGATTTACAAAACAAAAAGTCGTTCTACGCCCTATTGTTCTGTAAAGAATAATAAGCCATTTGATGAGGCGCTACTTGCCAAAAAAATATTAGATGACGCTTTACCTTTTATTAAAACAAAAAGAAAAAAGACATTTTCTTATCAGATAAAAAATTCTGANAGAAGTATAGGAGCATCGTTGTCAGGTGAAATTGCTAAAATGTATGGAAATTATGGATTAAATAAACATCCAATAACACTGAAACTTAAAGGAACGGCAGGTCAAAGCCTTGGAGCTTGGAATGCTGGTGGGGTTATNATAAAAATAACTGGTGATGCAAATGATTATGTTGGNAAAGGAATGGCTGGTGGAGAAATAAGTATTTCTACTCCTGAAAAACTAAAGANTAAAGCAGACAAAATGGTNATTATTGGCAACACATGCTTATATGGGGCAACAGGTGGTCAATTATTTGCAAATGGTATTGTTGGAGAAAGGTTTGCAGTAAGGAATTCAGGNTGTGTCTCAGTTGTTGAAGGTACAGGTGATCATGCATGCGAATACATGACGGGTGGAACTATAGTAGTTATTGGAGAGACTGGAACAAATTTTGGTGCCGGTATGACAGGAGGGTTAGCTTTTGTTTATGATAACGAGCAAGCTTTCGAAAAGAAAATTAATTCACAATCAGTTGATTTTATGAAACTTGACAAGAAGAGTTTGCTTAAACATAAGCACTATCTCAAGCAACTTCTTGAAAAGCATACTGACCTAACTGGAAGTTTAAAAAGTAAGATGATTCTTGATAACTTTGATTCACTATCAAAAGACTTTCTTGTAGTTAAACCCAAATCTTCTAATTTTGATGACTTGTTAGCACGAGTAACATCAGCCGCTTAGTATGTCAGGTATAGATCGATCATTTATTGATGACTTGTTGTCTAGGATAGATATTGTTGATTTAATTAGTAAAAATGTTGATCTAAAGAAACATGGGACAAACTTTAAAGGATTATGTCCGTTCCACTCTGAAAATACTCCATCATTCAATGTTTCACAATCAAAACAATTTTATCATTGCTTTGGTTGTGGTGCTTCTGGGGATGCTATTAAATTTCTGAGGGAGTATGAGGGATTATCTTTTNTGGATGCTATTGAAAAATTAGCTTCCATAGCGAATGTAGAATTACCAAATTTCACCAGNAAAGATAATCAAGAGTACAAAAAATTTNTCACAGTTAATGAGGAGGTTAAGAATTACTTTGCTTACTGTCTAGAAAAAAATGAAAAAGCGAATCAATATCTTACCTCAAGAGGATTTGATCGTGAAATGATAAAACAATTTGAAATAGGGTACGCTTCGGACTCATGGGACAGTTTGAAAAATTTTCTTGAGAAAAAATCATACGGAGATCTTGGTATTGAACTTGGTTTATTAGTAAACACAAACAATAAAACCTATGATAGGTTTAGAAACCGAATAATATTCCCTATAAAAAATTCCATGGGCAAAGTTATCGCTTTTGGTGGTCGAACATTAGATAAAGATGAGAAAGCAAAATACATTAATTCACCTGAATCTAAACTATTTCATAAAAGCTCTGAGTTATATGGTTTGCACGAATCAAGCAAGAATATAAGTAAAAAAAATGAGGTAGTAATAGTGGAAGGATATACAGATGTTATATCACTTCATAACAAAGGAATAAATAATAGTGTTGCTTCCTTAGGAACAGCTTTTACACAACTTCACTTGAGAAAATTAAAAAAATACTCAAATAATATAATTTTTTGTTTCGATGGTGATCAAGCAGGAAAATCTGCAGCATGGAAAGCGCTTGAAAATTCGCTTCCTGAATATACCGATGATTTATCAATAAATTTCTGCTTCTTGGGTAATGGGCTTGATCCTGATCAGGCCGCAAGAGAGGATCCTGAGAGTTTGAAGCAGCAACTTAAATCAAGTATAAAATTGTCAGACTTTATGACTGGGAAACTAAGAGAAGCCCTTAATCTTGAAAATACCGAAGATGCTGCAAGATTTGTCAATCAAATAACACCNTTAATAAAAAAAATACCAGATGGCGTTTTCAAGAAACTTATGCTTAATAAAATAGAAAAAATTGTTAAGNTAGATCAAAAATATTTTTATAAAGAATCAAATAATTCAAGGAGAAAGATTGATAATGAGCCAAAGAGCGAAGAAGTTATTTCTATCAATGAAAAACTTATTTTATCACTCATAATGAATTATCCTGAAATATTGGATGACTACAGTGATAAAATTAAGAATATTTCGGATAATAAAACCTTAAATGATATTATTGATCTTGCTAAATCATTCAAGACAACATCAGGCTATAACCTAAATAGATTCCTTGACACAAGCGATAATATAAAAAATATTTACCTTAATTGTCTAAATAAGAAAATGATTGAGAAAAATCTTGATGAGGCGCTCGTAACATTAAAAGAAATAATTGAAACAGGTAGTAAAAAAATGAAAGAAAAAGAATATCATCAACTTCTAGAAAAATTCNCGCGCGGCGAANATTTAACGGAAGTTGAGCAAGATATTCTGAAAAATTATAAAAAATAAATTGATCTTAAATATCCACATAATTTATGATATATTAGTTTACTGTTACTATGATAAAAGANTATTTATTTACCTCTGAAAGCGTGTCACCAGGTCATCCTGATAAACTTTGTGACCAATTATCTGATTCAGTTCTNGATTATATGTTTGAAGAAGANAAACAATCCAAAGTAGCATGCGAGGTGTTAGCTAAAGGTGAAGCAAATACTCCAGGAAAAATAGTTGTCGCGGGAGAAATTACCTCATCCAGATCATTAGATTTTGACGATACATTAAGACAAGTAATTTGTGATATTGGTTATGACTCGGAAGATTTAGGTTTTGATGGCAAAAATTGTGAAATAAAAAAAATAATTAATAAGCAATCTCCAGATATCAAGATGGGTGTAGACAAGAGTAATGAGGATGAGCAAGGTGCTGGAGACCAAGGTTTAATGTTCGGGTATGCATCAGATGAAACAGAGGTTATGTTACCTGCTCCTATCTATTATTCTCATCGATTAGTAGAAAAGCAAACCGATATTTTAATATCAAATAAGGTTGATTGGATGAGACCTGATGCAAAAAGTCAAGTTACATTTAGATATGAGGATAATATTCCAACGAAAGTAGATACGATAGTTCTCTCAGTTCAACATAATGAATCAATTAATTTAAANTTACTGAAAGAATTTGTAAGAGATGAAATTATACAACCAGTAATACCTGAAAATTTAATGACAAAGGATTGCAAAGTTCACATAAACCCAACAGGAAATTTTGTTGTAGGAGGACCGCTTGGTGATTGTGGTTTAACTGGAAGAAAAATAATTGTGGATACTTATGGTGGNATGGCAAGACATGGTGGNGGAGCGTTTTCTGGNAAAGATCCATCNAAAGTTGATCGATCAGCTGCTTATATGGCTAGATATGTTGCTAAAAATATCGTTGCAGCTAAACTAGCAAAAAAATGTGAAATACAAATTTCATATGCAATAGGCGTTGAAAAACCTACCTCTATATCAGTCCAAACTTTTGGAACGAGTTCATTATCTGATGATAAAATTTCCACTATAATAAACGAGGTTTTTGATTTAACTCCCAGAGGAATAATTAAAACTCTGAAACTTTTAGATGTAAAGTATAAGCCAACGGCAGCATTTGGACATTTTGGACGTATAGGATCAAATTTTTCTTGGGAACAAACAGATAAGATTGATATACTAAGGCAATTNTCTAGTTAAGGAAGGATTAATATGAAAACGGATAACGTAAAAAAAATTAAAGACGACTTCAAAGTTGCAGATATATCTCAATCGGATTTTGGTAAAAAAGAAATTAGAATCGCTGAAACTGAAATGCCAGGTCTAATGGCTATTAGGGAAGAGTATAGAGGACAAAAACCTCTAGCAGGAGCTAATATCATTGGATGTTTACACATGACCATTCAGACTGCAGTTTTAATTGAAACTCTAGTAGAATTAGGTGCAAGTGTTAGATGGTCGTCATGTAATATCTTTTCTACACAAGACCATGCCGCAGCAGCGATAGCTGAACAAAATATTCCTGTCTTCGCTTGGAAAGGTGAGACAGAAGAGGAATACAAATGGTGCATAGATCAAACAATAGTTGGTGACCCAGAATGGAAACCAAATATGTTNCTAGATGATGGTGGAGACCTCACAGGTATTATTCACGAAGAACATCCAGAGCTTCTGGATGCTATAGTAGGGGTATCTGAGGAAACAACTACGGGTGTTCACAGACTTTATGAAATGGAGAAAGATAATACGCTCAAGATACCAGCAATGAACGTAAATGACTCTGTTACAAAATCTAAATTTGATAATCTATATGGGTGTAGGGAATCTCTAGTAGATGGAATTAAAAGAGCAACCGATACGATGATTGCGGGCAAACTAGCTATTGTATGTGGATATGGGGATGTTGGTAAAGGCTCTGCAGGCTCATTGCGTGGATTAGGAGCAAACGTTCTGATAAGTGAGATTGATCCTATATGTGCACTTCAAGCATCAATGGAGGGATACAAAGTTGTTGACATAAATGACTATGTTCACGAGATTGATATATTTGTTTCCGCAACAGGTAATTTTAATGTTATTAACCACGATCATATGAAAAATATGAAAAATGGCGCGATAGTATGTAATATAGGACACTTTGATAATGAAATTGATGTCGCAAGTCTTAAAAAATACAAATGGGAAAATATTAAACCTCAGGTAGATCAGATCATATTCCCAGATGGAAAGAGTATAATTCTTCTCGCAGAGGGNAGATTGATAAATTTAGGATGCGCAACAGGGCACCCAAGTTTTGTAATGTCATGTTCTTTCACAAATCAAGTAATGGCTCAAATTGAATTATGGAAAAATCATAAATCCTACGAGAATAAGGTTTATGTCCTTCCAAAACATTTAGACGAAAAAGTTGCAATGCTGCATCTCGATAAACTCGGTGTTAAGCTTACAAAGCTTACAAAAGAACAAGCTGACTATATATCAGTAGATGTAGATGGGCCATTCAAAAAAGACGAATATAGATACTAAGCTATTACATTTATATAGACTTAGTGCTTTATATTATTAATGCATAATACGAAAAAAAATAAATCGTCAAGGCTTATAGAGAGAGATTTGTCTTCTATTTGGCATCCATGCACTCAAATGAAAGATCATGAAAATATTCCGATGATTCCAATCAAAAGAGGGAAAGGGGTCTGGTTATATGATTATGAGAATAAAAAGTACATAGATGCTATAAGTTCATGGTGGGTGAATTTATTTGGTCACTCAAATGACTATATAAATGGTAAAATACAAACACAACTAAAAAATCTAGAACATGTGCTATTAGCAGGTTTTTCACATGAACCGGCAATTAATCTTGCAGAGAGNCTAATTAAACTGTCTCCTAGTAAAATCAANAAATGTTTTTTTACAGATAANGGATCTTCTGCAATAGATGCGGCAATGAAAATGAGTTTTCATTATTGGAAGAATCTTGGTTTTAAAAATAAAAATAAATTTGTTGCGCTATCTAATAGCTATCATGGTGAAACTCTTGGATCACTCTCAATAAGCAATATTGATCTTTATAAAAAAACTTANAAGAAGATACTTAAAAATACGATTATAGTCCCATCTCCTGATTGTTATAATAAAAAAAATTCAAACATTTCAGATAGAGAGCACTCTGANCTAATGTTCAGCTTCATGCAAAAACAAGTAGAAAAAAATCATGAAGAAATCGCTGCCATTATTGTAGAGCCATTAGTTCAATGCGCGGGATACATGAGGATGTACCACCCTATTTATCTAAAACTTCTTAGAAAACTTTGTGATGAATATAATATTCACTTAATAGCAGATGAGATTGCCGTGGGGTTTGGAAGAACAGGATCAATGTTTGCTTATGAGCAAGCAAAAATTACACCCGATATTATTTGTTTATCAAAGGGTATCACAGGCGGCTATTTAACCTTATCAACAATTCTCACTACGAACGATATATATGATGCATTTTACGACGAATACACTAAACTNAATGCATTCCTTCATTCNCATAGCTATTCCGGGAATGCAATANCATGTGCTGCTGCTAATGCTACTCTAGATCTGTTTGAAAAAAAGAATGTCATTNACAAGAATAAAAAAACNTCGNTCTATATAGGGAAAAAATTAAGTANGTTTGANGATCATGATCATGTAGGAGATGTTCGACAAACTGGTATGATATCTGCCATAGAATTAGTAAAANATAAAAGAACTAAACANCCTTATNACTGGAAAGAAAGAAGAGGAGTTNAGGCTTATAAATATGGACTNGAAAANAACGTAATCATANGACCTCTAGGAAANGTNATATACTTCATGCCACCCTATGTTATCAATCATAAGGAAATTGANCATGTANTAGANGTTATTGAAGGTGCTATNAATTTTGCAGTCAAATAAAANTCANAGAATATTTTTTGATCAAGATATAAAAGTAGATAAGAAAATACTTCTTAACAAAGAAAATATAAATAGANTAAAAAATGTNCTAAGACTGAAAAATGNANCAGAAATTTATTTNTTTAANGGNAATGGAAAAGAATATTCTGGAAAAGTTNACTTTGNTGAANAGGATTANATNAANGTTAATCGANTAAATAGAGANATTNNAAAAAANAAAGATATGACTATTTTAGGACAGTCTATTTCAAATAATAAATACATGGACCTAGCAATACAAAAGTCCACAGAAATTGGAGTTGATAAAATAATACCCATAATAACTAAGAGAAGTCACCCTGGAGATCATGATAAAAAAATGTCACATTGGAGGAAGATCATAATTCATGCCACTGAGCAATCTAATGGTCTATTTATCCCGGAAATAACTTATCCAACAACTTTCTCTGAAATCATCGGGGTTAATCATAGAGAGAAATATTTATTTGATAAATCTGGAGAGAAATTAGCGATAGTTAAAAAAATTAGTTCTGAGAAAATTCTCCTTATTGGCCCAGAAGGTGGATTTACTAAAGAAGAGATAGAAACTGCTCGAAACTTTCACTGGAATATAGTTTCTTTAGGGGATAGGATATTAAGAACTGAAACAGCTGCGATTGTTGCTCAAACGTTGCTAAAGTCTTTTTAAAATGAATAATATTGAATCTATAGCTCAATACTCAAAGAAATTCTCTAATCATGAGTTGCACTCACACATCATAAATAATCATCTCGAGATTGAGGCTTGGTTCAGAAAACAATGGATTAAGTATCCCGCTCCATTTTATTCGTCGATAGATCTGAGAAATTCGGGTTACAAAATGGCGCCTGTTGATACTAATTTATTTCCCGCAGGTTTCAATAATCTTGATGAGAGTCTAGAGTCTTTGTACATCTCTGCAATACAGCACACACTAGAAAAACAATCTGTGGACATTGCGAGAATACTTATCATAACTGAAAATCATACAAGAAATAAATTTTATATTAAGAGTTCCGAAGTTTTAGAGAGATTGATAAGAAAGGCAGGTTTCGAGACAAAGAGCTGTACATTAGGCGATATTAATGATCTAAATCAGACAAATCAGAGACTTACAAAAAAAGATGGTTTGCTATCCTATGGTTCTTTTGTACCAGATATCATTCTCTTAAATAACGATTTGTCTGCAGGTGTACCAGAGATATTAAAAAAAATAAAACAATTGATACTGCCAGATTTAAATATGGGATGGACGAATAGATCTAAAACTGTTCATTTCAAATTTTATAGCGACATTATTTATAACTTTTCAAGAGTTTTCAATATTGATTCGTGGCTTATAGAGCCATTATTCAGAAATTGTGGTGAAATAGACTTCAAGACAAANCAAGGCGAAGAATGTATTGTTTATCACGCGACAAAACTCTTCNAACTTATAGAGGAGAAATATGATGAATATGCGATTAATGAAAAACCATATTTAATGATAAAGGCGGACTCAGGGACATATGGCATGGGGATAATTCAAGTAAAATCAATCGATGATATAATCACAATAAATAGAAAACAGCGAACTAAAATGACAAAAACCAAAGGTGGGAATACACTAAATAGTGTTATTCTACAGGAAGGGATTTACTCTAATGAGAAACTCTCAACACCAAATGAGGTAGTTGAGCCNGTAATATACTCTTTTGGAAGCAATCTAGTGGGTGGTTTCTACAGAGTTCATCAAGATAAGAATAATTCTGAGAATCTTAATTCACCAGGAATGACATTCAAACCTATTCCCTTCAACAATGTTTGCATAAGCCCAGACCACACACAGTCAATATATTCTGATACAAATAAATTTTATATTTATGGTGTCGTAGCGAGACTTGCAATATTAGCTGCTGCAAAAGAACTTTATAATGTAGAGATATAAAATGTACAAAATAGCTGTTGCTATGAATCCTATTGAAACATTAGATCCTACNAAAGATTCAACATTTTCGCTGATGAATCAATTACAGATAGATGCAGAATTATTATATATAATTCCAGATTCATTAGTATTAGATAACAAAATAGTAAAAGCAAAAGTGTCCAAAGTATCAATTGATAAGTTAACAGAACCATTCTATAAATTGTCTAAAACAAAAGAAATACAATTAAACAAAATTGATGCAATATTATTTAGGGTTGACCCACCAGTTAATGACTATTACCTCAATATTGCTCATATTTTAGGAAAATTAGAAGAGGGAGGGATCCTCGTCATCAACTCACCTTCTGCAATAAGGTTGATGAATGAGAAGATATTAGGTGATTGTTACTCCCCAAATACATTACCCTCAATTATCTCAAATAATATCGAAACTATAGAAAGATTTGTAAACAAGCACAAGAATGTTGTTGTTAAACCTCTGAACATGATGGCAGGTAAATTAATCAATAAAACCTCAGTAAAAGATAAGGCGTTTAAAAAGAAAGTGAGGCAAACACAAAAAAATGACCCTAGCAATTTTATAATAGTACAGAAGTATATTGATGTTCAAAAATATGGTGACATGAGGATAATTTTATACAATGGTGAAGTATATGAAAGAGGTTTACTTAGGTTCCCTAAAAAAAATGAATTCCGATCAAATTTAGCTCAAGGCGGAAACTATAAGATTAAGAATGTTGATACAAAAATGTTTCATCATTTAACTATAGTTTCCCAAATTCTAAAAAATAATGGTATTTATTTCGCTGGAGTGGATGTAATTGATAAATTTATAACAGAAATTAATATTACATCCCCTACTGGTTTACAAGAAATCGATGGAAACACAAATGATTTATCCTCAAAAGTAGCTAGATCATTTTTAGATTTAATTGATCAACATAAATCATAATGATAAGTCAACTAAATAAAAATCGAGTGTACATAGGAATTGATTTTGGTTTAAAAAAAATTGGGGTTGCTGTAGGGCAACCTATAACTAACCATGCAAATCCAATTACAATAATCAATAATGACACTGAGGTATATAATCAAATCGATCTTATAATACAAGAATGGCTACCCCATGCCATAATTATAGGTTATCCTTTTGCCATTAAAAAAAATCATGTNCACAAAAATCTTGATATATTTATTAAAAACCTTGAAAAAAACTATGCTGATAAAATTGACATAATACCGCATAGCGAAATTCTCTCAACAGAGGAAGCAAAAACTAAATTAAGAGAGCTGAGAAAAAGTAATATAATTAGTAAAAAAAAAATTAATGTAGATGATATATCTGCTTGTCTTATTTTAGAAAGCTGGTTTAATGATAATATAACACGATAAAATGGAAACAAATCATAATATACAATTTAACAAAAGCAAAAAGATTGTACATTTTCTTAATATCGCTAATATGTCGAAAGATCAAATTATTGAAATTCTTGATCTAGCAGAAAAATATAACAGTAATGAAAAGAAGAAACATCGTGATTTAGAAGGTAAAACCGTAGCTAGTCTATTTTTTGAACCAAGCACGAGAACAAAGACAACCTTTGAGCTTGCATCCAAAAGATTGTCCGCAGATTTTATAAATATTGATATAGCTAGTTCCTCGACGTTGAAAGGTGAGTCTATCATAGATATGATTAAAACATTGGAAGCAATGAGCTGTGATATGTTTATTGTCCGACATTCTATTTCTGGAACACCGCATTTTATTGCTAAAGAAGTTGGTAGCAAAATATCTGTAATAAATGCTGGAGATGGCATTCATGCTCATCCAACTCAAGCAATGCTGGATATGTTTACGATTAGAAAATATAAGAAAAATTTTGATAACCTCTCTGTCTCGATTGTTGGTGATATCCTTCACTCTAGAGTTGCAAAGTCACTGATTTCAAGCCTAACCATACTCAACGTAAAAAATATAAATATTATTGGTCCGAAAATACTTATGCCTGAAAATATTNACACTCTTCCCGTAACATATTTTGATGACTTGGAGAATGGGATAAAGAATNGTGATGTTGTTATTATGCTAAGACTCCANAAGGAAAGGATGCATGAAGCGCTAATATCAACAGATGATTATTATAAAAGTTTTGGATTAACCAGTAAGAAGTTAAAATCAGCAGATAAAGATGTGATAGTTATGCATCCAGGTCCAATAAACCGTGGGATAGAGATAGAATCAGAGGTTGCAGATGGCAAACATTCAGTAATACTCGATCAAGTCACCTCTGGTATATCTATAAGAATGGCAATTATGTCCCTTGTAATGAAGAATAGGATTAAATGATTCAAAAATATAAGGATAGTCTAGAGTTAGTTACAGGAGACATTGAAAAATCTGGACAAAAAAATGTCAAACTACTTATCGTATCNAAAGCTCAAACATGTGAATCAATTAATGAAGTGTATAAGTTGGGATACAAGGTATTTGGTGAAAATTATCTTCAAGAAGCAAAAAACAAAATAACTGAATTAAAACTTGATGATATAGAGTGGCATTTTATTGGTAGAATTCAATCAAATAAAATAAAAGAGATTGTGAGACTCTTTGATTGGATACAAACTGTTTGTTCAGAAAAACATTTACGGATGATTGATGAATTCTCCAGGGAAATCAATAAGAACACTAACATTTGTTTGCAGATAAATATTGACAAAGAAGAGTCAAAATCAGGTCTGTATGAAGAAGAATTAGAAAAACTTTTAAAAAGATCAATAGAATATAAAAATATTAACGTAAGAGGCATAATGGCTATTCCATCTAAAGATAATCTTGATAATAGAAACTATCAATCCTATGAACTTATGAGGAAATATTTCGAAGATCTTAAGGGTAGATATAAGCACCTTGATACTTTATCAATAGGGATGAGTAATGACTATAAAATAGCTCTTGCACATGGGTCTAATCTAATTAGAATAGGAAGTCTGATCTTCGGAGAGAGGAAATAAATACGATGAAATTAGGAATAATTGGGGTTGGAAATTTAGCTCAATGCTTGATCGAAAGGATTGGCGAGTCAAAATGTAACATCGATATTATTCTATATGACATTGACTCATCAAAGAAGAAATTTTCTAAGAAAAGCAAATTCAAATTTCAAAAAANAATTGGAAAAGAAATATCTAGTTGTGAGATACTTTTGCTAGCAGTGAAACCACAAGTTTTCCCGAAAATAACAAATGATATACTTAAATATGTCTCTAAAAAGACTATAGTCGTGAGTTTAATGGCAGGAATAAAATTGAATAAAATTAACAAGGATTTAAATAATCAATTCATAACAGCTAGAGTCATGACAAATATAAATGCAAAATACGGAAATGCACTATCTTTCGTTTATTACAGAAAAAATGTAGAAAAAAAAGTTATAAGCAGAATAAATCTACTATTCAAATTATTTGGCACAATAAGCGATGTCAAGAGTGAGTTACAGCTTGATAAAATTACTGCTCTATGCGGAAGTGGTCCAGCGTATTTCATACATTTTGCTGAAATCATAAAAAATGCATTCAAGAGACTAGGATTCAAAGACAAAGACGCTGAAGATCTTGCTAGAAATATGTTCTATGCTACTGGATTTACTTGTCATAGCGATAAACGGGAATTAAAATCAATTAAAAATACGGTTGTATCTAGAAAAGGTACAACAGAGGCTGCACTCAAGCAAATGACTAAAGGGAATGTTGAAAAAATTATAGTTAATTCGATTATCAAAGCTTATCAACGGTCAATACAATTAGGGAAAGATAAATAATGGAAAATTACTCTACACAGCCATTATTTTTCATAATAATTACAATTATCAGCTTTATTCAATTTAGTCTCATATTAAGATTTCTATTCGAATTAATGCGTGTAAATTTCTATAATCCAGTATGCCAAATAATAGTTAGAATTACAGATTACATATTATTGCCAATAAGAATTATACCAATGTATGTGGGTAGAGTAGATTTTGGAATAATTATTATGGCTACTGCCGTAACAGCACTCAAAATATATTTTATGTATTTCAACATAGGTTTTGATTTTTCTGTTAATGCACTTATAGTCGCTAGTTTTGGTAAGCTTTTAGATGAGGTTTTCACTATATTATGGTGGGCTATAATAATTGGTGCAATTGGTAGCTGGTTTATGGCATATAATTCTCATCCCATTTTTTCTCTTATAGACGAGTTGTGTGAGCCATTGTACAGACCAATTAGGAATGTACTACCTATGTCTTCTGGAATTGATTTTTCACCAATAATCCTATTAGTAATCATTCGTGTACTTCAGATGCTGATAATCCCACCTATTTTTCATCTAGCCAATCAATTATGAACTTAAACCTTAAAACTGATCTCGCACAAATAAATACTAGTATTAAACTTAGTTGTGGTGAAGTTTTAGAATCTTTTGAATTAAAATACGAGACGTATGGAAAATTAAATTCATCAAAAGACAATGCTATTTTAATTTGTCATGCCTTATCAGGAAATCACCATGCAGCTGGAGTATCTGAAGAAGATAATAAACCTGGATGGTGGGATAATATGATAGGTCCTGGAAAACCTATTAATACAGATTTATTCTNTGTTGTGTGTCTAAATAATCTGGGAGGCTGCCATGGGTCTACAGGTCCTAGCTCAATAAATAAAAAGACTAGAAAACATTATGGGTCTTCATTCCCAATAATCACTGTTGCTGATTGGGTTAATACTCAAAAACTTCTTATGGATTACTTGAGTATTCCTTTTTGGAAATTCGTTGTTGGTGGAAGCCTCGGTGGAATGCAGTCATTTCAGTGGTCATTACAATTTCCTAACCTTATAAAAAACTCAATTATTATTGCAGCCGCACCTAAACTGACTGCACAAAATATTG
The DNA here is from genome assembly GCA_002720195.1 of Gammaproteobacteria bacterium. Lineage (GTDB taxonomy): Bacteria > Pseudomonadota > Gammaproteobacteria. The sequence goes on from PBHH01000008.1 coordinate 98,667, forward strand.
CATTTAATGAAGTAGCTAGACAAGCAATAATGAAAGATCCTGATTGGTGTGATGGAGATTATCTTAATCAAAATAAATTCCCAGATAAAGGTTTGTCACTTGCTAGAATGCTTGGTCATATTACGTATTTATCAGATGATTCAATGAAAAAGAAATTTGGGAGGGACTTACAACAGTCAGAACTTAAATTTAACTACGAAGTTGAATTTGAAATTGAAAGCTACCTGAGATATCAAGGTGAAAAGTTTGTGTCAAATTTTGATGCGAATACTTACCTTTTAATGACAAAAAGTCTAGATTATTTTGATCCAATAAAAGACTTTGGCGACAATATTACTTCGAGATTGTCCAATACTAAGTGTAAATTTATGGTCCTTTCATTTACATCCGATTGGAGGTTTCCTCCATCACGATCCAAAGAGATAGTAGAAATTTTATTAGATAATAATAAAGATGTCACCTATGCCGAGATAAAATCAAGTGGTGGTCATGATGCGTTTTTGATGAAGAATGACGATTATTTTAGTGTGATAGATAATTTTGTAAAGAGGACGAAATGAGATTAAGAGATGATCTAGAATTAATTAGCTCTTGGATTAAAGATAGTTCAAGAGTACTCGATTTGGGGTGCGGTGATGGGCATTTGTTAAAACTTTTAAAAGAGGACAAGAATGTTTCGGGATATGGCATTGATAATAATATTGATCAAATTAAGAGTTCGATAAATAATAATATAAGCGTTCTTCAACTTGATTTAGATGACGGGCTTGACGAATTTAAAGATAATTCATTTGACTACGTAGTGTTAGCACAATCACTTCAAGAAGTTAAAAAGCCAGAAAAATTGCTCAATGAAATGTTACGTATTGGAAAAGAAGTGATTATTTCTTTTCCGAATATGGGGCATTGGACATCGAGGTTTCAATTGCTCTTTAGTGGTAGGATGCCTATGACCAGAGAATTACCATATAGTTGGCATGAGACACCAAATATCCATCTTTGTACTATTAATGATTTCTTGAAGTTTTGTGATAAGAATAATTTTAAAGTTATTGATAAGTCAATTTCGAGTTATTCAATTTTAGATAATATTATGGTTAATTTTTCTAACAATTTCTTTGGGTCAGTTGCAACATTTAGAATCAAATAACTATTCGTGTTTTGCTTTAATAAAATCTGAATGTTTTACATAGATTAGATCTGCTATTTTTCTAATTGTATAATCTTCATATTTATCAATCTGATTATCGGCATGCGCTACTTCCCAAAGTGATTTTAGGATACCAACTCTTTCATCATAACTATAAGTGTTATTGATGACTGATGTCCACTCATGAAGTGAAATCATTTCTTCATTTTTTTGACTTGCAATTTCCATTAAAACATCAATTTGTTTTTGATTTAATTTATATTTATTTTGAAGAATTGATAAAATTTCTTTCTTCTCTATAGCATCAAAATTATCGTCTGATTTCGATACTTCTATCATTAAAATACATATTGATAAAATAGATTTATCTTCAAAACTTTCTGATGCTGTTGAGACAATATCTGATTTATTTTTGGATTTAAATCTATCCAGTATTGAGGAAATTATTTCCATTAATTAAATGTTTGTTTTAATGAATAAGATCCACTGTTATCATATTCATTAAAAAATATCTCTACAAACGGATGGTCGATAGGTTCTTTACTTAAGTCAGTTGTTAAATTACCTTCGGCGACATAAGTTTCATTGCCTTGACCATGAACAAGTACATGATACCAAGGNTTATTCTTATCTGGCTTGGATTTTGCGACATTTTCATACCATTCTTCAGTTCCCTGAAAAAACGGGTCAGCATCAACAATTACNCCTCTATACCTGAACTTAGAGTGGTAAACGATTTGTCCTAGTTTGAATTGCGCTTTCTGCTTCAATGATCCNTCCATATACTAGTATATGATCTATTGGTAAATTTTTAAAGACAACTGACTATTTTTTTTTAATCAAACAATAAAGTGACATTAATTCTACGATTAATATACGATTCCTCGAAATGAAATACATCTGTACAGTGAAAAAGCTTAGAATTAAAAATAANGCACCTATTTTCTTTATAAGGGATCTTNAATGCTTTAGTATCAGAAGTCTTCAAAAATTCCAGCATTTCATTAGAAGCTTTATGGCTATTATACTCCTTGAACCTAGAATTAGNNTCTGGAATTTTATCCCATATAACAAGGCCGCCACTATTAACATCCAGATTTGCATTATCTGGTGAAATCCAGAAATTAACATTTATGGATGCTTGATCTGAGTGAATCTTTGTTCCAATCCTTTTATTGTCATACTTAAATATCCATGCTTGGGTCAGTCTATGGTTCTTGAATATNCCAGGATATGTAGTTCGCATATCTTCAGTTAATTTAAGAAAAAATTTATTAGACAATCCTTTAGTTAGAAAAGCACCCACATATCCAAACTCGTAAGGTTGTTTAAAGATATTTGCATTTCTACAATATTTTTGGAGATCACCCAAAGCTTCTTGTGTAAGAAAATTATCTAGGATCCCTATTTCAGGATTNGATTTATTATAATTNTGTTCAATCTCCTTAATGTTACCAACTCTNTTAATAAGACAATTGGAGAAATTTTTCGGTGCTTTATTGTAGAGAGGTTTCATAAGTGACTGCATAAATTCATAAGATATTTTGCTTATATCAAAATCATCGGATGAGATACTTGNAGACAACTTCTTGAGTTTATCATAGTAATCCCTAGAAAATTTTGGGTTCCTTATTTCATCTGTATCATTATCAATATATGTCAACTGCTCATACTCATGTTTTAAAAGAACCTCTAGGCATTTTTTATTCGATAATACTTTTTTGATATTAATGTCTAAATAGTTTTTATCATCACATTGGAGTTTATGGGCTTTATTAAAATATTTATCAGCTTTGATAATATCNCCTTTCCAGAGTTGNGCTAGACCAAGTAATGTAAGCGAATATATATCCTCTGGATTATTTTCTAAAACTGCATAAAAACAATTTATGCTATCATCTAAATAATCTTTTTTATCTGTTTTTTGGAAAAGATATTGATAAACTTCGCCCATACTTTTTTTAGCATCAATAAAGTTTTTNTCACAATTAAATGATTTTTGGAAATANTCAATTGCTTTCATGTAGTCTTTCAGTTCAGTGAATAAATTTGCCAAATTGAAATAGGCTCTTGGATCATCTTTATTTAAAGCGATTGCCAGATGAAAATATTCCTCTGCTTTATCAAATTCTTTTTTATTTTTGTATGCTAATGCAAGATTATTGTTTGCTTCATAATTTTGATTATTTATTTCGAGTGATTTCAAGATAAAGTTTATTGCTTCATCATACTGTTTTTTTTGAGAGAGTATGCAACCATGTAAATGATTGGCGTTAAAATCATTTTCATCTATTTGAAGAATAGCCAAGTATAATTCATCTGCTCTATCTAATTCACCATCATCATGGAATTTAAGCGCATCATTTAAATATTGATTTTTATCTTCAAGTTTCATGGAATATTGCCCAGGGACAGAATCGAACTGCCGACACGAGGATTTTCAGTCCTCTGCTCTACCGACTGAGCTACCTGGGCTATTTATTATCCTCTGGAACATAACCTTGCGGTGCTGCAGAGCCTTCTCCAAAAAAAAATTTCTCCATCTCTTCCTCGAGAAATTTTCGAGCTTTGGGATCGACAGGGGTTAAACGCATCTCGTTGATAAGCATTGTTTGGTGATTCAACCATAATTCCCATGCCTCTGCAGAGACATTCTTGTGTATTCTCTCTCCAAGCTCACCTGGATATGGCTGATAATCAAGCGCATCTGCCTCTTTTTTTAGTTTTACACAATTTACCTTAGTCATATAAGTTGTCTGAATTTTTCATTAATTTTATTCTGATATTTCGGTATTCCAATCGTAATATTTGATAGATTATACCAATTATCTTCAATTAGGCTAACTTTTTTATTTTTCTTTAGATTACATACAAAAACTGTGATTGTAAAATTAATATGCGATAACCTGTGTTGAAAGCTCCACTTATTATTCGAAATACTGTCAATCAGTTTTTTGGATTTTGCCCATTGAGTTAGATCATTATGTGAGGTAAATATTGGGGATGAGTATAAACCGGACCATAGGTCACCGAGTGATATTTTTTCTAAATAAAGTTTATTATTTTCGTCATAGACCACAACTGACCATAAATTCTTTTTTTGTATTACTTTTCTTATGCGGGATTTTTTATTCTGTTTTGTTTCAACATTATTGTTTGATAATGATAAACATAATGACGATGTAGGACATATTGAGCAATCAGGTTTTTTATTTTTGCAGATCAGAGAACCAATATCCATGTAAGCCTGAATGAAATCATCAGGTCTCTGATTTGGCAATAAGTCTTCTGATAAGAACCATAGNTTATCATCTGTGTCTTTCAAATCACCTTCAGATAAATTGTATATCCTTCTGAGGAACCTTTTAACATTTGCGTCAAGGATTGAATGCTTGCCATTTTGGGAAAATGTTGTNATAGCTGAAGCAGTTGTTCTTCCAATACCAGGAAGTNTTAGTATATCGTCAAACGTANTCGGAAATTTAGAATCAAAATCTTNCTCAATCATNCTGCANGCAGCGTATATNTTNTTCGCTCGCCTATAGTANCCCAAGCCGGNCCAATGTTTTAATATATCATCCTGACTTGCATTGATTAAACTCTCAATAGATGGGTAGCTNTTNAAAAACTTCTCATAATAAGGAATCACAGTTTTNACTTGGGTTTGTTGAAGCATAATTTCAGAGATCCAAATTCTNTAAATNGATTCATTCTTCCATGGCAAATTATGCCTTCCGTTAANGTCATACCATTGAAGGATACTTTTTTGTATTCTTTTTTTATTTTTAAAATGGTAATCTAATTTTTTCACGNACTTTTTCTTCCAATTCTTCGAGAATTTTATCTTTAATAGGNTTTANTATTTGTCGAGTGATAATATCAGTCAGATCAACACTGAAATCTATATTTTCTATATTACCTTTTAACTTTATAGGCAATTTGTTCTCATATAATTCTTCTGGGTATTCTTGTTTATAAATTGTCGCTACATCATTTTTATTTCTCAAAAACCCTGTCATTATAAAATCAATAACTTTTGAATTTATATTTATGATACCATTTCCCTTAATTTGTAAAAGCGAGGTTGTAATGTCTATGTTGTTTACCCTCATAATATCATTATCGACTAGAGCATTTGCTTTCATGCGCTCTATAATTGTAAAATTATTGTTCGTATAGCTAGAGTATTTTTGATCTTTTATAAGTTTATAAGTTTTCATAAGCATCTCATCGACGTTTTGTCCATACAAAATCATATTACTTATATCAACAGTCTCAACATCTATAATATTATTAAGTATTTTGTCTTTATTAATACTCAAGACTAGTTTGTCAATTTTAGTAATAATTTGATTCTTATTTGGATCACTTATTACAATTTTTGTGACAATTATTGTTGCGTTTGGTTCATATTCTAATATGAGTTCACCATTATAAGTGAAGTCATAATTAATTTTCTCAGAAACATAATTAGTTATATCACCTTTGTAATCATCAAGGTCAAAGAAGAATTTTCCATATATGAAAGATCCTATCAAGATCAATCCAAGAAACACAAGAGAGTATTTAATAGTTTTCATGTATTATTTTATCGTTGAAAGTCACCTGATTTCCCACCTGTTTTCTTGAGAAGTTTTATATCAGAAATTATCATCGATTTATCTATGTACTTACACATATCATATACAGTCAGCAAACAGATCTCTGTTGCTAATAGTGCTTCAATTTCAACACCTGTTTTACCTGAGGTACATACCGTGGATTGACACTTAAGTTTATTTTCTAAAAAAGTAAATTCGATCTCAATATTTTCTATAGATAATGGGTGCGTGAGAGGGATTATATTTGAAGTCTGTTTAGCAGCCATGATCCCAGCAACTTTCGCAGTTGCTATTACATTACCTTTTTTATTGGAATTCTGTTTTATGATGGATAAAGTCTCCGAAGATAGAGATATGTAACCTTCAGAAACTGCCAATCTCTCAGTAACCTCTTTATTTGATATATCTGATACCCTAATTTGATCAGACTCTGTGTTATTATTTTTATTCATATTCTTTATATTAGATTATAATTTTATATTATAGATAAACAGTTTGGAAATTATTAATGAAGATAATGTTAGCCTCAAAAAATGAGGGGAAGATTCTAGAAATACAGGACATACTCAAGAACTTGCCAGTTAAGCTCATTTCTCATAGAGACCTGGAAATACCAGAGGTTGATGAGACAGGCACTTCCTTTGTTGAGAATGCAATTCTTAAAGCTAGAAGTGCATCTATTACATCTGGCCTTCCATCTATAGCAGATGATTCTGGTATAGAAGTTGATTTCCTTAATGCAAAACCAGGAGTGAAATCTGCAAGATTTTCAGGAGATAATGCTACAAATCAAGAAAATAATATCAAACTCCTAAAGGAACTCGACGGTGTTCCATTTGAAAATAGAAGAGCATGCTACAGATGTGTTATTGTATTTATGAGGTTTCCAGATGACCCTTTCCCCATTATAAGTACTGGCTCTTGGCAAGGTTATATAGCTGAAAAATCAATAGGAGATAATGGCTTTGGTTATGACCCCATTTTTTTCCTTTCAGAATTCAAAAAAACCTCAGCACAATTAGANAAAGATCATAAAAATCAAATAAGTCACAGAGCAAAAGCTCTTAAAGGAATTGAAAATTATTTTGCGAACCAACATAATTATGATCATGGATAGATTATCGAAAATAAAAATACCATTAATAATAGTCTTATTTGTACTTAAAGGATGCGCTACGAATCCAGTGACAGGTAATCCNGATTTTGTCGTTATNAGTGAACAACAAGAGATTTCAATAGGCGCAAACTATCATGAGAGAATTTTAGAGGAGAGTAAAATTCTTGATGATAAAGAGTTAAATGACTATATCCAAAAATTAGGAACTGAAATTGCTAGGAAAAGTCATCGGCCTAATCTCAAGTGGAAATTTACTATAATTGATTCTCCGCAATTTAATGCATTCGCTACACCTGGTGGTTATGTGTANATGTATCGAGGCATGTTGAATTACTTTAATTCGGAAGCAGAGTTAGTTGGTGTGCTAGGACATGAGATTGGGCATATTACTGCTAGACATGCTGTTAGAGGAATGAGTAATGCGCAAATAACAAATCTACTCTTAGGAGTAATACAAGCTAATGTACCCGGAAGTCAGCTCACTAATAATGCTTTTAGTATGTTAAATGTCGCTATTAATAGAGGTTATGGAAGAAAATATGAACTTGANGCAGATCAACTCGGAGCAGAATATCTACTAATCAATGANTATGACCCAACAGCTATGTCTGGTTTTCTTGAGATTATGAAACAATCAGATGAATTAGAAAAAGTTATCGCTAAGAGTGAAAATAGACCGCCTAATGTAGGCTATCATGGAATATTTTCTACTCATCCAGATAGCCAGAAAAGAATAAATGCTTTAAAAGAGGATAGTGAGAACAAAGAAAATCTCAAGACCAATAAAGAGAGGTTTCTAAAGTTACTAGATGGTTCAAATTATGGNACTAGTCCAGAAGAGGGATATGTTAAAGACTCAGTTTTTTACCATCCCATTTTTGAAATACGTTTTGATATTGACGATGAGTGGGCGTTTAAAAATTTACCCGATCGCCTAGAATTGACAAAAGATGGCGATCAAATTGTAATGAGAGCTGACGACTTATTAAAAGATGACCTAGATAATGGNTTGACTCCTGAGCAATACCTTAAAAATGGAGTGAAAGAGTCAGGGTTTTTAAATAACAATGTACTTNTTGAGCAAAAAATTTTTTCTTTCAATAATTTGAATGGTTTTACTCACTTATATAAAAATGAGACACCGTTAAGTACTTATTATAAAAGATTTATTATTATATTTGATCTAGATACTAAAGATATAAAGCCGAAAGCATGGATTGCATCTATTACTATGAGCGACCTCAAAAATGATGACTCAGCAAAACAAATGCTTGAATCATTCAAAAAGATGACAAAGGAGGAAATAGCAAANTCTAAAGGTCTTAAAATAAAAGTTGTGAGATTTAGAGAGGGTATGTCATACGAAAGTCTTGCGAAATCATCACCNTTAGGAAAATTTGCAAAAGAAAAATTAATGCTCCTGAATGGTCACTATCCTGAGGGTAATCCTGAGGTTGGAGATCTTATAAAAATTGTCCAATAAAGACGAGTCATCATATTTAATAGATGCGACTGGGTTTGTTTTAAAGTACTGGTTCTCAATGCCAGAGATAGTTACTAAAAAAGGTATTTCAATTTCCTCATTCATGGGTTTCTCTAGCTTTATTAGAAATTTCTTGTATAAATATAAGCCAAAAAAAATATGTATGGCCTTTGATGAATCTTTGGGTACGTGCTTTAGGAACAAAATTTATAAAGATTATAAAAAAAATAGACCATATCCGCCAGATGACTTAATAAACCAATTTCAATTGTGTAAGGATTTTTTAAANATAATTGGAATTAGCAATTACGCAAGCAAGGATTATGAAGCCGATGATCTTCTCTATACCATAAGTCAGAAAAATCTAGATGTTAACGTGAATAATATAGTAATCACTAATGATAAGGATCTTTATCAATTAATATACTCGAAAGACATNTGGTGGAATTATAGCGGTAAAAAATATAACTTTAGTGATATTACTAGGTTGCTTGGATTCTCTCCAAGATTTATGCCTGACTACCAAGCACTAATGGGTGATTCGGTAGATTGTATTCCTGGGGCTCCAGGAATTGGGAGTACTACCGCAAAACAACTAATTTCCCAATATCATAGCTTGGATGAAATTTATGAAAACTTAAATGANTTACCTGAAATATTTGGNAAAAGATTTTTAAGAATTTCAGATATACTTAAAGCAAATAAAAAAATTATCTATAAATCAAAAAAACTTGCTACACTGTGTAATATAAAAGATTTTATTATGACTGATGAGAAGCAATCAGCAGATTTAGATAAGCTTGAAATTTTTTTCGACGAAATTGGGATAAGCGAAAATATAATGACATCTTGGAGAAATTTGTTATCAAGAGATCAAATATAAAAAAAAATATATTCTATGCACAATCTGGTGGCGTCACACCTGTAATTAATGCAACAGCAAGAGGAATATATGATGCTTACCTGAGAAATAAAAAAATTTTTGGTAAGCTATATGTCGGAAAAAATGGGATAGCCGGAGCTCTTAACGAAGACCTGATAGATATAGAAACAGAAAAGAAATCAGAGATAATGAAGCTCATACATACTCCCGGTGGAGCGTTTGGCTCTTGTAGGATCAAGTTGAAGGACCCGAGAAAAAATCAATCTGAATTTAAGAAGATATTTGATGTATTTCAAGCACACAACATAGGTTATTTTTTATATAATGGTGGNGGTGATTCTCAAGATACTACNCTCAAACTATCTAAGTTTTTTAGAGAGAACAAATTAGATATTAAATGTATCGGTATTCCGAAAACGATTGATAATGACTTACCCGAAACTTACTCATGTCCTGGTTTTGGAACTGTAGCAAAGTATATTGCAACTTCAACNTTAGAAGCATCCTTGGATGTATCCTCGATGTCCAATTCATCTACTAAAGTTTTCTTATTAGAGGTAATGGGGAGNCATGCTGGATGGTTAGCAGCCTCTTCTGGGGTCATAAAGGGTCTAAATAATAATGCACCACATATTATACTATTCCCCGAGATTGCTTTTGATAAATCAAAATTTTTAAAAAAAGTGAAAAAGTCTGTCGATGATGATGGTTTTTGCGTAATTGTCTCGTCAGAGGGAATAAAAGATAAGAAAGGAGACTTCATTTCTTCCACGAAAACAAAAGATAGTTTTGGCCACTCACATTTGGGAGGTGTAGCCCCAGTACTTGCAAGAATGATAACAGGATCGTTAAATATCAAGGTGCATTGGGCTGTGGCTGATTATTTACAAAGAGCATCAAGGCATATTGGCTCTAAGGCGGATGTAGAGCAAGCCTACATTGTTGGTGAAGAGTCTATAAAACTTTTAAAAAAAAATATTTCAGATGTAATGGTTACCATCAAACGAAGTGCAACAGGAAAAAAATGGAGNGTCGGGTCTGTTAAATTAGAAAAAGTGGCTAATACAGAGAAAAAATTACCGAAAAACTTTATCACAAAAGATGGATTTAGTATTACCAGAAAATGTAAAGAATATATTAATGAGATGATCTTAGGAGAGGATATTCCTCCATTTAAAAAAGGCTTACCAGATTATGCAAAATTACAATTAAAGCTGACAAAAAAGATTTTAAAATAAAGACTCGTAGTTAGTGTTAAATTTCTCATTATTTACTACAAGATCAAATACTAAATTGATGAATTTGTCCGAACCATTTAAACAAGGGATAAACTCAAATTTTTCACCCTTGGATTCAAGGAATAACTCACAAGATTCTTCTCCAATTTCTTCTATCGTCTCAAGACAGTCAGAGGAGAATCCTGGGCAAAATACTTGAATGTGTTTACTGCCCTCATCAGGAAGAGTTTCTAATCTCTGAGCTAAGTATGGCTTTATCCACTCAGCCTTTCCAAATCTTGATTGAAATGCGACTTCATAGTTATTCTCTTCAAGATCTAGTTTCTTGGCAATGAGTTGTGAAGTTGCAAAACATTGATCTTGATATGGNTCATCATCACCTACATATGACTCGGGTATACCATGATAAGACAAGATTAGCTTGTCAGGTTTACCATGTTTTGTTTGATGNTCTTTAATATGAGCGCAGCATGCCTCGATGTATTTCTGATTTTTGTGAAAGTCTTTTATAAAATTTATGTGTAATTTATCAGACAACTTATTTTTCGAAAGTACTAAATGAATTTTTCTAGCTATAGATCTTGTTGTTGTCGTAGAGTATTGTGGGAACATCGGTACTATCACAATTTTACGNTACCCAGTTTTGTACATTTGTAATANTTTTGATTCAATTGATGGTGATCCATAACGCATTGCTACATCAACATAGAAGTTATCGATAGACTCAGCTTCAAATTTTTTCTTCAGTAATCCTGCTTGAAGGTAAGTATTATATAAAAGAGGAGATCCCCATTTAGTCCATACTTTTTTATATAGTTCCGCACTTTGGGCTGGTCTTGTTCTCAGAATGACAAAATTCAATAGTGGAATCCAAAAGAATCTCGGCAACCTAATTACGTCTTTGTCAGATAAAAACTCTTTTAGATACGTCTTAACATCTGAAGTCGTTGGAGATTTAGGCGTACCAAGGTTTATTAGCAAGACTCCATTCTTATCAGTTGAATTCATAAGAATATTTTAGTAGCTATGTGGTTTTATATCTAGCAAATAAAGGGCTATTTTTTGAGATATGGGATATTAAAAATTCCATTTGATCTGCCAAAATAGTTCTGCCTCTTAGAATCAGATATTCGACACGAGATGGGCTAAATGGTACAGCAATGAGCATCATTTTTGCTTTTTCAGGCGTCCTGCCACCTTTAAGGTTATTACATCTTCTGCATGCTGTTGCAACATTTGTCCAGATATCCTCACCACCCTGTGAGATAGGTATTATATGGTCTCTTGATAAATGCTTATAAGAGAACTCTTGNCCGCAGTATAAACATGTATTTGCATCTCTCATAAATAAAGTTGAGTTATTTAAGGAGGGTGTAAACGCCGAATAATCCAATTTATGTGAACTCTTAGTCGCTATTATAGAGTTTATGTCAAGAGAGCTTCTAGTGCCCGTAAGGCGGTTCATACCGCCTCTTATATGGATATTAGTTGATCCACACTCATAAGCAATTTGACCTAAATGGTATAACTTTGCAGCTGTTTGGTAATCTATCCATCCAGTTGGGTGTCCAGCGGCATTAAGTCGCAATATTTGTCGAAATCCTATCATCAAATCATTATATATCAGTTAATTGGCTATTTTAGTACAATACACCAAATTTCACTTATAAAGCACCCAGCTACCAAAAAAAATATCCTAAGAGTACTATTTAAGCCTAAGAAAACTCTGGTTTTGCTAGGATTTATAGGAAATAAATCTGCTTTATTAACAATGAGAGTCGTTCTCAAATAAACATAGTTTTGTATAGTATCTATGACAAGAATGTAAGCAAATATTACATAAATATATGATAATTATAAACTTTTGTGATTGATTATAAAATAGACAATCTGTTACATATGAAATAGAGAAATGGAAAAGCTTTGTCTTTTGGCATTTATCCACAATTTTATCCACAAAATCTGTGGATAAAAAATCATGACCATTGNCTAAGCTTGGATTACCTATAAATGTATAATGTATTATGGAAAAAATCATTGATGTAGCCGTTAACTACCCCTTTTATCAAACTTTCACCTACAGAATACTTGAGGCTCACAAAGGAATACTTCCAGGTATGAGAGTAATCGCTCCGTTTGGGAAAAAAGAAATTTTAGGTATTGTGATTGAAGTTAAGAATTACAAAAAAACAGATAGATTTGGCTATAAATTAAAACATATAACAAAAATAATTGACGCTGAGCCAGTTATTGTCGATGAAATTCTTAAGTTATGTTGTTGGGCAAGTAATTATTACCAATATCCTATAGGACAAGTTATATTTAGCGCTATACCATTACGTTTAAAAAAAGGTGGGTTGATAGATAAAATTAAAATAGAAGATAAAGTAAATCTCCTCTCAAAAAATCTACGCATCAAACTTAATGANCAGCAAGAAAAAATATGTAAAAGCATAAATACCAAACTAAACACATTCAATAACTTTTTAATTAGTGGGGTCACAGGTAGCGGTAAAACCGAAGTTTACATTGAATTAACAAAAAAAGTAATTAGAAATGGTGGTCAAGTTCTAATAATCGTTCCAGAGATAAATCTTACTCCTCAAACTATTGACAGATTCAGAAAATATATGAGTTCGGATATTCAACCATATCATTCTAGCATGACTGAAAAAGATAAAATGATAGTATGGAAGAAAATAACTCAGAGTAAGACTGATATTATTATTGGAACAAGATCATCCATCTTTCTTCCATTCCCATCTCTNAAAATGATCATTGTTGATGAAGAACATGATTCATCATTGAAACAACAGGAAAAATTCAAATANCATGCCAGAGATCTCTCTATTGTAAGAGCTAAAAACTTGGACATTCCAGTAATTATTGGAAGTGCAACACCATCATTTGAGAGTCTACATAATGTATCTATAAATAAGTCAATAAAATATGAATTAACTAAAAGATATCATAAGACATCTTTGCCAGAAGTTGTTGTGGTTGACTTAAATAAAGATTATCCAGTGAATGGTATCTCACANTACTTGATGAGAGAAATCAAAATGCAGTTAGAAAAAAAGAAACAATCATTGCTTTATATTGGTCGAAGAGGTTTTAGNCATGCATTGACNTGCTCAATATGTAGATGGGTGTCGAAATGTAGTGTTTGNGAATCTTTTATGGCTTACCATAAATCTATTATGACGCTGAAGTGTCATCACTGTGGCAATAATCAAAAAATTAATAAAAATCCAGGTAATTGCAAACAATGTGATTTGATACCACTGGGCTTTGGCACCCAGAGAATTGAAGATAAAGTAAGGGATTTGTTTCCAGATGCGAGAATTCAGAGAATTGATAGTGATTCGATTTCTAATATTAGTAAACTTAAAAAATTTGTCTCCGATGCAAATGAAAACAAGATTGATATTCTTATCGGGACGCAGATGTTAGTGAAAGGTCATGACTTCCCCAATGTGTCACTTGTTGGGATTATAGATATAGACTCAGGACTTTATAGTCTTGACTTCAGAGGGCTCGAGAAAACAGCTCAACTTGTAACCCAAGTGTCTGGAAGATCAGGAAGGAAATACGAAAAAGGTAAAGTAATTATTCAGACTAGGAACCCAAGTCATCCATTATTTAAAACACTTTTGAAGCATGGTTACGAGAGATTTTCACAAGAAAAAATGATTGAAAGGAANAAATCTAATCTTCCACCATTTAGCTATATTTCCTTAATAAGAGCTTCCTCAAAAAATAAGCAAAAATCATACTCATTCCTTAATCAATTAAAAAACGATTTTTCAAATCAAAAAAGTATTTTTATTTATGGGCCTGCAGAAGCCCCTGTTGCCAAAAAAAATAATATGTTCGTTCATCAAATAATACTTGGTTCAAAGAGTCGAGTATCATTAGGNCATAAGACAAAGGAAATAAGACAATACATGGAGGGAAAAAAACTTTACAATATTAAATGGTCAATAGATGTTGACCCAATAGATTTATACTGAGGTTAAAGTGGAAGATGTAATCAAAGAAGAAATAATATATGCTCTAAAATGTGCATTTCAAATGAATGATCCTGTTGAGCTTGTTGAGATTCATAGGACAACTAACAAACATATTTCTTCTGACTACTATACGAATATCGCTATGAAAATTTCAAAGGATATGAAGAAAAATCCTATGGAGATTGCTGAGAAGATAAAAGAAAATTTTAGAGACCAGAAACATTTTACAATAAGTATTGCAAAACCTGGATATATTAATTTCACAATAGATTCCTCTCAAAAAAATGAAATAGTAAGCGAGATATTAAAGAAGGATGATCTCTTAAGTTCAGTAAAAACAGAAAAACCAGAAAAAATTATACTAGANTTTGTGTCCGCTAATCCTACAGGACCGCTNCATGTGGGCCATGGAAGAGGTGCTATATATGGNAACATTATCGCGAAATTTCTAAAACTTCAAGGGCATGATGTTCACTGTGAATACTATGTGAACGATTTCGGTAATCAAATNAATAAATTAGTATTAAGTGTATTTTCAAAGATCGATAAAAACTTATGCAAGGATGCTGAAGATATCTATGAAGGAGATTACATAAACGAGATAGCTTCAGAGATAGCNTCTTTGCATAAAGATCATGCAGGAGATCTAAGTGTAAAAAATTTATTTGAAGAAAATAAACATCATAAATTACTTCAAAAATACAAAAGATTTATTATCGACTATATATTAGATGATATAAAAAAAACATTAGGGATGTTAGATATTAAGTTTGATAATTGGTTCTTGGAATCAAAATTGTTTGAAGATGACTCAGTGAATAAGACAATCAATATACTCAAAGATTCCGGGAAGACTAAAAAAATTGATGGCGCTCTTATGTTTTATGAAGAAGAGCCACGTGTGCTCATTAAAAGTAATGGAGAGTATACTTATTTTGCTTCCGACTTAGCATATCACGATATGAAAATGAGAGAGTATGATAAGATTATAAATGTTTGGGGTGCCGATCATCATGGATATGTTGATAGAATTAAAGGAGGTTTAACTGCACTTGGACATAATACGAACAAATTAGAAATCCACTTAATTCAATTCGCAAATCTCTTCCGAGGAAAAGAAAAAGTATCTATGTCAACAAGAAAAGGAGAGTTTGTTAAACTCGAGACACTAATAGGTGAAATTGGCATTGACTCTATTAATTATTTTTATTTAATGAAAGGAAAAGATCAACATCTTGATTTTGACCTAGAGATTGCGGTGTCNTCAAATAAAAATAATCCGGTATATTACATACAATATGCACACGCAAGGATTCAGAAAATTCTTGATCATGTGGGTGATTATAAGAAGGAGTCATTTAATCCTAGTGACTTAAATAGTGGTATAGAAAATGAAATAATCTCAACTCTAAGTAACTTTGACAAAGTTACTCAGAAATCAGTTATTAACTTAAAACCACAAATTCTAACTAATTTTCTTTTTGAATTATCTCAACATTTTCATAGTTACTATGCTAGTGAAAAATTCATTAAAGATGACATAAATTACAGTAAGATTTATTTAATAGCTGCTACNCAAAGAATTATAAAATGTGGGCTTAATGTTCTAAATATAAGTGCCCCAGAAAAAATGTGATGAAACAAAATACTATAGCTATAATATATGACTTTGATGGGACTCTGACGCCAAAAACTATGCAAGAGTATACACTTCTTCCTAGACTTGGAATTAAATCTAAGAATTTTTGGGATGATATAATAAAAGAAACAAACGAGACAGGAGCAGAAACTATGATGGTTTATATGCGTCATTTACTCGATTGTTCATCTAAGAAAAATATTAAAATTTCAAAAAAAGAGTTTTATGATATGGCGAAAAAAATTGAATATTATAAGGGAGTAGATACTTGGTTCACGAGAATTAATAGACATGTAAAGAAAATATCAAATGACAATGTAAAAATTCATCACTATATAATATCTGCTGGGCATATGGAAATCTTAGATGGTATATCAATTAAGAAACATATTAAAAAAATGTTTGCTTCTGAATATTACTTTGATAATAACGATTCAGCAGTATTTCCAAAAATAGTTGTTACTGATACTACGAAAACACAATATATTTTTAGGATTAATAAAGGTCGAGANGATTTATCAGATTCAATTAATGAGCATATGTCAGAAGATAAAAGACCCATACCATTTGATAATATGATCTATATTGGAGATGGNCTTACAGATGTACCGAGTATGGCGTTACTTAAAAAAGAAGGAGGTCATTCTATTGCTGTCTATCAAAAAAATGCTCATCAAATAAAAATTAGTAGGGGGCTTTTAAAGGCAAATAGAGTAGATTTTATAGCTCCCGCAGATTATAGCAAAGAGTCAGAATTGTATGAAAAAATGCTATTATTAATTGATTATGTTGCAGCAAAGATTAAATATAAACTTAAATTAAAGATATAATTTAGTTTCCATCGATTAATTTAAGATCATTATTTCTATCAAGAAATTTATAATGAATCTTCTGAACCTGAAATTGCTCTTTCAAATGATTAACTACAATGTTTATGTCAAATGACTTACAGCTATACACGTCTAACTGAAAAATCCCAGGATCTGGTTCATCCCAAATATGCAAAACAATATGACTCGTCTCAATTAGAGCAACAGATGTAATGCCACGATTACCTGGCTGATCTATGTATGATACATTAGGNCCATGAAGAAGCTTCATATCTATTTTCTTTATCAAGCTCTTCATCCAAGCAAGAACTTGTGACAATTGATTCTCTCCAGGACAATTAGATACCTCTGCTCGAATAAGAAGATGTTTGTGATCTAGTTTCATAAATGTGATTAATAAAGATTGATATGAAATATTGTAGTAGAATATGATCAAATAATAAAATAATTTTTTAATATGATTATAAAAGAAGTTCATAAAGAATCTGGAACAGAAATAGGTATAGTTTGTGAGAAGAGACTTTATTGTGGCGAAAGTAAATACCAGAAAATAGAAGTTTTTAGCTCGAAATACTATGGAAATGTACTTAGGCTTGACGATTGTTTTATGATGACTGAGAAAAATTCAGATCAATATCATCAGAATTGTTTGAAAATAATTAAAAAAAATAGATATCAAAATATTTTAATAGTTGGTGGAGGAGATTTTGGTATAGCAAAACTTATAACAGAGACCATTGATTTTACATCCCTAAATGTCGTTGAAATTGATAAGGACGTAATAACGGTATGTAGAAAATTCTTTCCATTGAATTTTAAGATGAGCCAAAAGTANAAAGAACGAATAAATATTNTAGTCGATGACGGTTTTGATTGGCTAANTAGTTACNAAAAAAATAAGTTTGACTTAGTTATTCTAGATTGTACGGATCCTGATACNCAAGCAAATACACTTTACTCAGAAGCATTTTATAAATTGGTTGAGAAAAATATGAAAAAAAATGCGCTATTCATCCAACAAAGCGGGTCTCCACTTTTAGATTATAANAATCAGATAATTAAAATAATTAAAAATCTTAAAAAAATNGGTTTTATGAATATAAAGACCAGCCAATTTCCTATGCCTATATATCCCTTAGGGACTTGGTCTTTTACACATTGTAAGAAGACATAAAATATGCCTTCTTACAGTATATTTATCTATTTTTTAGGATAAACAGAGGGTGCAGAATCCATAGATTTGCTAAATTCTGGATAAGCATCCAATCCACATTCTGCCATGTCTACTCCATCTTCTTCTTCCTCAGCAGACACTCTNANNCCNAAGAACATNTTNATANCNGTCCANATNATNNAACTAANNANNAATGTCCANANAAATATNACAAGNGTTCCATANATTTGTGCNCCTANAGAACCNCCNGTTAGCGANACTGCAAGTANNCCCCAAANNCCACATGTNCCATGNGCNGANATTGCTCCAACAGGGTCATCAATTTTCATTTTATCAAGNGTNANNATTGAAAATACTACNATNANNCCACCNATANCTCCAATGATTGTNGCTAATCCTGGNGTTGGNGCTANNGGTTCAGCTGTNATAGAGACTAATCCACCGATAGCNCCATTNAGNGCCATNGTTANATCAGATTTNCCNAACATAANTTTAGATAAAATTANNGCNCCCANNACNCCGCCAGCNGCNGCNAGGTTNGTATTNACTAANANNAGNGANACNGCATTNGCTTCTGCNACNTTNGAAATNATNANTTCNGATCCACCATTNAANCCAAACCANCCTAACCANAGAATAAATGTTCCAAGNGTNGCTAATGGTAAATTTGCACCTGGCATAGCATTNACTTTATCTCCTTCGTATTTACCTGNTCTNGCNCCNCANACTANNACACCAGCTAAAGCNGCTGCTGCNCCACATAAATGAACNACNCCAGANCCNGCNAANTCTGANAANCCTGCTTCNTCTANNAANCCNCCGCCCCANTTCCAATANCCTTGNACNGGATAAATNATNCTNGTCATNAANACACANAATAANAAAAATGGCCATAATTTCATTCTTTCNGCNACNGCACCAGAAATNATTGAGCANGCAGTTGCAACAAATACAACCTGAAAGAAATGATCNGAAATNCCTGAGTAATAGATATCACCNCNACTAGCAATTACNGCTTCTGCGGTATTATCTTCACCTAAAAAGAAACTCAAATCTGGAATAATTCCAGANCCTCCTGCTGGATACATTANATTATATCCTACGATCATNTACATGATGACAGCTATAGAGTAAAGAGATATATTTTTAGTGAGAATTTCCGCGGTATTTTTNGCTCTGACAAGTCCAGATTCTAACATAGTAAAACCTGCTGCCATCCACATTACAAATGCACCCATAACAAGAAAATAAAANGTATCAAGNGCATANGCCAATTCAATGACTTTTGCTTCCATTGTAAGTTCTCCTAATTAATAATTTAATTAATTAAAGAACCTCACTCCCNTTTTCGCCNGTACGAACACGGATAGCTTCTTGAAGATCCAGAACAAATATTTTTCCATCTCCAATTTTACCAGTACTCGCAGTTGAAAGAATTGTATCGACTGTTTTATCAACAAGACTATCATCAACAGCAATATCAAGTTTAATTTTAGGTAAAAAATCAACTACATATTCTGCTCCGCGATAAAGCTCAGTGTGGCCCTTTTGCCTACCAAAACCCTTTACCTCNGTTGCNGTAATACCTTGNACNCCTATAGATGANAAGGCTTCTCTTACTTCATCCAATTTAAAAGGTTTTATTATCGCTATAATCATTTTCATTGATAAAAGTCCTCCTNAAAGACTATTGTAACTNAAAAATAAACTAGAAACTATATCCNAGTGTAAATAGTGCAAANGTTGTATCTTTATTAGATGCGCTACCAGTAATATCATCACTNTTTTTAGCAACCTCTAATCCAACATCTACTNCNTNAATTGTTTTACTAAAACTTAGNGTATGTACTTCNCCTTGTAACTTAGATCCTCCCCAAGCACCAAACGANTAGGTCAAAGGTAAACCTGTTAACTCTGTTAGATCATAAGCAACAGATGTAAAAGAATAATTATGATCTTTTGNNTTCCCAACTACACCCTTTTTGTATTCNCCAACTGCNGCATCNATAGNTAAGTTTCCCATAGCAATNCCGAAGTTAACTTCTTCNTAGTCATCATCAAAGTTNTCACTATAGTAATAACCTGTAACACCAAGATACATNTCAGCTGGTCCCATTGAAAAGTTATAACCAGCATAGATATCATATTCCATACCTTTGTCTACATCCGCCCACCAAGTACCTGCGTAAAAGTTGCCTGCTTCAAGATCAGCCCCAAAACTAACTGATGACTCTGCTTGATAGACACCTCTGTACCAATATTCAGACATATAGCCAATATTATAACTAACAGAACTCTCACTTTCTTCAGCAACTGCTGATTCAGATGAGAATGCTGTTGGCGTAACAAATACTGCAAGTAGCAATATATTTAAAAATTTTTTCTTCATTTTTCATCTCCTAATTAAATAACGTTAAAATTACAATCTTTNAGTTGGACGATTATCAATAGAAAATCATACAGCTATTTATATAGGTGCATAAAGTGTGCCAACCTANGATTTTCTCCTTAAANATATTTTTTATAGATTTACGTTTCAAATACTAATAAAATGAGATAATTAACTATTTTGTGCACAATTAGAGTGCAATTAATTATGGAATCAAGGTCAATACTAGAACTGATAGAAAAAATAGAGAAAATTCTACCATCTCAGACGTCAGGNTTATCGCGAGAAATAAAAGACGCTCTCAAACAGACTATTGAAGATCATCTACATAAACTTAATATAGTAACTAGAGAAGAATTTGACGTTCAGAGAGAAATTNTATTAAAAACAAGAGAGAAAATAGAAGCTTTAGANAAAAAATTGAATAATTAAATGGAATTATACATTGTCAAAATAAATTGCTATTTCTAATTTATATATTTATTAAATAGATCNGATATACGATTTTTCACATCTGGTATCATTACGTTAGTTTCAAATTTCTCGATTTCTATCTTCATCTGCTCAATATTATTTGTATCAGCTACTTGTATTAGCCCGGCCATGGCCATCATTGCATGTGGCGCACATTGATATAAATAAAGACCATTAGTATCAAATTGGATGACAGTGCTTTGTTTATACTGAGTATTGAATGCTAAACTTCCTTCAGGAGCAGCAACAGTCTCAGCATTGTGTCCNGCATCTACCATTTCAAAATTGATGCTGTCGCAAGTATTTATCTTAATAAAGCTAGGCTCAAAAACCATGGCNCCAGAACTATTTTCATTTAGCATTTTAACCTCATGAATTGTGAATTCGCCTTCCATAGAATCGCAGATTGATTCTCTCTCCACAGCAGCAATAGTATTTTGTTCGATTACAGGATTACTAGCTAAGTTTACTTTTCCAGCAGGTGCAGTCCTTGTGATTTCGCTCTCTTTGTTTAAAGATTTATATTGTTCACTCGGGTGGAATGAATATGAGGCAAAAATATTTGATAATATACCTATGACTACTGCGATCACTACGATAATTATAGAGACGATAGCGAAAATTTTAAAAAACTGTTGATCTGTCATATTCTTNCCGATTACGGTTTGTTTTATTAATTAAAAAGAACAAAGTAGATTATACTAAAACATAGAATAAATTCATCAAGTATTTGCGCCTGTAGCTCAGTTGGATAGAGCATTAGCTTCCGAAGCTAAAGGTCAGAAGTTCGAATCTTCTCAGGCGCTATCTAAGATCTCTCTGCTGCAATNATAGTGTTTTCAATCAATGCGCAGACTGTCATGGGGCCTACACCACCGGGAACGGGGGTGATTGCNGATGCCTTCTCACAAGCAGATTCAAACTCAACGTCACCNCATAGTTTTCCATCAATATTATGTATGCCAACATCTATTACGATGGCACCCTCTGGGATTTGATCTCCACTTATGAATTTAGGCACTCCAGCAGCAACAATTATGACATCTGCATCCGCAAGTTTAGCATTGAGATCTTTTGTCTTTGAATGGCACATTGTGACAGTTGCATTTTTCTGTTGACATAAGATTGAAACAGGCTTTCCNACAATGTTAGATCGACCTATAACTGTGACATTTTTTCCGGTCANATCTATATTTATCGAATCTAACATAGACATTATGCCTTTCGGGGTACACGAAACAAGAGTATCCTCACCCAGAAATAATTTTCCTACATTATTGGGTGTNAATCCATCAACATCTTTTGAAGGATCAATAGCATTCAGAACTTTAGCCACAGAAATATGCTCAGGTAATGGTAATTGAACAATAACACCATGGATTGATTTATCTGCATTAATATTCTCAATTTGCTTTAAAATCTCCTCTTCAGTAATTGTATTATCAAATCTCATTACTTCTGATAATATGCCAGCTTTTCCTGCAAATTTTTCTTTCTGTGCAACGTAACTAGCTGATGCCTTCATCTCGCCTACAAGCACTACCACCAANTTAGGTGTAATTTTTTTACTTTTGAGTAGCTCAACTCTTTCTCGCAAATTAGTTGTGAGTATTTTCTCTGCTACATCTCTGCCACTAATTATTTTTGCTGTCATAATAATATCCCCTTAGTTTTGTCTTTCTTTTTCGACAAGCATATTCACTACGTCTACTAATTCATCATACGAACTAACATATGATCCACTTGTTAAATATTTGCCATTAACTACTAGCGCAGGCACAGAAGAAATCTGATAACTCTTTGCAAGTCTACTTGCTTTATTCATTCTAATCTCTGTTCCAAAGGAGTCAAATAGTTCCTCAAATTTTTGACCATTATATCCTTGATTAACTACAAACTGACTCAAGCTCTCTTTGGTATCTAACCTTTGAGCNTTAATGTGTATCTCCTCGAAAAGTTTTAAATGCAAGTCGTCATCAAGATTCATTTGTTTTAATGCATAATATGCTTTTGCATGATTCTGCCAAGTATCCCTAAGTGAAACNGGGATTTTGATAAGCACAGTATCTTTTTTCAGAGAAGACTCAATTTCATCTATTGTCGGCTCTAAATTATAACAATGTGGGCATCCATACCAAAAGAATTCGTATATTACAATCTTGTCACTTTCTGTTTGTTTTTGATTTGAAATTTGAATATATTTTGGACTTGCAAGAGAATAAGAAGATATAAGCGCGAGCACGACGAATGTTTTTGTGANATCTTTTATGAGGTTAATTATCAATGTAATCCCTCTATATACTCTGAAACTGCTTTCATTTCCTCATCTGACATTCTATTCACAATATTTCTCATCATTTTATTATAATCATTTGCTCTGTCACTCTTCTGAAAATTTTTCAGCTGTTGATATATGTACTCAGAGTGTTGTCCAGAAAGTGATGGTATTCCTGCAAGACTATTTCCTTGTCCATTTGGACCATGGCAAGCCATACAAGCTTGAATCTTATATTCTAAATTTCCGCCTCTATAAATATTCTGACCATTTGAAAGATAATTATCATCTGTCAATCCAATAGAATTATCTAATGACGCGTAATATGCAGAAATATCTTTAATATCCTCATTAGTCAGAGTTAGTGCAATACCATACATAACAGCATTATTTCTTGAGCCATTTGGTCCTTTCTGAAATTCATATAATTGTGTTTCAAGATAGTTTGCATGTTGTCCTGCAAGCTTTGGCCATACTGGGTTAATGCTTATGCCACCATTACCATGGCAAGCCACACAACTGGCACTCTTCTCTTGTCCCTTTTTAATATCTCCGCTAAAAGAGTTATCTGCAAAAAAGCAGAATGATATAAATAACAAATAGTAAGGTAATTTCATCATAATCCCAGTGTAATTATATATGAATCAGTTATTTGTTCAATTATTGTGCTTAAAAAATNTAGTGAGCCTTATCCCAGTTTTCACCTTGACCTATATCTACNTGGAGGGGGACATCTAGCTTATATGAATTACTCATTAGGTCATTAATTGTTGATGTTGCTTTCTCTACATAATTTTTTTTTGTCTCAAAAACAAGCTCATCATGTACCTGCATTAACATCTTTATATTATCGTCCTGTGATTCTATCCAATTATTTATTTCGATCATGGCGACTTTTAAGATATCCGCTGCTGTTCCTTGTATAGGTGCATTAATTGCTGTTCTCTCGGCAGCACTTCTAACTTGAAAATTACTATGTGTTATATTTGGTAAAAAAATTCTTCTGCCAGACATCGTAGTGACATAACCCTCCTTTTTAGCCTTAACTTTAATATCTTCCATAAAATCTTTTACACCAGAATATTTATTAAAATATTTATCTATAAAATCTTTAGCTTCAGAATTCTCAATTCTTAGTTGCTTAGCAAGTCCAAATGAAGAAATACCATATATCAGTCCAAAGTTTATAGTCTTAGCTACTCTTCTTTGTTCACTATTTGGCTCTCCGTTGATAGAAAATATTTCTCTGGCTGTTGCTGAGTGAATATCTTCATCATTTTTAAAACTATGTAGTAGAGATTTATCCTTAGATAAATGCGCCATCACCCTTAACTCAATTTGTGAATAGTCGGCAGAAATAATAACAAAACCTTTTTCAGCTACGAATGCTTTTCTAATATCTCTTCCGTTTTGAGTTTTTATGGGTATGTTCTGCAAATTAGGGTTTGATGACGATAGTCTACCAGTGATAGTTACAGTCTGGTTATATGAAGTGTGCAACCTCTCTGTTCTCTTGTTAACATTTTGATTAAGTTTGTCTGTGTACGTGTTTTTCAATTTGGACAAATTACGAAATTCTAAAACTAGTCTTGGTAACTCGTGTTGCTCTGATAAATCTATCATAACATCTTCACTGGTTGATGGCTGACCTTTAGGAGTTTTCTTTAATACAGGTAGGTTCATTTGGTTATAGAATATTTCTTGTAATTGCTTTGGTGAACTAATATTAAATTCATTCCCAACTATCTTATAAATTTTCTTTTCTGTGATTTCAATATTCGAAGTTATTTTCTGACTTAGAGTAGATAATTTTTTCTGATCAATTTTTACACCATTCAATTCCATGATGGAGAGTATTTTTACAAGAGGGAGCTCGATATCTTGATAAAGTATTTTTTGCGACTTTAATTTATTTAGTTTATCCTTAAAAATATTATATAGTTGCAAGGTGATATCTGCATCTTCACAAGCATATTTGTATACTTCTTCTGATTCTAAATCCGATAATAATTTTTGCTTAGATCCTGTCCCTACTAAATCAGTGTACTTAATAGTTTGGATNCCTAGATATTTATCAGCTAAACTATCTAAGTCATGTTTTCCTGTTGAGTCATTTATGTATGACATTATTAGTGTGTCTTCAATACTACATTTAAATTTAACATCATATTTACTCAGAACATTAATGTCATATTTAATATTCTGTCCGATAACTGTAAGTTTTTCATTAGAGAAAAGATCTCTGAGTTTTTTAATAAGAATATCCACGTCTATTTCAGAGTTAAGGGATTTATGATTTACAGGTATATAATATGCCTCATGCTCTGAAATACCGAAAGATACGCCAACAAGATTAGCATCTATGGGATCGACCGAGTCAGTCTCCGTGTCAAAGGAAAAAGACTTGTTCTTATTACATTTTTCCAAAAGAGTATTGAGATCCCCCAATGTGAGAATATTAGAATACTTATTGCCAATAGAAACTTTCTTCTCTTTGACTATTCCCATGTCTTTTGATATTTTTTTTAAACCATAATAATCAAAAAAATCTGACAATAGTTTCGTATCTGAACTTTGAATACTAAATTTACTAATATCCTTTTCAATATCTAAATCAGACTTTAGACTGATGAGTTTCTGAGAGACTTCTATCATTTTAGATACAGACTCGATATTTTTACGTATGGTGTCTTTGAGATTTTCTTTTTCTTTTAGGATGTTATCTAAGGATTTGTACTCTTTTAATAGGGTCACTGCAGTCTTGGGACCAATTTTAGGAACACCAGGTATGTTATCAGATGTATCACCCACTAGTGTTAAATAATCTTTAATTTGAGACGGATGAACACCAAATTTACTAACCACACCATTCTCATCCAGTTCTTTGCCATCTAAGCTATTTATTAGAGTGACATTTTTATTAACTAATTGAGCTAAATCTTTGTCTCCAGAAGAAATCATAATTTTGCTATTTTCAGAATGAGTATTTACTAAAGATGCTATAACATCATCTGCTTCAACATTTGGATACTGGATTAAATTTATACCCATGTGTTTAATAAATTCTAATATTGGTTCCACTTGCTCAGATAACTCTACTGGCATTGATTTTCTGTTAGCTTTATATTCGGAGAATAATTCATGACGAAAGTTTTTTCCACGTGCATCAAAAACTATTGATAAATATTTTGGTGTATAGTCGTTTAAAAGTTTGTTGATCATATTAGTAACACCAAAAATAGCACCTGTGTGCTGACCATTTTTATTCTTTAAGTGTGGCAGTGCATAATATGCTCGATACAGATACGATGACCCATCAACAATAATGAAAATTTCTTTTTTTTTATTGTTCAAAATAGTTTAACCTATAGGTTGTAAATTCAATTAGGATTATAAAAACTAAAAACCTTGTAATGTCAGTATATACAAAAATTACTAAAGATGCCTTAACAGATCATCTAAGAAACTACTCGATAGGGAAAGTGAAGGGTTTTGAAGGGATTTCGGATGGTATAGAAAATACAAATTATCTTCTTTTAACTGAAAAAGGAGAATATATATTCACAATATTCGAGAATTTAGATAAGGGACGTGTAGACGAGTATCTGAATTTCATGAATTATCTCAATAATGCAGACTTCAGATGTGCGCATGTGGAATTGACAAATAGTAATGAGCTCTCAACAGCTGTTCTTGATAAGCCATCCGCGATTATTGAAAAATTAGAGGGTAAATCGATTTTAGATGCAGACGTAAACCATTGTCATCAAATTGGGAAATTATTATCTGAATTTCACAACAAAGGTTCATCTTTCTCCATCCCACTGAAAGATACAAGAGATATGCAGTGGAAAATAAATACTAATAGTAAACTTTCCGATGCAATTACCAAAAGTCAAAAAAAATTAATAGAAAAAGCAATAGAGATAAATAAATCATTTGAAAAGATAGAGTTACCAGTTGGCAAAATCCATGCAGATTTATTCAAAGATAATGTCTTATTTAATAATAACAGAATTAGCGGAATGATTGACTTTTACTATTCATGTGATGGATTCTTTCTATATGATATTGGTGTAGTNGTCAATGACTGGTGTATCAATAAAGATGGGACCATCAATCAAAATAAATTGGTCGAGTTTATAAATGGTTATCAAAAAAATAGAAAATTATCAAATCAAGAGAAGGATAGTTTTGCTAAAGCGCTATGTAGCGCTGCACTAAGATTCTACCTATCAAGATTACACGATCTTCATTTCCCGAAAATTGGAGAAATGACACATATCAAAGANCCAAGTATTTTNGANAATATCCTTTCAGACAGAATAAGTGNCTTAGATGATTATAAAATANTATGAGTACGATAAGTTTTATTATAAATAAGATTCTTGAGGTAACTGTAACCCTACTAGATTATATTNTGTTATTTATGATATTTCTACTGACTTACATAGTTCTNGCTAGATATTTTTTTTCCTGGGGTGACATAGCTTANCAAGAGTTAGTCATGTACTGTCATGCAACTATATTNATGCTTGGAATAAGTTATACATTAAAAGAAGACTCTCATGTTTCCATTGATATCTTCTCAAGAAAATATAGTAAAACTCTCAAGATAAAAATTAACCTATTTCTTAATATAATATTTTTAATTCCTATATCATTATTCTTTATTTACATCAGTCTAGATATGGTGATGAATTCATGGGCAATCCATGAGGGNTCAAGTGAGGCTGGTGGATTAAATTATGTTTATTTATTGAAATCACTCATCCCACTCACAGGAGTACTTATATTCTTAACAGGTTTGAATAAAATTATCCTTGGATTTTCTGAACTAGGAAAATAGATGGCAATTCAAATACTATTAATAATATATATCTTCTTAACATTTTTAATGCTCCTGAGTGGATACCCTGTCGGATTCATTTTAGCTGGCATGGCTTTATTATTTTCTGCGATTGCCGCTACTATTGGTCTTTTTGATCCAACATTCCTTATGGCCATACCCAATCGAATTTTTGGCATAATGACAAACCAAAATTTACTTGCAGTACCATTATTTATATTCATGGGTTTAATACTTGAAAAAACTAAAATTGCAGAGAATCTCTTAATAACTATGAATAGCTTNTACAGTAACTCTTCAGGAGGTTATGCAGTCTCAGTTGTAATTGTAGGCGCATTAATGGGGGCGAGTACAGGTATTGTNGGAGCAAGTGTCGTAACACTAGGTCTTTTATCGCTTCCTATAATGCTAAAAAAATCTTATCCTCCGGAATTAACGTGTGGTGTAATATGTGCGTCTGGNACCTTAGGGCAAATAATTCCACCGTCATTAGTATTAATTTTGCTAGCAGATGTTCTTTCATCTGCTCATCAACAAGCTCAATTAAACATGGGTATTTTTTCTCCTGAGACGATTACTATTGCAGAACTATTTGCNGGAGCCATTATCCCAGGCTTGATGTTACCTTTACTATATATATTTTACATAAAATATTTCTATGCTGATCTGAGTTTTGAGATAGATAAAAATCATACTTTTAACATAGTAGAAGTAATAAAAGGTATCGCACCCCCTTTGTTCTTAATAATATTTGTTCTTGGATCTATTATTGCGGGAATAGCAACTCCGTCAGAAGCAGCATCTCTTGGTATTCTGGGTTCATTATTAATATCACTCAAAACAAAAAATATAAATCGAAGTATTATTCTTAAATGCTCCCGGGAAACTACTAAATTAACAAGTATGATTTTCATGATATTAATTGGTGCAACATTTTTTTCTCTTGTCTTTAGAGGACTAGAGGGAGAAGTTTTTATTCAATCTTTATTTTATAGCGAATCTTCTGAGGGATTTAAAACTCTCATTGCAGTGTTAATATTGATGTTTTTTCTTGGTTTTATTTTGGATTTCATAGAAATAATATTTATAGTAATACCAATATTTGGACCAGTTCTATTTACTCTAGGCTTTGATCCTATTTGGATTGGCATTCTTATTGCAATGGTACTTCAGACATCTTTCTTGACACCACCTTTTGGTTTTTCAATATTCTACTTGCGTGGGGTCGTTCCGAAAGAAATTGAAACAGAGAAAATCTACAAAGGGGTTATCCCTTTTGTTTTAATACAAATTATAT
Source organism: Gammaproteobacteria bacterium (assembly GCA_002720195.1). GTDB lineage: Bacteria > Pseudomonadota > Gammaproteobacteria. The sequence goes on from PBHH01000008.1 coordinate 128,079, forward strand.
TAGTGCTTTTGATGCTACTTTTCCCTGAGATCGCTACTTTTATACCTTCCCTGTTATTGAACTGATTACCTCGTTTCCAAGTATGAGGCCGTCGATATCTTCGTCCAAGGCGCTATATCTTTTTTAAAGTTTATATATGAATTATAAATCTCTTCAGTTATTTGGTCATGTTTAGATAAATCTCTTAGAATATCTTCCGATGCAGTCTTTAGTTCTCTCATAACTTTATCGGGGAATCTCTCAATAGTAATATCTTTACTTTTCAGATATTTAAGTGCTATTTTATTTTTAGCAGTATAATCAGCTAACATATCTAAGTTTACAGCTTTGCATGCAGTATCTACTACTGACTTTAATTCCTTTGGAAGCTCATCATAAGAATTTTTATTGACTATACACTCAATGCTTGGTCCAGGTTCGTGCCACCCAGGATAGTAGTAGTATTTTGCAACTTTATGTAATCCAAATGCTCTGTCATTATATGGTCCTACCCATTCTGTTGCATCTATTGCTCCTGTTTGTAGGGCAGTGAAAATTTCTGCACCAGCAAGTGTTACTGGGACACCACCTAAACGAGATAAAACTTCACCTCCAAGACCTGGTATTCTCATCTTTAGCCCCTTAAGGTCATCAACATCTTGGATTCTTTTGTTAAACCAGCCTCCCATTTGAACACCAGTGTTACCAGCAGGCCTAGGAATTAAGTTAAAATTCTTATATAACTTCTCCCATAACTCTAAACCTCCACCATAATACAACCAGGCATTCATTTCCTGTGAGGTGAGCCCGAATGGTACTGAAGAGAAAAACTGACAAGCTGGGCTTTTACCTTTCCAATAATAAGCACCTGAATGACCAAGTTCTGCGCCACCACTAGAGACAAAATCAAATACTTCAAGAGGTGGTATTAATTCGTTTGCTCCAAAAACTTTTACATTAATCCTATTCCCTGAGAGACTAGTTATTAATTTTGCTAAATTTTCCGCTCCTACACCTAAACCTGGGAAATTTTTTGGCCATGAGGTAACCATTTTCCATTTATATTCTGATTTGTCTGCAGATACTGTAGANGGATATAAGGGCAATGACGCAATTATAGCTACAAGTGATTTAAAAAAATTTCTTCTTTTCATTAAAACTAATCCATGAACTCAAGTTGAGCGTAAGATAAAACTAACCATTTTTTTCCATAATGCTCAAAATTGATTTGTAACTTTAAGTCTTCATTCTTCCCAGTATAACTTAGGATCACTCCTCGCCCAAATTTAAGATGATTAACGTTCTGTCCCACCCTTATATAAGGGATAGATTGATCAATTGAGTAATTATCTGTATACATATCCTCATTTGATGATTGATCAAATTCATTTATACTTTTATTAGTCCGTCTTATNTTATTTCTTTTGAAAGAGTTTTTTATCGGTTGCAGCATCTCTTCTGGAATTTCGTCTAAAAATCTTGATGGAATAAAAAAATTTGAGGAACCATGCACATATCTTGAATTTGAATAACTTAAAAAAAGTTTTTTCATAGATCTCGTAATTGCAACATAACAAAGCCTTCTCTCTTCTTCAAGAAAACCTGGGGTGATGTTTCTATTCTCGTTAGGGAAAATACCTTCCTCAAGACCCGTTAGAAAGACAATGGGAAATTCTAAACCCTTGGACATGTGTATAGTCATGAGTTGCACTGGATCCTCATTAATTTTTGATTGATACTCGCCGGCTTCCAGAGAAGCGTTGTCTAAAAAATCTTGCAGTATATTTTCGCTGTCAGAATTGTTGATAGTAAATCTCTCAGCAGTAGAGACTAATTCCTCTAAGTTCTCTTGTTTAGATAATGATTCTTCAGTTTTTTTAGTCTCAAAATGTGAGTTAAATCCAGAAATCAATATTATATTTGAGATTATGTCTTTAAGATTTTTGTTGGACAATGTTTCATTGATTTTTTTTATTATAGAAACATACGAATATATTGATGATTTTACTCTTGTGTTTAAACTATTGATAAATCCCACATCTGTAATTGAATCAAACATAGAAGTATTGGTTTTTTTTGAATGTGCCCTAATTATATTAAGCGTTTTCTCTCCTAAACCTCTTGGTGGATTGTTAATTGTNCGCTCAAAAGAAGTATCATCACTATGATTAACTGCAACTCTTAAATAACTTATGACATCTTTAATTTCAGCTCGTTCGAAAAATCTAAACCCACCAAAAATTTTATATGGTATGGATCTAGAATTCAATTCTTCCTCAAGTCTTCTTGAGAGAAAGTTTGATCTATAGAGAATCGCAATATCAGATCTCTTAAATCCTAAACCTACTAGCTCATTTATTTTCTCAGCTATAAAGCCNGTCTCGTCATCATCATTATAAGCTTCATATACATATACAGGGTCTCCAGAATCCGAGTCAGACCAAAGGTTCTTTCCCATCCTCTGCGAATTNTTCGAAATAAGNTTATTTGCTACGTCTAAAATAGAATTTGTAGATCTATAATTTTGTTCTAATTTAAANACTTCAACATTTGTAAATTGATCTGTGAANTATTTTATATTTTTACTTCTAGCNCCTCTCCATCCATAGATTGCTTGNTCGTCATCTCCCACTGCATAAAGAGAGCCTGATGNCCCATTGAGAAGNCTNAGAAGTTCAAACTGTANAGCGTTAGTATCNTGAAATTCATCTACCATTATATTTNTAAATCNTTCATTATAGTAATNTAAAATTTTACTATTATTNTTNANCATCTCATATGTTAATAATATTAAATCAGCAAAGTCTACAGAGTTAGTTTGTCGACAAGCTAAATCATAGTCTTTNTAAATTTCTATNTANANTTTGTCATCTTTATCACATCTATCAAATCGTATCCCNTTATCTTTTTGAGCATTTATAAAAGATTGTAAAGTTTTTGGATCATAAAGATTATCATCAATATTTTTTTGNTTTATNATTCTCTTNATCATCCGCAGTTGATCTTGTGANTCAAGAATAGTAAAGAAATCTCTTATACCTGCTTCTCTCCAATGNATTTTNAAAAGTCTGCGGCATATNCCATGGAAAGTACCAAACCAAAGNCCATGTGATGACATTTTTAATATNCTCTCTANCCTGGATTTCATNTCATTTGATGCCTTATTTGTAAAAGTTAGNGCTANNATGTTNCTNGGCTTNATATCNTAATCTTTTATTAANTTTGCNACNCTATGNATAAGCACTCGTGTTTTACCACTTCCAGCGCCTGCTAAAATCAANTTATTACCAAGAGANCAGTCAANTGCTTTTTTTTGTTGNTCATTTAAAATTATTTNCTNATTACCNTCCATCAATCAGTCTCTTTGGCCTNTAAAGATANAAAATAAATAATAAAAATGCNCTNNNATAATAATAATAGTCTAAATGTTGCCCAGNTANTAACAAATAGTANTTTACAAAAACTATCAGAATAAACAAACTAATNAGCATATAATAATAATTNCGAATGCTATTTGTAAGTATTCTNATCTCAATATCTCTNAGTTTTTCGATATTTTTTTCAAGATTGATTTGATCATTATTAATTATNTTGNTTAATCTCCTAATCGAAGATGGTAGGTCGGGAATGATGTCTACCATCTCATATGCGCTTTTCTGNAGTTTTNTTATAACGGAAGTAATTCCTTTTTGTTTTTTCATCCATCCNTCNAGTATTGGCTTAGATTCTTTCCATAAATCTAATTCAGGTGAAAATTCTCTNCCAAGACCCTCTGTATANAGAAGAGTTTTNTGCATCAAAATCAATTGTGGTTGAACNTCCANTTTGAATCTCCTTGCAGTNTCAAATAATCCAATNATAATCTCACTNAGTGATACATCCTTTATTGGCTTATCAAGCATTGATTCACAATTATCTCTGATTGCTTTCTCTAGTTGGGAGATATTAGTATCTCTTGGGACCCACTCACATTCAACATGNAACCTTGCTACTCTGGCATAGTCACGNTTAAAAAAAGCAACGAAATTCTCTGCGAGNTATTTTTTATCAAAAGCNCTCAATGAGCCCATAATGCCAAANTCTACAAGAACAAACTGTACGTTATTATTTTTTTNCTGTATNAATATATTGCCTGGNTGCATATCNGCATGAAANAAATTATGTTCAAAAACTTGCACAAAAAATATCTCTATCGCATTTTTAGCTAATTGNTCAAAGTTGATATTATTTTCCATNAATTCTTTTTTATTATTNATAGGNATAGCAAATATTCTCTCCATAACGAGTACATTNTTCGTNACATAATCCNAATANATCTCNGGTATGTAAACNAATTCTGAATTAATGAAATTATNTTTTATTTTTTTTGCATTNAGAGACTCTTTTATTAGATCTGTCTCATCATAGACTAATACTTCATANTCATTGACAACNTCTATCAAATGCATTCTTTTAAACTCATCTGATAANGATGTNAGATATTTAGCAATAATTTTCATTAATTTAATGTCTTTTTCAATTTCTTTTTTTATATTAGGCCTTACCACTTTAACAATAACACTATCACCNTTTTTCAANATAGCNGAGTGTACTTGAGCTATTGATGCAGATGCTAGAGGGTCATCATCGAATTGCTGGAAAGTTGAATCAATANCTTGCCCTAGCTCAGTCGATATAATCTTTTTTGNNGTTTCACTAGAAAAAGGNTTNACATGATCTTGTAACTTAGAAAGCTCATTTGCTATTTCAATAGATAATAAATCTTTTCTTGTAGATATAACTTGACCNAGTTTCACNAAAATGGGNCCTAGCTCCTCAAACATNAATCTTATTTTCTTTGGGCCGTCNNTGNCTGGCTTAATTCTAAACCAATTCCAAGGTAGGAAATAAAAGTATAATTTATTATGCACAAAATCAGAATCTATAAGCATCTTNTCAACATCATACTTGATGAATAATCTTATTATTTGAATNATCCTCAGGAAATTATTTATCATTGCTTATATTTCTTTAGTAAATTTTCTGTTCTGCTTTTAACATCATCNACATCATCCAAAAATTTGTTGATTTCATTNTTAGAGGGTATAATTTTTAAATCATATAATAGAAAGTCTTTAANTCCAGTTTCACTATCNTNGANNAATGANTTTATCCTAGGNGATATTTTGGAGTATANAGAATATAAAAATTCATAATTACTCTCNCCGATNAATTTAGANATAAAATATCGGATATCTTCGGAGTTCGCTAGCATGTTGTTAAATTTATTTGCCGTATCTATATCACCCGTGATCTTTATTTTTGACGAAAATTTATCAGAACCTTTACTGAGTATGAAAAATACAAAATTAGCAGTGGACGAGGATATCTCTACATCAAATTCTTCACCATTTCTGTATACAGATAAACTGTTATCAGAAATTTTGACAATAAATGATCTGTTTAAATCAGTAAAGAGGACTCTTATGGATTTACCAGTTATTTCATCGAAAAACTGATCAGGTAAAGAAGAAACAAACTTCTCGCTACTAAGGAAGTCGTTGATGTAAGTTAATGCTTGATCTTTATTAATCATGTTTTGTAACCAATGTGAATACTCACAATATCTCCTGGTAATATTTCCGATCTTATTTTTGAATAACCCACCTCACTCATTAGTACTGAAAGCTCCTCTGGTGTAATATAAGTTTTTATTGAATCTGAGAGATATTGATAACTTTTTTGATCACCTGAAATTATTTCACCCAATTTTGGAAGAACATTATCAGTATATAACTCGTAAAGTTTCTTATTAAATTTGTTGTCTGGTGATTTGAAGTCCATTATCATTAATCTACCACCTACCTTTAATGAAGAAAATATATTTGATAATCCTAACTCTAGGTCTGTGAAATTTCTTAAACCAAAAGCTAATGTTGCCAATGAAAATTTGTTTTTCTTCTTAAAATTTTCAATTTGACTCTGCATAAATGAAAAGTTTTTTATGAAACCTAGATCTATTGTCCTGTTTTTGCAGATTTCTAACATATTTTTATTAGCATCCAAACATGTGATATCTATATTTTTTATTTTTTTTGCAATATTAATGGCTATGTCTCCTGTCCCTGAAGCGATATCTATAACAATATCATTGCTTTTGACTTTAGCCATTTGATAGAACCTCTCCTTCCATAAACGATGAAGACCAAGAGACATCAAGTCGTTCATAAGGTCATAATTATTTGCAACAGAGGCAAATATATCATGCACCTCCTTAGCTTTCTTCTTACTATCTAATACATCAAGTCCAAACTTTGATTCTTTTTTCATTAAGCTCTTTTCCTCTCAATTTTTAGAACATTAGAGTTCTTTCTAAGACTCCTAACAAGTTTATCAAGGGCTTTCGTGTCAAATATAGTCACTACAAAAATCATAATATTATGTCCTGTTTGCTTAGAATCATCATACCTAACGCTGACTATGTCTGAATCAAGTTGTGATATTTCCGAAGATATTGAGGCTAAGACTCCTCTTTGATTTTCGACTTCAATTTTTATACATGCATTAAAAGAATCATTTATGTTTTCATCCCATGCAAGATCAAATGTTTCGTCACTAGCCTTCTTATCTTTTCTAATACTCTTGCATGCATGCCTATGTACTACTATTCCTTTTTCCTGACTAATGTGTCCTAGTATATTATCACCAGGGATAGGGTAGCAACATTTCGCAAAGGATAAAACTAGTCCTTCCGTTCCTTTTATATTCACTCCAACAGACTTTGTTTTTTCGGTAATATTATCACGAGGGGCTACCCTCATAGCCACAAGTTTTGCAATTCTGTTGCCTAATCCTATTTCACAATATAAATCATCAACGGTGTCACACTTATATTCTTGTAATACCATGTTGAGGGTTTTTTTAGGTATCTCACTAATTTTGATATCAAAGTTTTTTAGTGAGTTTTGTAGAAGTCTTTTCCCCAGTATTTTAGCGTCTTTCTTTTTAATTAATTTTAATGAAGCTCTAATAGAGTGTCTTGCTTTTTCAGTAACTGCAAAGTTTAACCAGCTAGGATCAGGTCTAATACTAGCTTTTGTGATAATCTCAACTCTTTGGCCACTTTTTAATACCGTGTTAGGGGATGTTAATTTATCGTCAACTTTAGCAGAAGAGTAATTATTTCCAACATCTGTATGGATGGAATATGCATAGTCAATGATAGTTGATTTTTTTGGTAATTCTACTATCTGTCCTTTAGGTGTAAATACATAAACTTTACCTGGGAATAAGTCAGCTTTTATACTTTTTAAATATTCTTGTGGATTTCCAGAATCTCTTTGAATGGTCAACAAATTAGTAATCCATTGTTGTTCTTGTGTATAGTTTTTTATTAGTGGTTTGTCTTTTGATTTATAGAACCAGTGTGATGCTATACCCGTTTGTGCCATTACGTCCATTTCTCTCGTTCTGATTTGCAATTCAATTGGTAAACCATGTGGACCCAATATGGATGTATGGAGTGACTGGTATCCATTAGATTTTGGAATTGCAATATAATCCTTAAATCTCCCCGGTATTGGGGTATATGTATTATGAACTGTACCCAGTGACCTATAACAACTATCAACGTTTTCGCAGATAATCCTCACTCCAAAAACATCATGAATTTCACTAAAACTTAACTCTTTTTGTTTCATTTTTTTATAAATGCCATACAAATGCTTTTCCCGGGCAATTACCTCGGTTTTAATTTGCTCATTATCGAGCTTACTTAGAATCACTTTTCGGATTTTTTCCATTAGTTCATTCCTATTTCCTCTGGATTTATTTAATGCATCCTTTAGTACTCTGTATCTTGTTGGATGAATAGCCTTAAATGATAAATTTTCGAGTTCTTTGTTTAATGAGTGTATCCCGAGTCTCAAAGCAATAGGAGCAAATATTTCAAGTGTCTCCTTCGCCTTCTGAACACGTTTATCTTCTCTAAGCGCACTAATTGTCTCAAGATTATTCTTTCTATCAGCTAGTTTTATCAGTATTACTCTGATGTCTTGACTCATTGCGAGTATCATCTTCCTAAGGTTAGCTGCATCTGCTTCCTCTTTGGTGGTGAAATTAATCTTATCTAATTTACTTACTCCATCAACTAATTCTGAGACTTTCGGACCAAAGGTTTTCATAAGATGACTTTTATCAAATTGAGAGTCTTCGATTACATCGTGCAATATAGCTGCCATTAATGTTTCATGGTCCATCTGGAAGTCTGCTAATATAGACGCAGCGGACAATGGATGGAGAATATATTTTTCACCATCTTTTCTCAGTTGACCAGAGTGAGCTTCATTTGCCAGACTATATGCTTTTTCAATTTTCTTAATCTGATATGCATTAAGATATTTAACAAGCTTTTTTTTAAAATGAGAGAAATCTCTTGTATATCTGCCTGAAGACTCAAAAATGTCTCTTTTTCTATTATCCATTACTAAAGTTTAATAGGTGAATTGCTTAGATGGTAGTTTTTTAATATTTATTTTTCTGACGTGCTTTGCTCGTCAGAGTCTAGAGATGACGGGATTGATTCTTCAGTCACAGGTCTGCTGTCATTGTCATTAGAATCATCAGAGTTTTGAGCAGAAATAATAGGCTCATTTGTAATAGAGCTCTCAGTGATTGGTGAATCCGTAATTGGCTCAGAGGTAATGGATGTGTTAGTAATAGCTTCCTCTTCCATTTTTTGGCTAAGTTCCTCAACAATTTCCTGCTCATTAATTCCGCTAAAAAGCTTTGAATCAGCTAGCTGTTTATTGCTAATTTCAAAATAATCTAGACCAATCTTTTGATCTGCTATCTCTTTTAAAGCTAGAACACTTGGCTTATTTTTGTTACCAAGACTAGACTCTGCTCCTGCTGCAAGGTCTTTTGCTCTTTTACTTGCGAGGGTGCAGATATCAAAAGTGTTATCAATTTCTTTTATGCAATCTTCAATTGTAACTCTAGCCATTTATTACCTCACTAAATCAGCTGTTATTGTAGCAGAATAAAAGCCCATAACAACTAAATATTAGATATTGTCTCTTATTTTCTCAATCCATTGATTATTGAATACAGAGTTAATTTTGAGCGTTAACACTAGATTAAATAACTCTTTCTGAGCATCATCAAATTTATCATTTACTATGACGTAATCAGCAAACTTTGAATATCTCAACTCGTTTAATGATGATTCCATTCTTTTTTCAACCACATCTTGGTCGTCTTGGCCTCGTGCTCTAAGTCTATCTCTCAATGATTGAATGCTCGGTGGTAAAATATATATAGACAATGCTTTAGGAAGAGATCTTTTGATCTGCATCATGCCCTTATAGTCGATTTCAAGAATTACATCATTTCCCTCATCTAGGATTCTTGATGTCTCAGTCTTGGAAGTGCCATAATAATTACCATATACATTTTGATATTCAAGAAAGTAGTTTTGTTTGATTTTTGAGACAAATTCGTCTTCAGAAATAAAAAAATAATCCTCCCCGTGTACCTCAGAATCCCTTTTTTTTCTTGTGGTATATGAGATAGATGGAACGATAAAATCAAAATAACTACATAATGATTGGACTAAACTGGTTTTACCGGCCCCAGAGGGAGCGCTGATAATGTAAAGATTTGCATTTTTGTTAAAATTAAAGTTATCCATGACTATATTTTTGAATTATAATACAAAATGTATTAATTAGGAGATAAAAAATGGGAGATACTTGGAAGTCCATAACCCATGAAGGTGTTGTAGCATTTGTTAATGCCTCATCAGCAACAGTGTTGCTATGGATAGCGATAGAGAGCAATATTTCAGATCATTTTGGCATATCCATCATGTACCCAATTTTAGTTGCCTTATTGATAGGTGTGTACTTACTTTACAAAAAAAATGGTTACGATTCGATAGAAAAAAGATCTTCACTTCAAGCAATAATTTCTACAATGATTTTGTGGTTCGCAACATCAGGTTATTTAAATTTCATTCCGGACTTCTTGATAAGTCTAGGCATATTTGAAAATTTAGCACACTCGTTGCTAGTNGGAACAATCATTTTTGTTTTGTTCCTAACTGTATTTCATGGTCTACATGGCAAATACTTCACAACATTAATGCTCGAACATATGCCTTGGGTAATAAATCCCGATAGATTTCTTCTGTTTTTCTGGTTCTGGATAAATTTAATAGTAGCTGGTGTGATGAATATTTTTGAGGTAAATATGTGGTGGTANTTTGTGAATCTNTTTTTCTATGCTTTGTTCCCNTCTCTATTCTTCGGGACAAGNGTACAAGAAGTGCANGGTTCTCACATCTCAGATAAAGANGACTATTTTGACGATGACGCTGGTTTCAAATAATCTAATCGTCAAAAGTTTTNTTNGGTAAAATATCAACACCAAAATATTTCCCTACTTTCACNAGAAATGCGATTGCAAGNACACCTCCAGGAAGTGCNAAAATCCCCAAGGCACCGAGGCCTTTTAATATGTCCNTAAGTTGATCATTGGCTTTTTCNAGATCATCGTCCTTGATTTTCTCTCCAGCAATGTATTTNTAATAAATATCTAACATTTGAGATGATTCCTTNGACTCTGTCTCTAGCACTTTCTTCAAATCTATGAGTGACTGTTTAATTTTATTTTTTTGTGATCGATATTTATNNNTAATCTTATCAAAGATCTTGCCATCACCATTNTCTGCGCTCATAACTATTNTTCCATTTATAAATATTTATATTACTATGNTATGATATCATGTTAAAAAAATTGTGNATAAGNTACTCGGAGGTATNNGTGTCTAAAAATACTATAAAAATTTCTGTTCATACNTCTTANCTNCAACAAGAGTCNGATCCAGATAATAANAAGTATTACTTTCTNTATACAGTTTCTATCGCAAATCANGGNATGGAGGGTGCNAAACTACTCTCTAGAAACTGGATCATAGANGATGCTAACGGNAAAATACAAAATGTTTCTGGAGAAGGTGTNGTNGGGGACCAACCTTANATAAATCCAGGAGATGAGTATCAATATACAAGCGGNACACTGCTTGAGACATCACTTGGAACAATGAAAGGNAGTTANCAAATGATAAGTGATTCTGATAAATATTTNGACGCAGAAATTCCAGAATTTGTTTTATCAATTCCACGNGTTATTCACTAATTTTANTNTAAATAATATTTTCATATNGTGTTTGNGTTGTTTCNTCTNTAATTTGNNTTGATTCTTGAATCTTCCACTCGTTANAATGAATTTTTGGAAACCATGTATCACCGTCATATATTTTATCTATCTTTGTTANGTATAGCTTATGTGCCAGAGGAAGTACNAGTGCATAAATNTCTGATCCACCAATAANNAATATTTCATCATNATTTNTNAAATCTGATATNANTTCAGAAATGNTATTGTAACTTTTAACACCANCTTGTTTNTAAGATTTATTATTAGTTAANACAANATTCTCTCTACCATCTAATGGTTTTCCGATGGATTCNAAAGTCTTTCTTCCCATNANAATNGGTTTACCCATTGTTATAGCNCTAAATCTTTTGAGTTCACCAGGAATATGCCATGGTATTTTATTATTTTTTCCTATTAAATTATTTTTATCCATTGCTACNATGAGTGAAATAATCATCTATCTACACCGAAACTTTTGCNGGTATATGGTCNTCTGCATCATAATNTNTTAGAGAAAANTCCTCAAANTGATANTCGAAAANTGATTTAACAGAATCATNTATATCTANAGATGGGAGTGGTTTTGGTNTTCTTAGTAATTGAATTTTACATTGTTCGATATGATCTAGATAAAGGTGGGCATCACCAAANGTATGNATAAATTCNCCGACTTCTANATTCAATTGCTTTGCAATCATCATNGTTAACAACGAGTACGANGCAATGTTGAATGGNACACCCAAAAAGACATCNGCGCTCCTCTGGTATAACTGACAAGAAAGTTTATTATCATNAANATAGAATTGGAATAATATATGACACGGTGGTAAATTCATTTTATCAATNTCCCCCACATTCCATGCCGANACTATATGCCTCCTNGAATCTGGGTTNTTTCTCAAATTACTCATNAGNATATTAATTTGNTCGATATGCTGTCCATCTGATGCCCCCCATGATCTCCATTGTTTTCCATATATNGGGCCAAGATTGCCATCTTCATCAGCCCANTCATCCCATATTCTTATATTATTTTCCTNTAGGAAAGNTATNTTAGTCTCACCTNTTAGGAACCAAAGTAATTCGTAAACAATTGATTTGAAGTGTATTTTTTTTGTTGTTAGAAGAGGAAATCCTTNATTTAAATCACACCTTAACTGATGACCAAATATCGATAGNGTGCCNGTGCCTGTTCTATCNTCTTTCTTATTCCCGTTATTTAGAATAGTCTCAAGTAAATCTAGATACTGTCTCACGCTCTTTGTCTCCTTTCAGANNTGAAAAGAATTATTAAACCAATAAACATCATTGGNGTTGTTAGGATTTGTCCCATCGTTAACCAATCATTCCAAATATAACCAATATGCATGTCTGGGACACGCACAAATTCAACTATAAANCTAAATATACTATAAAANATTAAAAAGGAGGAAGTTANAATACCATGGCTTAAGTTTTTTCTTTTTGAAAGAATCAATAATATAATAAAAATGATTATNCCCTCTAGAAATGCCTCATACAGCATAGANGGATGACGTGGNAGTTCGTCTACTANTGGAAANACTACNCCCCACGATCCATTTGTTGGAATCCCATATAATTCTGAATTAATAAAGTTTCCTACTCTACCAAAAAAAAGACCAATTGGAACATAAATAACAATTAAATCAGTTATCTCTAAAAAANTTTTTTTGATTTGGTCTTTCAGTCTGACTGCAGCAATTACAATACCTATAAAAGCACCATGAAAAGACATNCCTCCTTGCCAAATAAANAAAATCTTTATTGGATCANTAAGGTAATATTCAANNTTATANAAGATTACATANCCCAATCGNCCACCTAATAAAAGAAAAATAAAACAAGTGAATAGAATTTTATCAGTTTGGGNGCCANTGATATTTTGATTATTTATATTTGGGATATTTTTTCTCATAAGAGAATCNATAACAAGAAAGGAAATAGCATACATNGCTCCGTACCAATATAAACTAATTTGGCTTATTGTTANGAGAATTGGATCTATATTATGTGTGTAAATCATATATGATAATTAGAACTATANTTGTATTATANTATCCTATGAATAGGTTTGATAAAACTAAATATGAATAAATTAAAAAATCAACGAAGTTCCTACTTACTTCAACATGCTGATAACCCTGTAAACTGGTTTCCATGGTGTGATGAGGCNTTTACCTTAGCTAAAAAGGAGAATAAACCAATACTNCTATCTATNGGATATTCTGCCTGTCACTGGTGTCATGTAATGGCACATGAGTCNTTTGAGGATGANAGTACAGCAGAAATGATGAANGANAAATTTATAAATATAAAACTTGATAAAGAAGAAAGNCCGGATTTAGATAAGATTTATCAGATGTCACANGCAATTATNACAGGTAAGTCAGGTGGNTGGCCTTTGACNGTTTTTATGACAGCAGAGAAATTACCATTTTTTGCNGGAACGTACTTCCCTCCAGTAGAAAAATATGGCNTGCCATCATTTAAAGCAATTCTAGAGAGNGTTTCNGAATTCTATGAGACAAAATCTCANGANATTTCTNCACAAAACTCCCAGATTCAGAACATTTTNAAAAAATTAAATNAGANTAAAGANCAAAGNATAGAAGAAGATATCATGAGTAAAGTAATAGANCGTTTAGAGACATCTTTGGACAAAGTTCATGGTGGATTTGGATCAGCGCCAAAATTCCCAAGGTNTACGAATTTAAATTTATTTCTTTTAAAAAACCAAACAATATCANCTGAANCAAAGTCTCTCGTNGAGTTGACACTTGATAGGATGTGTTTATCAGGTATATATGATCATGTTGATGGNGGCTTTTTTCGCTANTCAGTTGATGAGCTTTGGATGATNCCACANTTTGAAAAGATGCTCTACGATAATGGTCCTATGGTTAGCGTCNTGTGTGCTGGATATAAAGTNTTTCANAAAGAATTATACCTTAGAAAAGCNATAGAGACTTGTGATTGGGNAATTGANTCAATGCAATCTAATGCAGGAGGTTTNTTTTCAACTGTGGATGCTGATTCAGANGGTATTGAGGGAAAATACTANGTTTGGACTGACGAAGAATTAGNCGNGATACTAGATCAAAAAGAATANAGTTTGTTTAATGATGTATTTAAACCNTATGGNAAACCGAATTTTGAAAACAANTGTCATCTACATGTTACGACTAATAAACAANATATTTTTAGCGGAAACNAAAAAGANATAGATANTATTCTCAACAAACTTAAGGTTGCGAGAGACAAAAGAATAGCNCCTGANACNGACAGGAANATTCTNACATCTTGGAATTGCCTAATGATAAAAGGNATGNTAGATGTNTATAAAATTACTAACAAANAAAAATACCTCGACTCAGCCTTGCAGTCNTATAANTTTATTAAGAANNATCTNTGGAAAAATGGNGATTTATATGCATGTTATCATGANAGTGAGGAGTTTTTTGGTTACATTGATGATTATGCTTTTTTAAGTGAAGTGTGTTTGGAATTATTGAAAATTAGGTGGGATNAAGANGATTATGATTTTTTAAACAAGTTAATCNNAAAATCTCANGATTATTTTCTGGATACAGANAATGGAGGTTTTTATTTTTCATCCTCGCAAAATACAGATTTATTCCATAGACCAAAAGTATTTACAGATGAATCTATGCCATCAGGAAATAGCATAATGATTTCTNTATTTTATCAACTATATGAACTTACNAATNATGCGNANTATAAAAAANTAGCAGANACTTCTTTTNANTCAGCCTCATCTTCAATAAATCAATCATACGAATCACATTGTAATATATTGTGNGCAAATCCTGATTATCACTCTAGAAGACTGATNATAATCAAAACAGTNCCAGAAAGTATTGAGGANATTAGAGCTATGGTATTACCTAGATCAAAAANAAATGANGATGTNTTTATTTTAAATAAAAANACAAAAACNNCATTATNTAATATTGANAACAAGATATCTNAGAGNNATTTTGCTGCATTTATATGNNAGGGTTTTGTCTGTGCNGAGCCTATANTANATATTNATGANTTANTTAAGGAAATTGAAAANTAATGGGCCNAATACTNATAATGTTAAGNTTGCCACTGATTGTGATATTAATCCTNNCTGGNCTAGTNATNTTAGTNTTNTTNCCNAGNGATAATNTTAAANTNACANNGACTCATCATAAAATCAGNAGTATTTGGATGAAAGTTNTAACANTTTTATTTGGTTTTANAATCATANGNATNGGTGANATANATNTATCTTCAAACTCATTTATTTCAAATCATATTACTCTTTTCGATATTATAGTTCTCCAATCAATTGTACCTGTAAATTTTGTGGCTAAATCAGAAATAAAATACTGGCCAATAATTGGTCATCTATCATCTAAAACAGGAACTATTTTTATAAAACGTGGTGATGTTTCAGATAACAAAAATGTTATTGATATGATTAAGAAATATATCCAACTAAAGAAAAAAGTAGTTATTTTTCCTGAGGGGAGGATTGGAGATGGAGTAACAATCAGGAAATTCCACAGTAAACTACTAGGTTCAATAAGTAACTCTGATGAATTTACACAACCAGTCTTTATCCACTACCCAATAAACTATCCTGATGATAATCGAAATGACAAAAAAATTTGCTGGGCAGACAAGAGGCAGTCATTAATAAAAATTGCTCTCAAATGCATGTCAAAATTCAGGACTGATGTGGTAATCAAATTTCATAGACCAATCAAATGTGACCAAGATGCATATACACTTGCAAAAAGAAGTTTTGAGTTAGTTAAAAAATCTCAAGATGAGCTAACAACCAGCGATTAGACCATTCCTCTTTTATCACCCTCTGATCCAACTGCAACATCTACGACAATATCAGTAGTTGGGGTCCACTGGCATGCGACAACCATGCCATTATCGATTTCTTCTTTATGAAGTATCATTATTGGATCACATGGGCTCGGTGGATATTTCCCTTCACCCTCAACTATAGTAGCTCTGCATGACCCGCAACTCCCTACCTTGCATGATAATGGCCAAGCAATCTTATTTCTCAGTGCAGCCTTCATAAGTAATTCACCTGGCTCACACATAAATTCATCGCCTGTGCTTTTAATGGTAACCTTTACAGGCTCCTTTTTCTTAAATAATCCAAATACCATTACTTTCTCCTTGGCACAATAAATAGTCTTCAATATAACATAAATACAAGAAACTGAAAGACCAATTAGGCTAAATATTCTAACTTATATTAATTGTTTTCTTAGGGTAATTACTAAAGATATTGACAGTAAAAAACTTCGCGACAAGAAGAAAATTATCATCGAAAGCCATAGTAAATGATTTGCTGAATATGAAAATGAAAATATTAATAAAAAAAATAAGGAGCCCGACACTATCATTACATTCCTTAATAATCTTGTTTTCAAGAAACCAATGAAAACCCCATCCAACCAAAAAGCTACGGTGGATACAATAAAAATACCATAGAGCCAAACAATATACTTCTCTACAGTGAATTTAAGTTCGTCTACATCAGATATGAACTGTATGATGTTAGAGCTAAGCATAATAAATAATATTAAATATATCATAAGGAAGAGAAATGAAAATTTTCCTGTTGAAGCAATGGAATTAATTAAATAGTTCTTTTTTTTCTTACCTACCGCATCACCAACGAGTACTTCTGATGCATGAGCAAAGCCATCCATTCCATGTGAAAAGATCAAAAAGAAATTCAAAAGTATTGCGTTTGCAGCAAGAATAATATCACCATAACCTGCGCTTGAGATTATGAAATAGGACAGACATGTCATTAAGATAAGGGATCTTAAAAACATATCCAAATTTACAGAAATCTTCTGAAGAAAAGACTTTCCATTAAATAATGATTTTATATTTATTCTAGTGATATTTTCCTCTTTAAGATATGCAAATACTACAAAAATTAATACAGAATATTCAGCTATGATTGAGGCTATAGCGACACCCTCGATGGAATACTTTAGATAATAAATAAAAATAATGTCTAAAATGATATTAAGGATATTTATAAATATACTTACAGACATAGCTAAAACTGTTCTTTGAGTGCCTATGTAATAACCTATTAAAATATCTCTAATAAAAATTGCTGGAATAGACCATATTCTAATTTCAAGATAAATTTTACTATTTGCAATAACTTCACTTGAGCTACTCACGAAACTGAGAGCTAAATCAATTATTTGATCTCTAAATAATATAATTGTTGTAGAAATCGCTAATGAGATTAATAATATTTGATATATAGACTTAAATAATTCAGTGAAATCTTGTGCGCCTGTATTTTGTGAGACAAAGCCAGTAGTAATTGATTTTATGAAACCGAAACTAAGCAATATATAACTTATGATTATAGAACCAACCCCGATCGCACCTATATAAACCACAGATCCTAAATAACCCATCATGACGTTATCTACAAAACCAACTAAAGGAATTGTGATGTTAGAAATTATTAAAGGTATTGCGATCTTTAGGACTCTGAGATCAAAATTTGAGAATAGTCTGTTCAACTAAGTTACTTCGATCATGTCGAAATCATCTTTGGTTGCACCACAATCTGGGCATATCCACGTTTCAGGAACATCCTCCCATTTAGTGCCTGGTTCTATCCCATCATCAGGCCATCCCTGTTCCTCATCATATATAAGACCGCAAATTAAACATAGGTATTTTTTCATATTATTTGATTGTAGTTTTGCATAATTCTATGATAAACCAGATTTATTTGCTATAAATAATTTACAATGGAAAAAAGTAATTTAAAAGGTATTTATCCGATCAGTTTGGATAGGTTGGATTCAGATTCATGCTATCTTGATCGATGTTTACAAGTAATTCACTCTGGTATAAATATTTTCCAATTCAGACCAAAATATTTTTCATTTCGAAGAAGAAATAGATACTTGAAATTTTTATATTTGGAATGTANTAAAAATAATGTCAAATTNGTTATTAATGATCATGAATTNGAGATTAANAAATACGATGACTTAGGNTTACATATNAGTTANAAAGACATAGATTTAAAAANTTTAAGANNGAAATTTGGAGAAGANNGANTNATTGGGATATCTTGTTATCAATCNATAGAGANAGCAAAACAAGCGGAATTATNTGGCGCNANTTATGTNTCATTTGGATCTATGTATANNACAGAAAATAAAAAAGATTTTACAATCTGTGATCATAAAGTAATAATAAAAGCGAAAAGTATTCTTAATATACCAATATGNGCAATAGGAGGGATNAACTTAAATAATCTTAGNGAGCAGATTAAATTAGGTCCTGATATGATTGCNNTGATAGATGGTATATATGATGATGATGANTTTCCTAATAAACTNAAGCTAATGATNAACAAATTTGAAAATGAAAAAATCTAAAGAAATTTTCACTNAAGCNAAGAGAATAATTCCAGGTGGCGTCAACTCTCCAGTAAGAGCATTTAAAGCCGTNTCTGGTCAGCCTTTTTTTGTAAAAAAAGCAAAAGGCCAGTATTTGTTTGATGAAGATAAAAAAAAATATATTGATTTCATAGGATCATGGGGCGCACAAATTCTNGGCCACTCTNATCNAAGGATAGTAAAAGAAATAANAAAAGTAATAAANAATGGAATTACATTTGGTATTCCATGNGAAAGAGANGTTTNTTTGGCTAAGAAAATTTGTGANATATTTCCNTCTATAGATAAAGTAAGGATGGTGAATTCAGGAACTGAAGCTACTATGAGTGCAATAAGATTNGCTAGAGGNTTTACTGGTAGAGATAAAATTATAAAATTCAATGGATGCTACCATGGTCANGGTGATTCTTTTTTAATTAAGGCAGGATCAGGATCATCAACTTTGGGTGTACCAAACTCNAAAGGTGTNCCTAAAGCATTTGCTAANGAGACTATTTCGGTACCATACAATAATATAAACTCAGTAAAAAAAGNNTTTAAGAANAATAAAATNGCTTGTGTGATAATNGAGCCAATTGCTGGAAATATGAACTTTATAAGGGCTGATANAAGTTTTCTCAAAGAACTAAGNGANTTATGCTCNGAAAATAAAACTTTACTTATTTTTGATGAGGTTATGACTGGTTTCAGAGTAGCTCTTGGTGGAGCGCAATCTATTTATAATATAAAGCCAGATTTAACAACGCTAGGAAAAGTGCTNGGAGGNGGATTCCCTGTCGGAGCTTTTGGAGGAAAATCAAANATTATGNATTGCTTAAGTCCAGATGGACAAGTTTATCAAGCAGGTACTTTATCCGGTAATCCAATAGCAATGTCAGCTGGAATGAAAACAATTGAAATCATCTCTAANANTAATTATTTCAAAAGNTTAGACNGGATCACAAAATACTTTACAGAATCCGTTAANAATTTATCTAAAAATTTTAATAATCCCCTTTCAGCTGATTCTGAGGGNGGTATGTTTGGAATCTATTTTTCACATAATCCCCCAAATAAATATTCNGATATAACTAAAGATAATATAATTCATTTTAGAAAATTCTTTCAANATATGCTTACAAATGGGATTTATTTTGCNCCTTCTGCTTATGAGGCTGGATTTATATCCTCAGCACATAAAAAAGAAGACATANATTTTACTCTTACAAAAATAGAGGAGTGGATGANNANAAATCATTCTCGCTCTATAAGGAGAAGTTGAATATCTGCTACGTTATTTCCTGANGGACCAGTGATNTATAGTGCATTTAAATGATTCANNTAAGTNTAAGAGTCATTATTGTCTANATANTCCTGAGCATTCCAAGTAGATGANAGATGTTTCTCATACGATTCATTGTTAACAATAGCACCTGCCGAGTCGGTAGGACCATCTATTCCATCTGTCCCAACTGATAAAAATGACCATTTTAATTCCGNNAACTTACCAGAAAGATTATNTACGAATGCTAAGGCAAGTTCNTGATTTCTTCCACCTTTACCNGTCCCTTTGATATTAACNACAGTTTCACCACCGGAGACAATAGCAATCTTCTTTAGATTTTTATCCTCTAAGATAATGTTAGTTTGATCTAAAATATATTTAGCCTCTAGAGTAGTTGTTTNAGTTAAATCCCTGTCTAATACAAATGTTTTGAAATTGTGGTCTGATGNAAGATTAGATAGTTTAGATCTAAAAATCTTATTACTACANATAATTTCATTCCTAACATTTGTAAGACTTGTTGGGCTCTCTAATATAANGCCACTTTTNCCATCCTCAAGATGTTTAATAACATTNGAGGGNATTTTTTTNACTAGATTATATTTATGAAGGATTTCTAATGAATCAGCAAAACTAGTGAAATCCTCAATAGTTGGNCCACTTGCAATTGAGCTTATGTCATCGTTTATTACGTCAGATATTATAAATGAAATNGTTTTTGCGGGGGATGCGATNTCNGCAAGTCTTCCTCCTTTAATTTTTGAAAGATGNTTTCTTACTGTATTNATCTCATTAATATTAGCTCCCGATTTAAGNANTAAATNATTTNTGCTAANTTTATCATCAAGTGTTATGCCCGTGCAGGGCGAACANATTAAAGATGACCCACCGCCACTGATAAGATTAATACATAAGTCGTTCTCTTTTGCATNAGAAAAATATTGACTAATAGAGTTAGCNCCTAATACGCTTATATTATTNGGNGTAGGGTGTGATGATATAAATTTTTCGATNTTAAATTNACANTNTGAATCAGAATTTGATACCACGATTGGTACNCCAAAAATCTTNTCACTTANATTATTNTCCTCTANANATCTNAGCATGCCANTTANCATNGAGAAAGNAGCTTTCCCAAANGCNACTACATANATTTTATCNAAATCATGAAATGGATATGTATTATTATTATTTAAATAATTATAGACACTATTTTCTGGTTTAAANGAATCTAAACATGACTCATAAATGCTAAGCGTAGTATCTTTGAGAGACATACTTTAAGTTATACTACTTTATTAGGTAAATCTTTTTTTTCAAAAAATGCCACACTATTGTCTATGGCCATGTTTCCCATAGCTATCCGTGTCTCAATTGAGGCNCTTCCAAGATGTGGGAAAGATACAACATTNTCTAGTGACTTAAGTTCATTAGGAAGATTAGGTTCTGTCTCAAAAACATCTAAACCTGCTCCAGCAATCTCTTTATTATTTAAAGCATTAACTAAAGCTTTTTCATCAATAATATCTCCTCTAGCAGTGTTGATTATAAAAGCAGTCTTTTTCATGAGTTTAAATCTCTCATCATTCATTAGATGAAGGGTCTCCTTAGTAGCTGGACAGTTTACAGAAACAAAATCTGACTCCCTACAAATATCTTCAATAGTATCTAATTTTTTAGCACTCAAACCATCTGTAACATTTGCTGGTATATCATAGGGATCCCAAAACAAAATCTCCATATCAAATCCATGATGAGCTCTTTTTGCAACTGCTTGACCTATTCTACCGAAACCAATAACGCCTAATTTTTTTCCTGTAACCTTTGTGCCAAGAAGATGGGTTGGTCTCCATCCTGCCCATTTATTAGCACGTAACTCTCTTTCTCCCTCACCAACTCGTCTTGCGACCATAAGGATTAATGACATTGCGATGTCTGCCGTACAATCTGTAAGAACAGTAGGAGTATTTGAAACCGTTATACCAAGCTCTTTAGCTTTTTCAATATCAATATGATTAAATCCTACGCCAAAATTTCCAATCATATTAGCTTGTCGATTTTCTACACTTAGCACATCTGCTGTAATTTTATCTGTCACTGTGGGCATCAAAACGTCACAGCTCTGAAGTGCTGATTTTAGTTGATCTGAAGTGAATGGTTCATCAGCCTCATTAAGGGTGACATCAAATAATTCTTTGAGTCTCTTCTCACAGGCATCTGGCCATCTTCTTGTAACTATTGCTCTTGGTTTAGCCATTATTTGTCTCCAGCTGGATTTTCAGTCCAGTACTTTGAGGCTGCTGCTGCTCCACTACCTGGCTCAACCTTGATTCCATTATCAATCATCGCCATTTCAGCGCCTGATATAGCTCCAAAAAGCATACACTCATTCAGATCACCTAGATGACCAATTCTGAAAACTTTACCTGCAACTTTAGCTAATCCAGCTCCTAATGCAAGGTTGTACTTATGGAAGGCTGTGCTTATTACCGGGACAGCATCTGCACCTTCTGGGACTACTATGGCTGAAACTGTATCCGATTGCCATTTTTGCTCTTTGGCACATAAGTTTAAGCCCCATCCTTCAGTTATCGCCTTCCTGGTCCCCTCAGCTAATCTATAATGTCTTTTCCAGATATTTTCTAAACCTTCTTCAAATATTAAATCTATAGCAACTCTGAATCCTCTTAAAAGATTTACAGGAGGAGTATATGGTAGATACCCACCATCAAGTTTTTCCATCATATCTGCAACATCAAAATAACATGTAGGATATGTCGATTCTTTCATAGCAGCTATAGCTTTCTGGCTAACGCCTAATATACCTAGACCTGCTGGTAACATAAAACCTTTTTGTGAGCCACTAACTATACAGTCAACACCCCATTCATCCATTTTAAATTCGTAACTAGCGACCGAACTTACACCGTCAACCATTAATAGCGCTGGGTGATTTAGGTCATCTAAAACTTTCCTAATTGCAGCTACGTCACTTCTCACACCTGTAGCGGTTTCGTTTTGACAAACTAATACAGCTTTAATTTCGTGATTTTTGTCTGCCGATAGATGTTTGTGATAGCTCTCTGGATTTGCTCCTGTGCCCCACTCTTCTTCCATTGTAATTGGCTCGAATTTAAGTCTCTTGCACATATCCAACCAAAGCATACTAAATTGTCCAAAACTTGCTCCGAGAACTTTATCTCCTACATTGAGCGTGCTTTGTAAAGCTGCTTCCCAGCAACCTGTACCTGACGATGGGAAAAAAACAACTCTTCCATCTTTAGTGAGAAGAATTTTTTTTAAATCATCTGTTATTGGTTTTATTAAATCTGGGATTGTTGGGTTTCTATGGTCTTCCATAGGGCAATGAATTGCTTGTTGTACAGCTGATGGAACGTTAGACGGTCCTGGTACAAATAAAAAATGGTATCCTGACATTTGATGTTTCCTTTGTAAAAATTAATAAAATTGTTTTGTTTAGTATTTAACTCATATAGTATGCCATATTTCTACTTTTTTTAAACTAGAATATATGCTTTTATAGCGAGTATATGTTAATAGCATCATATATAGTAATAGGGCTCTTAGGAGGTTTCGTTGGAGGCTTTCTTGGTCTGGGCGGAGGAATAATTTTTGTACCATTTTTATTTTTTACATTTGACTACTTTCAAATCAATCCAAACTATNCACTGCAAAGCGCCATTGTAACTTCTCTCTCATGTGTTGTGATATCAAGTTTATCAGCGTTAATCAAACACAATAAAAACGACCTTGTTGAATGGGACATTTTTACTAGAACATTGCCAGGTATAGTTTTAGGATCATCATTAGGATTGACCATGGTGACAATTCTCCCCACAGGCTATATTAAGTTTATTTATACTGTCCTATTAGTATTTATCTCAATCTATATGTTCAACAAAAACCAAGATTATGAGGAACAAAAAATAAAAGAAATAAGATACATAAACAGGTTCTCTATTTTTGTTGGATCAATAAGTAGTCTTCTAGGCATCGGTGGTGGTACCTTGACTACACCATATTTTAACTATTACGGAGTACCTATTAAGAGATGTATCGCGACAGCTTCAGCTTGCGGTGTTGCGATATCGCTATTTGGAATTCTTCTGAGTTTTATATTCACACATCATTCACAAATTATTAAGACAAATACAATCGAGCTTTTAGCATTTGATGCATTTATTATCGTATCATTATCGTCAATGTTATCAGCATATTTTGGGGCATCAGTCACGAAGAAAACAGAAGCATCGAATCTTAATAAGATTTTCTCAGTTTTTCTGATACTTACGGCAATTTCTATACTTTTTTACTAAATTGTTTTTTAACCAAACAACCCGTGGCTGCCTTTATTGCGTGTCTCTTTATAAAACCTGCTTTGTTAAATGTTTGCAAAAGCATTCTTCTCAAAACTTTTGATCCCGTAATATCCGAATAAAATTTTTTGAGAAAATTTATTGAGAAATATGTGCTTTTGTTTATTGGCCTTATGTTATTTTTATAGGCATTCAATGTTACACTTGTTATCTCAGAATCTGTATTAATAATCGAATTTTCAAGTACAAACAGATCTTGGAAACCTAAATTCAANCCTAAACCAGCTAATGGGTGGATATTNTGTAATGCAGATCCAATATTTATTAATCTACCCTTGAATTCTGTGTCATAGAGNTANCCAGATAAAGGNAANNTATTATACGTCGATATACTTGATATTGTTCCAATNTTTTCAGAGAGNTCTTGTGANAGAATCCCNNGNATTTTNTNCATTGAGTATGTTTTAATTTTTTCNATTTTATCAGTATCCATAGACCAAATTAAGTTATAAGTCATATTATCTATTGGNAGNAGTCCTAGAATTTGCCCNGNAAGAAATTTCTGATAAGCAACATTGGATGTNTTNTGGGTAACNTTGATGTTNAGAACCATCGCTTGTTGATTATAATCAACTTTGTATGATTTTTTGNATANTTCTTNTCGGCTAGATTCTGANTTTGTCCNTATAANGTAATCGAATTCCTTGTTTTTAGTATTTNTTGATGGCTGATCTTTGAGNTATTNTTGGTAATCTANACCAATATCCTTNANAGTGACCCTTNTAATTTTTAGATCATCCTCACCTNTGAGAGTAACTGCNAATAAAACACTTTCCGGTATNATAAAGCCTAAGTTTTTATGNCCAATAGATTTAGATTCAAAACAGACTTCCTCTTCCTGCAAACTATCCCAAGTGATAATTTTGTTNAACGGNAAGTGTTCNGATGTTGAAATATTTTCCCATATNCCATGATTTTGTAAAATATCACGTGATAATAAATTAATAGAAAAGTACCTTTCATTTTTTTTGATGCTCGACACTNCATCTATACCATGTGTAACATNAAAACCCAGNTTATTCATAGAGATAGCAGTTANTCTTCCAAGTATTCCATCTCCTGTTACTAATATTTTNTGCTTCATAATATAACTTTCAATCCTTATAAGGATAGTTTGTAAGACCTAAGATATTTTCTAAAAATTTATTTTTGAAAGACATATTTACTNTCATCAATTTAAATGAGGNATATGACAANAATGACGATATCATTCTNCCTTTAAATAAAACATTGTNCGCTACATCNACATTNTTCATGGTTTTTTTCCTATCACTTGCTATTTCATCTATTAGGCTGTCGATNTTAATGTTCAATTTTCTATGAGTNATCAGNTGNTCTATNATATTTTCTATACACCGTAGACTAAAGTTATAACCTTGTGCTCCTACAGGATGAAGTAGTTGAAGNGAGTTCCCGAGNAACATTACTCTNTCCTNATAAAANTTTTCATTTCTATGTGTGATAAGANTATATGTACTNATNTGTTTAANATTATCAATATCNTCNATGTACTGTTGAAATATTCCTTTNATCATGTCTACATCTGGTCCANTNTTTTTGAAAAANCTTTCGACATACTCATCCTTNATAGTAANCACNAAACTCATCTCATTATCTGAGTACGGTATGAGAGCGAAAATACCAAATTCATTAAAAATCTGGATTGCNTGTTTTTGGTCAAAGANGCCAGTNCANTTNAATAAGAAGCTTTTTTGTCNATAATCGATGTGTTCTTTTGNCTTGCTGACCATATCTGATAGNTCAGACTCAATNCCATCTGAGATCAATAATGAGTTGGTACTAATTTTTNTCGAGGATAATTCTAACTCAAGACACTCATNAGACCGTTTTACGCTCGATACCTTNTCATTAGTTANNATTATTCCCTTTGAAAGTNTAGNGACCTCATCCCTCAAAATATCNAGTAATTTAAATCTATCNCAAACATAGCCTAGCTCATTTATTCCAANGTCNTGAGANAGAAAAGAAATTTTTGNTAGGTTACTTCNATATTTCANAGTNAGTTTTTCGATAGGNTATGAAATATCTAAAATTNTNTCCCATAACCCAAACTTTTCGAAAATTAACTTAGANCTGTGGTTTATTGATAACGTATTGAAACCCCTTNTTTCTTCTTTTCTTTTATCAAGTTTCGACTTTTCAACTAAACAAACATCATANCCCAGAGCATCTAGTTGCTTTGTTATAACGCAGCCCACTAAACCAGCNCCACTTATAACAAAATCATAATGATTATCTNACATAATTTTCTGACATGATTTCTTCAATCTCTTTGATAGTTTTNGGTGTACCTTTGGTAAGAATTTCACAGCCACTCTTTGTGATTAATACATCATCCTCTATTCTGATACCAATATTGTGATATTTCTTTGGTANTNCTGCAGATGGCCTAATATAAATNCCAGGCTCAACGGTAAAAANCATCCCTGGTTTTAATAAAATAGGTTTATCATTAATTTTATATCTNCAAGGATCATGTACGTCCAATCCNAACCAATGTCCAGTTCCATGCATATAAAATTTCANATATGATTTAGATTTTATGACATCNGTAAGNTTGCCTTTGAGTAGACCGATATNAATTAATCCTTTTGAAATCCATCTCACCGCCTCATTGTGTATATCTTCAAGNGTNTTGNTAGGTTGGCATTTGTTGAGAGACTTAATTTGTGCNNTTAGGACAATATTGTAGATCAATTTTTGAGTATCNGAAAACTTTCCATTGANNGGAATCGTNCTTGTAATGTCAGATGTGTANTTATTCAANTCACAAGCAGCNTCNGTAAGAAGAAGTTCCTTATCTTTNAGTTTTTTATTATTGTCTGTGTAATGTAGTACACANGCATTCNCTCCTGANGCNACTATAGACGGATANGCTTCTGAAGCATTTGACTCATAAAATCTTGANGCAAGAAAGTGTTGTATGTCACTCTCATATATCCCTGGTTTGCATTTTCTCATCAGNNTATTATGAGCATCAACAGAAATAGAGGCNGATTTTCTTATATTATTAATCTCAAACNGATCTTTTATCAGCCGTAATTNCTGAATGAGTGAATCAATGCAGTGAAATTTTGTTGGTGGAACNANACCTTTTCGGTANCGCTTTTTTATCTTCNATATTTTTTCATCNAGAATNTCTTNTACCANANTTGATTTATTCTGAGAATGATANACAAATTCTACTTTACTCAAATATCCCTCTAAAAATGTTGGTAAATGANTCACATAATCAGTNTTTTCGAAATCAAACAATTTTTTAATTTCAGACTTCTTAGGGATTTTTCCTGTCCAAATTTCGTCTAGTTCGTTGGGTTCTTTTGAGAAAAAAAATTCTTTATATGTATTTTTNGTTAATTTTACAATAACTATNATTGCATTAGNNTAGTCATAACCTGTNAGGTAGTAGAAATTACTATCCTGCCTAAAAGGATATGGGACNTCATTACTNCTGTACTTTTCNTCAGCAGAAGAGANTATAGCNAGAGACTTAGGCTCAAGTAACTGAGCTAGATTTCTTCTGTGTTTTCTNAAGNTTTCACTTTTTTTCATCACTTNCTCTAGTTAAATTATAAATAGAATATACTGAATTTAATACAAATTCTCTTATGATCCTAAANTTTTCCTGATCATCTGAGTCTTGTGTTAATTTATACTTTTCCGAGAGNTTACCTATNTCTANTANNTCAAAAAGAAGTTCCTGTAATTCCACCGAATTCCNCAAATATTTTTTATCTACAGCAAGATTAATTGACATTGAAAAGTACTTTGTCCAATCNGCTATNCCNGTAACTTTCTCTGATAACTCAATATTTTGATCAAAAGTNAGNTAAATATCTTTTGAGATCAAACCTTTGAGNAGTANTGCGATATAATNTTCAATATTTTTTTGTGAATTATGATCNGAGTAAATANTCTNTCCNATGAATANTTTTAATTCGTCTTTNAAATTGTCCTNTAAGTTACAANCTAATAAACCNACCAGAAANCCCTGAAATTCNTCNTGGGAGAATGGGATCTCATTATTAGATATAAACTCTGATAAATTCATCATAACAGTTACAATAATACTCTTCAGTGTAGATTAATACAGATTAACTCANTATAATANTAATTATGTGAAGTTTGAGCGTNCTATNATGACTAAATTAAATGAACAATTATCAACATTAAAAGAATCAATTCAAGAACTCAAAGATGAGTATATTAAGATAAAACAAGAAAATGAACTNCTTAAAAGACAACANGGNANCCTTGTATCNGANAAAGCAGANTTAGTTAGNAAAAATGAAGCTGCTAAAGATAAAGTAGCATCTATACTTGAAAGGATAAAAAATTTAGAGTTTATATAAAATGGCAGAAGACTNTATAACAGTNACTATAAGTGATCAAGATTTTAAAATAAAATGTAGTGAACTAGAAGTNGACTTATTAAATAGATCNGCTGCTTACTTAGATATCAAAATGAGTGAGCTCAANAAAACTAGTCCAACCTTGCCAAAAGACAAAATAGCAATCATGGCNGCACTTAACATCATAAGTGATTATTTAAAAAAAGAAGATGAGCTACGAGAGTACGAAACTATTTCTAAAGAGATAGAATNNATACAAAATTCTCTAAACTTCGAGGAGANNAAGTAGTGAATTTTTGGTTAATGAAAAATGAACCAGANGATTACAATATAGATGATTTAAAAAGAGATAAAATTGAGCCATGGGACGGTATAAGAAATTATCAAGTTCGAAATATGATAAGGGATGAGATGATGNTAGGNGATCAAGCNTTTTTTTATCATTCGAATTGNGAGATTCCNGGAATATACGGCCTNATGACTATAAATACAAAAGCATATCCTGACCATACAGCATTCGATAAGAAAGCAAAATACTACGANCCAAAAAGTAAAAAAGANANCCCNACATGGCTTATGGTTGATGTTAANTATAAAAGAAAACTTAAGAAGGTNATNTCTNTAACTGAGTTAAAAAAACATAAGTCATTATCTAATATGAGAGTAGTACAGAAAGGTAACAGATTATCAATAACGAAAGTTACAAAAAAAGAATGGGNCTTTATACTAAATCTNGAATAATNTAAAAAATTAATACCTNCNTTTAAANTTTTTACATTCCTAAGTAGAATANTNGATAAAAATAAGCAAAAAAAAGTAAAATTTAATAAAAAAAAAGTAAAATTNAATAAAAAAAAGTAATTTTATGTAGAAAAAACATTTTTTTTTAAAAAACAACAAAAAAAAACTTGTTTTTTGAATTTAGACTAAATAAACTCAAATTAACCACCAAAACTGCGGAGGAAAACAGTATGGTAGCAAGAAAAAAAGCAAAAGTTGCTAAGCGTAAAACTAAAGTGACAAAAAGAAAAGCTACGAAGAGAAAAGTTGCTAAGAAAAAAGTAACTACTACTCGTAGGAAAGCAGCTAAGAAGAAAGCAGCTAAGAAGAAAACTAAACGTAAAGCTAAGANAAAAGTAGCTAAGAAGAAAACTACTAAGAAAAAAGCTAAACGTAAAGCTAAGANAAAAGTAGCTAAGAAGAAAACTACT
>PBHH01000009.1 GCA_002720195.1 Gammaproteobacteria bacterium
ATGTGGGACGACATCTACACTAACCTGGAAAATAAATGAGAAAAGAATGGAAGTAAATGATAATTTCTTTTGGTATCCTGCACTGCTTTTTCCAGCGATCCCTATTATGCTTTTGGTGTTTGCTCAAAAATATACTGCATTGGCAATGTTGATAAGAAAATTGAACCTTATTATCAAATCTAATGAATTTAGTAGTATATCACTAGAACGCATAGAAGTCCTTACCTTTAGATTGATTCTATTAAGGTGGATGCAAACACTGACGAGTATATCTTTTCTCTTTAATCTAGCTACTATATTTTTTAGTTATATAGGTGCTTTACATTACACAGTGAATTTTTTTGTTCTTACCGTTATTTTCTTAATCGTAGCAATATCTCTCTTTATTATAGAATCACAGTCTTCTTTTTATGCACTCAGCGCTCACATAAAAGAACTTAAGAATCACACACGTAATAAAGAGTAGAAACCTCCTTATTGAGCAAAAGAATACTATTAATGGAGTTTTTATTTCATAACAGATAGGTTAATATTTGCTGTATGAAAGACTATTTTCTTTATATATTTTCATCATATTTCATCGTACTTGCTTCGATGACAATATATCTAATATTCCTTTATTTTTCCTATAAGAAAATAAAAAAAGGACTTAGTAAGTAGTAATGAAAAAGAGGTCAAGGAGAGTGATGTTTGTTTCTACAATATTAATATTATTATCAGTGCTTTTAATATTATTTATAAAAACTTTTAATGAAAATTTGCTTTTTTATAGAAGTCCGTCACAGATTCAAGATGGAAAAATACCAGACGGTTTTATTTTCAGGGTTGGTGGTGTAGTAGTTGATAAAAGCATTGTTAGATATAAGAATTCTACAAAGATAGATTTTTTAATCACTGACTTCAAGGAGGAACTTAAAATAACTTATACTGGTATACTGCCTGATCTTTTCCGAGAGGGTCAGGGTGTTGTGATGAGAGGTAAAATTACAGCAGATGGTATTTTTGAAGCTGAAGAAGTTCTAGCAAAGCATGATGAGACTTATATGCCTCCTGAATTAACAGACAGCCTTCAAATTAACGAGTCTGAGTTAGAGAGAACCAGTAAATCAATTAAGTGATAATAATGATAGCGTATATTGGATATTTTTTAATTTTACTCGCTCTTCTAAACATTAGTCTGTTAGTAGTATCGAAGCCGTTATTATATAAAAATTCAGATGCATACAATAATTTAGTTCTTTCTACTTCAAAACTTCAGTTTCCTATTATCCTGTTATCTTTTATATGCTTAATTACATCGTTTGTACTAGACGATTTTTCATTGAAATATATTTCCTCAAATTCAAATTCTGCTTTACCCTTCTATTATAAGATTTCAGCTACTTGGGCTGGTCATGAAGGATCGATGTTGTTGTGGTGTTTGATTCTAAGCTTATGGATGTTCTTAGCTAGTGTATATAGTAAATCTCTAGACCCAAGTTTTAGAACTATATTCCTCTCTATTATGGGTTTTTTAAATATTGGTTTCCTCGCATTCTTGGTGTTTACCTCAAATCCTTTTGAAAGAAATGTATCCATCCCCATTGACGGAAAAGATCTTAATCCTTTATTGCAGGACTTTGGGTTAATAATTCATCCTCCTATGTTGTATATGGGTTATGTTGGATTGTCAGTAGTTTTTGCTTTTGCATTAACTTGCTGTATTAAATGTGATTTCAAAAAAGAATGGGCGAAATGGATAAGACCTTGGGCACTGATGTCATGGGCATTTCTAACCATGGGCATTGCCTTAGGTAGTTGGTGGGCATATTATGAGTTAGGTTGGGGAGGATGGTGGTTCTGGGACCCTGTTGAAAACGCATCTTTCATGCCATGGTTGGTAACTACAGCACTTATTCATTCCTTGATAATATGTGAACAAAAATCTATGTTTAAGAATTGGACGATAATATTAGCTATATTTGCGTTTGCACTAAGCATATTAGGAACATTTTTAGTTAGATCGGGTATTCTTATCTCTGTTCACTCATTTGCTAATGATCCGGCTAGAGGTGCATTTATTTTGATGTTCTTAGTGGTAATATTAGGTCTTTCTTTCTTTTTGTATTTCAGAAATTCTTCAAAAATGAATGACTCATTTTCATTCAATTTAATTTCAAAAGAAAGCTTTTTTTTAATGAATAATATTCTTCTGATCACAGCGACATTTACTATACTGCTTGGAACAATATACCCATTAATATTAGATTTATTAGGGTTGGAGAAAATTTCCGTAGGCACTCCATATTATAATGCTGTTTTTCTTCCAATTATGACGCCTCTTGTTTTACTTGCAGGTTTTATACCAATCTATGCTTTTTTCAGACATGATAATAATTCAAACTTAATTAAATATTTTTTTCTTAATATGTTTTTAGTGTTAATTTTCTCTCTGATGAGCATATACTTCACAAGTAATTTTAATCTTTTTGTATTTATTGGGTATTTAATTTTCTTTTGGATATCATTTAATCTAATATTTTTTGTGTATAAGCGTTATAGTGATTCAAAATCATTGTATTTTATAAGAAATAATATAGGGATGTTACTAGCTCACTTAGGATTAGCTATATTCGTTCTTGGCTCTACGATTGTAGAAAACAATAAAATTGAAAAAGAGACCATTGTCAAATTAGGTGATACGGTAGAAATTAAAAATTATAATTTCACTTTCTCTGGGCTCAGAGAATTTGAGGGACCTAATTATAAGTCTGTAAGAGGAGAATTTCTGGTGAAAAAAAATGGGTTAGAGGAAACGGTCTTGTTCCCAGAAAAAAGACTGTATTTTTCAAGTGAGATGCCTATGACAGAAGCAGGAATTTCTCCTGGATTCACACGAGACCTTTATATAACACTTGGCAATATGATATCGGATAATAGCTGGTCCGTTAGAATATATCATAAACCACTTATAAGACTGATTTGGCTGGGTGCTATTCTAATGGCAATCGGTGCAGTTTTGAGTATAATTTTTAGAAAGAAAGCACAATCTCCTTATAAGGCTACCAATTGAAAAAAATAACAGCATTTTTAATCTTTTTAACTTTCTTCACTATTCTAATTTTGGGATTATTCACAGATACTCGTGATGTTGGTTCACCACTAATTGGTAAAATTATTCCTAATTTCAAACTAACAGAGCTTAAAACTGGCCAAGAAATTAATAATAAATTTTTCCCTAAGAATACTTTTCTGATAAATGTATGGGCTAGTTGGTGTCAAGAATGTACTAGAGAGCATGCACTGTTAAAAAATATACAACAAGAGGGCATCGAAATAATTGGAATAAATTATAAGGATAATAAACAAGACGCACTTGGTTGGCTAGGGATTTATGGTAACCCATATTTATTCAACATATATGATTATGCTGGCGAATATGGAATAGAGATGGGGGTTTATGGTGTCCCCGAAACGTTTATAATTAGTGATAAAGGAGTTATCATAGACAAATTTATTGGTGCGCTAGATGAGCAGACTGTATATGAAAAAATTTTACCTAAATTTAGAGAAATTACTAAAAGCAACTTTTAGTATATTAATCTTATCCCTGAGCTCACTAACTCATGCAGATGATAACGTAGAAAAAAATATATTGTATAATGATTTAATCAAAGAAATACGATGTATGGTTTGCCAGAATCAGAACATAGCTGAATCCGAAGCCCCGCTTGCCGTTGATCTAAGAGAGAAAGTCAAAGAATTAATAGCAAATGGCAAGACAGAAGAAGAGATAAAAAAATTTATGACCGATCGGTATAGTAGTTTTATATTATACGACCCCCCAAGAAACCGACAGAATATATTTTTATGGTTTGGTCCTCTGATTTTCTTATTGTTAATAACCTTTTTTCTTTATAGGAAAAGCGCGAAATAATGTTATTTCTAATTTTCATAATAATATTAGTGATTTACTTTATTCTCTTATACAGAAATATGGGAGAAGTAGCAAAAATAAATTTTAATAATCTTAAGATAGGGTTATCGCTCACCTTCTTATTGTTATTCATCTCTATAATATTCATCAAAGACTCAGATATTGCATCTATGGATGAGTATAAAAAAATATCGGTTAGACATGAAAAAATTCGTGACAATATCCAAATGATAAAAAACAACATTCCAATACTAGAAAGTCAAGTAGCTACAGATCCGAATAATTTGAAAGGACATGTCATGCTTGGGAAATCATATATGCTTTTAAATGATTATTTAGAATCTGCCAGATCTTTTAATAATGCGTATAACTTATCCAATAATGATCCAGATTTACTATATGATTATATATTTGTTCTAAGGAAGATAGATGCCAAGAAGAATAAAATAATTTTGATTACTCTTTTTGAGGATCTTGTATCAACTGATATTAATAATTTAGAATATTATAATCTGTACTTGAATTATTTATTCGAGATTAATGATGTTGAAAGGACTAAAAAAATTCTCACAAATATTTTAGAAAATCCTAATATTACAAAAAAAGAATCTTATAAGCGTGCGTTACATGATCTCAATAATAATACAAAAGATCGCCAGATGATTAAAATTAATCTCTCAGATGATGTGATTGATTATCTACAAAAATCTGAGAATATTTTTTTTATCTTAAGAAGTGATGAGAGTGCACCTATTGCAGTAAAAAGACTGTCTAGCAATGAAATTGCATCAAGTATATCTATTTCTGATAATAATGTAATGGTTAATAGCGGTAGAAATTTTCCTGATAAGATATTTTTATTAATTAAGACTAGTAAAGAGAAATTTGTCAATAAAGATATGAAGACCGTTTATGAGTCTGACTTAATTAGTCTAAAAGATAAAAAAAGTAATGAAATCTTTGTGGGAGATATTATTTTTAACTAGCCTGATAGTGATATCAGTAAGTAATTCTGTCATCGAATACAAAACACTCGCCTTGCCATTTATCACTGTCTGGGTATTCTCTCAAATAGTTAAGAATGCCACCTTTTAATTGAAGAATATTCTGATGTCCAAATTTCTTAAGGATAATAGACGCTTTTTCACACCTAATTCCCCCCGTGCAGAATATTGCTATGTTATCTGACTTATTATTAATAGGTAAATCGCTAATTTTATTTTCAAGATCACTAAAATTATAGAGGTCAAGGTTAACAGAGTTTCTGAAACTACCCATAAGATATTCAAATTTGTTTCGAGTATCTAAAATAATTGTTTCAGAGTCTATAATTTTATCCCATTCCTTTGGATTTACATGTTCATCTTCGAAAATTTCATCATTTTTCAGCGTTAACCCAAGTTTTATAATCTCTTTTTTTACTTTTACTTTGAGTTTTGTAAAGGCCATTTCTTCAATGTTATCTTCATTTGAAATAATTTTTGATATTTTTAGTCTTTTGAGTAAAAAACTCCTCGTTAATTTTATTTTATCAGAATCTCCGCAAATATTTACGTTTATGCCCTCTGGAGCTAGGATAACTGTACCTAATATGTCCCAATCTCTAAGATGCGTAAAAATATCTTTCTTCAGTCTTTGGGTATCATTTATTTTTACAAATTTGTAAAAACCTAAAATCTTTTTCACAGTTTTTGACATAACGTCATCCCATCATACATTGTAAGCATACATTGGTCTACGCGATTATCAGTAGATATAAGTTTATTTAATTCTCTTATAACCATTGTGCTCTGAGACTTATCGTCTTCATTTAGTACCTTTCCTTTCCAGATAGTATTATCTATAGCGATAATCCCGCCACTTCTTATTAATTCTATTGATTTTTCATAATAATTTATATAATTTGATTTATCTGCATCAATAAAAATAAAATCAAATGATCCCTTCATATTCTTTTCGATGAATTCATTGAGTACGTCTAGGCCTTCTTTTAAAATAAGTTCTATTTTTGTGTCTAGATTAGATTTCCTCCAATACTCTCTTGCAATACTTGTATATTCCTCGGATGTATCGATCGCATACAACTTACCTTTACTATCTATGCCTTTTGCTATACATATTGAGCTGTAACCTGTAAAAACACCTATTTCAATGCATTTTTTAAAATTGCCAAGCCTGCATATCATCTCTAATAGTTTTCCTTGAGACTCACCAATTTGCATAATAGATGCATCACCCATTAATTGCGTTTTTTTTCTTAATTCAACTAAAACTTGATCTCTTTTAAAACCTACAGTTTCTAAATATTTTCTTAAATCAGGAGAATTTAGTTGAACATCCTTAGTCCTCATTTATTGTCGCCTTGCTTCAAACTCGATTATTAAGTCCATTTCATCACCAACAAGTTTTTTACTTACTCCATAAGTCATGCCGAAATCAGACCTCTTGAAAGATGTTTTAGCAGAAACACCCATTACCATAGGCTTAGACAAACCAACTCTAAATGGATATTGCGCAACTTTGTTTATAGTAAATTCTAGCGTAATTGGTTTTGTAACACCTAATAAAG
The DNA here is from genome assembly GCA_002720195.1 of Gammaproteobacteria bacterium. Lineage (GTDB taxonomy): Bacteria > Pseudomonadota > Gammaproteobacteria. The sequence continues at coordinate 6,486 of PBHH01000009.1, forward strand.
TTAAATCCCCAACTAGTTTATTCGGGGTTTTATTGAGATCATATTCATCAACACTAAATTTCATAGTGGGAAATTCCTTTGAATTTAAGAAATCCGGACTTCTCAAGTGTGCATCTCTTTTATCATGATTCGTAAAGACACTATCTGTTTTTACAGTTATAGATAAATTTTTTATAATGTTATCTGTATTGTTAAAAGTATAACTTCCTTCAATATGCTTAAACAGTCCAAGTGTTTTAGAATAGCCAGCATGATCTACTAGAAAACCAAGACTAAAATGGCTGTCATCTATAACATAACTTTCATCTGCAGCATTAATATTTACAGATGAGAATATTAAAAATAATATACTAATAAATTTTTTCATTTTTCCTCCTATATAGCCATAGAACATCAATCATAAACGATATAAATACAAGTAATGTATTAATTATACAAAGAAGTTCTATTAAAGAAAACGGTAAAGCACTCAGATTAGACGATATAAGTAATATTATTGACACCCCGCATATATACTTTCTCCTTAAACTAAAATATAGATTACGCCTCATCCAGTGTAAATATTTTTTTGTAAATATAAAAATGTATCTAAGCATAGGTATTAGCAAAAGAAAGAAGAACTTGTCATATTCTATAATTATTGAGATCACCAGCACCATTATTAAGAGATTGTCAACTTCTTGATCAAAATCCTCTCCGAATTTAGTTTCTTCATTTAGAGTTTTAGCAAAATAACCGTCTAACCAATCGAGGATAAAAATTATTATAGAGAAAATAACAAAATATAATGAGCTAAATGTGTTGATTGCCCCCCTAATTTCAGAGTTCGATATTACATACGAGCTCAAAACAATTACTGAAACTAATCTTAAATAAGTGATATAATTTGCTGTGCTTATGTAATTGAGGTTATGAGACTCTATTTTATTTATTACAATGTAAAGACAAGTTATTTGTAATATGGTGTTATACAAAATAACATACCAGTTAATATTCTCTCTAAAGAGTAGTAGAATCAATGTTGAGGACATGATTATCATCAAAAGTAGTAGCTTTAAAGTAAATTGACTCATCATTATAATGATAATACTTAATGAATATTATGAAAACATACAAAACTAGATCATTTTGGATAAACAAAAAGAATGAAGGTGTCATTGAATCTGGACAGGTTTCATTGCTGGGTGATAACGAAATAGTGATCAGAACAAAATATTCAGGAATCAGCTTTGGAACAGAAAAACTTGTTTTTACTGGGAAAGTCCCTAAGAGTCAGAGGAATTTGATGAGGTGCCCACATCAAGAGGGTAATTTTGGAGAGAAATTAAAATATGGCTACATAAATGTTGGCAAGGTGATAGATGGATGCTCAGATCTCATTAATAAGAATGTCTTTAGTTTTTTTCCTCACCAAGATGTATTCAAAATTCATAGGGAAAATATTATTATAATTCCTGATGATATTCCTCTTACAAGATCCTTGTTACTTCCTAATTTAGAAACTGCTATTAATGCAGTTTGGGATACGATGCCAAGTATTGGTGATAAAATTATTATTGTAGGAGCAGGTGTCGTAGGTTTATTAACTGCTTATTTATTGAATAAGATTCCTGGAACTGAGGTTGTAGTAGTCGATAAAGATAAAAAGAGAAAAAAAATTGTGTGTAGTCTAGGTTTGAATTATTTAGATAAAATACCAAAAAACTTTGAACCAAATTTTATTTTTGAGTGTACTGGCAATCATAATGTCTTAAATCAGCTAAAAAAACATATCGTATATGAAACAACAATCTGTATACTGAGCTGGTATGGTAATGAAATTTCAAAAATTTCATTAGGAGAGGAATTTTTCTCGAAGAGAGCTAATATTATTCTGTCCCAAGTCTCTAGAATATCACCCAATAGAAGTAAATACACTATGGTAGACAGAAGAAGAATTGCTCTGAATATATTACAAGATACTATACTCGATAATCTTATTGAAAAAAATCAAGTAAAATTTGAAGATCTGGGAAAATTCTTTATTAAAGAAAAAAATAGTAATAATCTTTTATGTAAAGTTGTAAAATACTAATATTATGTACACCGTTAGAGTCACAGATCACTTCTTTATTGCACACAGTCTAAATCATCCTTCTTTTGGGAAAGCGGCAAATTTGCATGGTGCTACTTACGTGGTAGATCTAATTCTATCCTCAGATAAGCTTTTGGAAACAAACATTGTCATTGATATAGATATAGCAACAAGACTATTAAAAAAATGTCTAGAAAAATATAGTTTCACAAACCTTGATAATAATCCAGATCTCGAGAATGCTTTAACCACGACAGAATTTTTATCTGAATTGATAGTAGAAAAATTTTTAGAACATGCCGCAAATGAAAATGTTGACCTAAAAAATATCTCATCTATTAAAGTAACACTGAATGAGTCTCATGTTGCCTCAGCTTCCTTTGAAAAGCATTTGTAGAAAATGAAAAATATTTATTTTATTATACCTGACTTTGGTAAATCATTAACTGGAGGAACAATTTATGATGATCAAGTAATTAGAGAATTAAAGAAAAGTCATTTATCAATTAAAGATATTAGGGTTTCTCCAAAAGTGTCATCAATAACATTATTAAGAAAAATTCAGTTAATTCCAAAACATAATACTATTATTCTAGATGGCTTTCTTGCTAACAGATTAAAAAAAAGAGTAATTAATAATCTTAAAATACTTGTTCATCACCCATGCTCTCTTGAGATTTCAAACAATCAAATGAAAAATATTGGCCTCTATTTCTCTGAAAGACGGGCTTTTAATATGGCAGACTCTCTGATAACTGTTAGTAAGCATATGAAATCTGTATTATTAAAATATTTAGATTCGCAAAAAAATATATGTGTAGCATATCCAGGAATTGATGATGAATACTATAATATTAAACCCGACTGCACATCCAGCAATATTCTATCTATTGGAAATATTATTCCCAGAAAAGGCTACCATTTCTTGATAAAAGCTTTGAGTGAAGTGAACTACGACTGGAACCTCAATATTATAGGAGACCATAATCTAGATATAAATTATTTTAATCATCTAAAAAGAATTATAAGCAAACATAAATTAGAAAATAAAATTAAATTCTTAGGGGTTTTAGGAAAAGATAGCGTAATTAAAGAAATGAAAAGGTCAAGAATATTTATGTTATTGACGCAGTATGAGGGTTTCGGAATGTCAATTGTTGAATCTGCAAGCGCAGGATTAGAGGTGATTACATCTGACCTTCCTGTTCTGAGAGAAGTTCTTAAAAACTCAAATACAGAATTCGTTGATGCAGAAAATAGTTGTCAGATATCAGATCTTGTTGAAAGTAAACTTAATAGCAAAAATATCCCACAAGAATTTTCGGAAAAAAAATTCAGATGGAATAGTACTTCAAAAATAATCAAGGCAAGTTTATGAAAAAGGAAGATCATTTCTCTAGTGCATGGTTAAGCTCAAGAGAACCGTACGATAATTTAGCTAGGACAAAGCATATCTGTGAGTTTATCAAGGATCATAATAGGATAGTAGATTTAGGATCTGGCACAGGCTCATTTCTTAGATGGTGCCTTTTAAATAACATAAATTTTTCAGAAATATTGATGATTGATAATGATTTAAAATTACTTGATAAATTTTTCAGTCTAACATCTTCATTTTGTAAAAAACACGACATTGAGTTTTCTAAAATATCAAATAAACACTACTTACTTAAAAAAAGTAAGGAAAGTAAACATTCCAATGTTATTCTATTAAGAAAAGATATAGACTCACAGATAGATCTAATTAATGACTTTGACGTTATTAGCTTATCTGCATTGTCTGATTTACTCTCTTCAGGATTTTTATCCAAAATTTTTAAAGACATAAAAAAAGATAAAATATTATATTTTTCAATATGCTTCAATGGGAAAATAAGTTGGAACAAACCACATAGCTTTGATAAGTATATTTTGACAGCTTTCAATCGTGATCAACAGAAAAAAAAGGGCACACAAATATCTTTGGGTTTTAAAAGCATCAACAAAATACAGACTCTATCTNAAAAATACAATTATAAATGCAAGAAGTTTAATTCATCCTGGATATTAGAATCCACTACTGAAAAACAAANGAAATTNCANNTTTCATACCTTAAAACAATTTATCAACCNCTNAAAAAAGATCCNAGTATAGATAATGAAATTTTAAATNAATGGATCGAAAAAAAATTNTCTCAGATTAATAATAGTAGCTTANTTACAAANGTAGGTCACAATGATCTAATTATAAGGACATAGTGATGAAATATGCTCTGAGATATATTTTTTCTNTTCTCCTATTATTTTATTTANTCTCAGAGTATTCGGTTGATATATTATCGATAGTTGGGAAATTAAATATCAAGTACGTGCTCATAATTGTATTAATAAGCATGGTTCAGTATTTATTATCAGCATACCGATGGAAGTATATTTCTTCTAAAAGTGGTCATGATATGAACTACATCTTTTGTATTAAATATTATTATATTTCAGGATTTTTGAACAATATTCTTCCTGGCGGTGTAATTGGCGATATATACAGAGCTTACTCTGCAAAATCCTCTGATCAAAGAGTTATAGATTTAAGTAAATCAATAACCAGTATTGTATTAGAGAGATTATCAGGACAAATAATGCTTATATTATTTTTCATTGTTTCGTTGTCACTATATTTCATTAAGGATGGTAAATATGAAGCGTTTTTATATATGTTCATTCCAGTATTAATATCCATTTTAGTATTTTATTTTATATTAAAAAAAATTGTGTTTGCTAAAAAAAATAATATCATAGTAATATTTAAAAAAATTTTCACTGGTATAGTTTTTTGGAATCATACAGTATTATCATTTTTTGTTGTAATATCTTACATAACAATATATATAATATCAGCTCAGTCATTAGGTATAAATGTAGATTATTTGGCTTTCTTTGTGTTCACACCTATCATTCTATTTTCGATGACACTTCCCGTAAGTATTGGCGGGTGGGGTGTTAGAGAAGGTACTGCACTATTAGTTGCATTGTTGCTAGGGTTATCATCATCCTCAAGCATCAGTGTCGCCATAATATATGGATTTCTAAATCTTTTGTGTGCTTTACCAGGACTTTATTTTCTAATTTTTTCAAGGGATTAGAGTTAAATTACATAGGATGTCTTCACCCATACTATGATAACTTATTTCATTAAATTCTATATCTTCAATCTTCATAGGTGCTTTGATCACAAAACTACTTTTCCCATCACCTAAGATTATTGGACAAATACAAACTTGCAGTTGATTGAGCATATTATTTTTATAAAAATTAGAGATAACTGAGCCTCCACCTTCAACAAATATTATTTTTTTGTTAAGTTTCTTTAGAAGCTGAATGATATCGTTACTTTTAAAATGACCTTTTTTGAGAGGTAGCGAAAATACATTACTTTTTTGTGTTTTAATTTTGGTAGAAGTAATTTTAAAACCAAGATCATCTTTATTAGAGAAAACCATAAATTTATCGCTGATCTTATTATCTTTATCTAAAATTATCCTCATTGGATTTTTCCCTTTCACTAATCTTGCAGTGAGCTTTGGATCATCTTTTTTTACTGTTTCTGATCCAACCATAATTACATCTGAAATACATCTTAAAAGATGAATATGCTCTAAATTATCTTTTGAGCTTATATATTTTGATTCACCTTTACGTGTTGCAATAAAACCATCAAGAGATTGAGCTAAATGTGCTATAAAATAAGGTTCGGTATTATCGTTAAAAATAATCTTTAAGTACATCTCTAGAATATTCATCGAGATATTTTTTGATTCAAAATTTCTACTTATTATCCTCTTCTTCTCTTTGGAGAAGGTGCATTGTATAATTTTTTTCTTCGACAGTATTTTTATAAGATAAGACTTTTGATCAGTTTTTTGATTTGAAATATCTTTTGCTTTTAAAACTATTTGCCAAGCTTCTTTTTTTGTTATATTAATATATTGAGGATTACGTTTTGATGAGTTCATTGAAAAAGCTTTTTTTTGATACAATTCTAGGTGCATTGATATTAGTACCTCTAATCATATTCATTCATTTTACATATTCGTATTTATCTAATTATAGCCCAATTCCATCTATTTATTATTTTTATATTTCGATGTCTTACGGACCACTTTATCTTATACTCAACTTATATTTGGCAGGGATGACTGCTAGATTTTTTAGTAACAAGGTCCAATAGCTCACAAAATAGTAGGGTTTGGTGCGTCACCGTACACATCATCTGGATCGAAGACTTTATCTTTTTCTGTGAAGTCTAGAGTAATTTCTCCTTTTTTATCTTTAACTTCTCTGTAAAAACATGATTTGTATCCAACATGACAACTTGCCTTACCCATCACGTCAACTTTTAGCCATACACAATCCTGATCATCATCTATTAAGATATTGATAACTTTTTGAATAAATCCACTTGATGCACCTTTATGCCATACACACTTTCTACTTCTACTATAATAATGCGCCTCTTTCTTCTTAATTGTTAATTCGAATGCCTCCTTGTTCATATACGCATGCATCAATAGTAGTCCTGTTTCTGCATCAGTAGTCACAACTGGTATTAGACCAGAACTATCAAATTTTGGGCAAAGCTCATTGCCTTCTTCGACTTGTTTTATAGATTCTCTTTTATTAAACATTTTGCTTTTTCTCAATCTGTGACTTGTATATAAATGTCTTGCCACAATAATAACATTCTATTTCACCATCTTCATCCCTGATGTTAAGATAAACCTTGGGATGGGCACCCGTTTTATCATCTCCAATACATGATACAATATTCTCATTATCATCTACGACTTTTATGTTTGAAATCTTCATTAGTTAAAGTGATGAAAAATCACCTAATTTCATTAATCTCTCTCGAAATTTCTCTTTTATTTCCTCTGATAGGTGCTTTACATCAACTGCTTTTTTCATTTTCTCAACATTTTTGATATCAGTGAATAGCAATTGAGCTGTATCATACACCGATATTTCCTCATTATCGCGATTAACTAACTCAACGCTGTCGTTTTTCGAGATTGTCCCTGGTTCAATAACCCTCAGATACGAGCCTAGTAAACAACTCTGAGAAAATAGCTTTGGGAATTCTCTATTATTCATTTTTATTCCAATTTTGTAGCATGGAATCCTTGGTTGAGAGACTTGGAGTACAGTTGTACCAATTTTGTATTCATCACCAATAAAGATACTCTTTTCATCAAAATCATCTATAGTCAGATTTTCACCAACTAATCCGAAGTCTTTATAGTCGTTATTCAGTGTTTCTGACCAGTATGCATAATGTTTGTAAGAATAAGCATAAACAGCCTTATCGTAACCCCCATGGACTCTTAGGTCAGCTTGTCGATCCCCCTTTATGCCTAATTGACCTACATCCACACTGACCTCTACCGGCATTTTATAAATGCTACTAACCAGCTCTTTTCCATTGAACATTATTTTTTTAGGTTCAGAGATATTTATTGATAAAAGCTTCATAACTATTAAAATACAACATCAGTCATGTTTAAGAATAACGTAAGATGAATATTTATACAATTAATTGGTTTTTATTACTTATTTTATCTGCAATTTGGGGTGGGGCATTTACTCTAAACAAATATGCGCTTGAAATCTATAGCCCTGAAGTAATCGTTGCTGGCAGATTAATTGTAGGTGCTTTACTGTTGGTGCTCATAATCCTCATAAGAAATAAAAAAATAGACATAAAGCTCTCAGATTGGAGATATTATGGTTTTATGAGTATGGTCGGGATTGTAATACCATTCTTATTGATTTCATACGGGCAAATAAAAATAGATAGTTCTTTGGCAGGTATTTTAATGGCTACAATGCCGATATCTACAATTCTTCTATCACACATTTTTTTAGACGATGAATCATTAACTGGCTCAAAGTTATTCGGTTTTTTAATTGCATTTCTTGGAATAATAATTTTAATCATGCCAGAAATATTCTTTTTACCAGAGATAACAAATGATATCTTCTCTGAATTAATGGTGATATCAGGCGCGATATTATATTCATGCTCTGCTGTTTATGGGAAAAAATACAAAATCACAAATCCTTTAAATGCTTCAACTGGTACAATATTTTATTCAGCAGTAGCTATGTTGTTATATCTATTTTCTATTGAAACAGAAATCAATGATGTTATTTCCTATCCACACATCATAAGCATAGCCTCTCTTGGAATCTTCTGCACTGCAATAGCTACGATCATCTATTTTCAGATTCTTCAGACATCAGGAGCATCATTCATCTCTATTATGAATTATCTAATTCCTATTTGGTCGATTATATTCGGCGTCGTCTTCTTGCAAGAGGGCATTTACTGGAATTATTTTCTTGGTCTTATAATTATAATTTATGGAATAAAATTATCTCAAAAGGGCATAAAAAAACCCCAAACATAGACATACTAATATCGATTATTATTCTATATAATTAGAATTAAGTAACAAATGTGGAGAATAGTAATGTCTACTAATAGCAAATCAAAGATAGAAATTGAAGCTGCGACTTATAGGAGAATAGTTTCTCACCTTAGAGAAAATCCTGAAGTACAAAATATTGATCTTATGAATTTAGCAAATTTCTGTAGAAATTGTATTTCCAAATGGTATGTTGAGGAATCAAAAAATCATGGTGAAGAAATAGATTATGATGCCGCTAGAGAAATAGTCTATGGAATGCCTTATAGTGAATTTAAAGAAAAGCATCAAAAACCTGCCACAGAAGAGCAAATGAGAAAATTTAATGAACGGAACAGTAAATAAAAATAAGAGTACTGATCTAATCGATGAGGATCTCCTAAGATACAATAGACATATACTTTTAGATGAGATAGATATCAGTGGACAGATTCTACTGAAACAAAAACATGTTATGTTGGTTGGCCTAGGAGGTTTAGGATCACCTGTTGCTATGTATCTTGCTTCTTCTGGAATCGGAGAGATATCTATTATTGATGATGATGTCGTTGAGTTGACTAATTTGCAAAGACAGATAATGTATACAACCGATGATATTAATCAACATAAAGTTGAAATTGCAGCAAAAAGAATTAATGAGATAAATCCAAATATTGTTGTAAACAAAATATTTTCACGTATATCTGATAATTCTGACCTCAAACTTTTTAAAAATGTTGATTTGTTAATTGATGCAACAGATAATTTCAAAACACGCAATTTGATAAATAAATTTTCTTTAATTCATGGCATACCACTTGTAATGGGAGCTGCGCAGAAGTTTCAAGGTCAAGTATCTGTTTTCCGGAATGATAGAGAAAGCCAGCCTTGCTATAATTGTCTATATAATTATATCAAAGAGGATACTTCATGTGTTGAATCTGGAGTTTTTTCACCATTAACTGGAATTATAGGTAGTATACAAGCTTCGGAGGTAATNAAAGTCCTCTTAAGTATCGGCACTGATCTTACGAGNANACTTATGAATATTGATATAAAAAATAATGAATTTAAAATAATTGCGATCACTAAAGATAAAAAATGTGAGGCTTGCAATGGTAATTAAAGACAAGTTATNTAGACCGCTTGAATACTTAAGGATTTCACTAACAGATAGATGTAATTATCGTTGTTCCTACTGCATGCCCAAAGATGTCTTCAATAGTAACTATCATTACCTTAAACGAGATGAATTACTCTCNTTTGAGGAAATTATTTTTTTTGTAAAATCATTATCGAAATTNAATATTAACAAAATACGACTNACTGGAGGGGAGCCACTCNTGAGAAGGAATATTGAGGTTTTAATNAATAAACTTAAAACNGAAGCTATGATNCCAGAAATTGCGCTTACTACTAATGGNTCTCTCCTCACNCAAAAAACTGCAGAGACGTTAAAAAAAAATGGACTAGATTCAGTAACCATAAGTTTAGATGCACTTGACTCATCTATTAATAATTTGATCAACCCTTTATCTAATATTAAAAAAGTTGTTGAGGCAATTTATATTGCAACAGATGTATTTGAAACTGTGAAGATAAACGTAGTTGTCATGCGAAANATTAATNNNAAAGAAATAATCTCGATAGTTGATAAGTTTAAGAATTTCAATGTTGAGATACGATTTATAGAATTCATGGATGTAGGAGAGACAAATAGTTGGAATCTNGATAAAGTTTTTTCAAGTAAAAAGGTGCTAGANCTTNTNTCTACCAAATACAAGATCGNTAAACTCAACAAAGAGGAAAACNCTACTGCTGACAAGTGGAAACTNANTAANTNTAATGCAAAGATCGGAACTATCTCTTCTNTNAGCGATCCATTTTGTGGGTCTTGTAATAGNGCAAGGTTATCTGCGAATGGNATATTCTANACATGTCTTTTTGCATCTCAGGGCTTCAANCTATTANAGACTATAAGAACAACGAGTAATTTGGATTTACTCAGTCAGAATATACAAAATATTTGGNNCAANAGAATTGATCAGTACTCATATTNNAGGAAGATAGGNAAAAGAGATAGTATTACGGACTCTAAAATTGAAATGTCATANATAGGTGGGTAGTAAANATGATTTATAATATTTTTTCNTACATATTTTATTTGATNGCAGTCATCGCTGGNTATNCTGCAGCATACAGNGTNTTAATTCAAGTTTTTCCCGATTATAACTTTTTNCATATNATNNTNGGGAGNGTAGTNACNNTGATGTTTTTTCCTCTAGTCCCACTTTATCCNGCAATAATGTTGAGCGANTGGACATTGGCTATCGTNTGTTATGTATCNATACTGATTGGCGTTATCTTGGGNAANCAATCNAAAAATCTATGATGTNTCATTGTTACTATGNATGGTAATATTTTGTTGATAATGTCTNAATTTGTACTATNATACCTATCANGTCATGAATATTTGTGTAAAGTACTTCGCTAGNATTAAAGATAAAATGGGTACTGATATGGTAAATATACAGGTAGATAAATCAATGTCTGTGGATGAGCTAATTAAGGATCTTGTAAACGGNGAGAATATCACAGATAATGACCTAGTTGCTGTCAATCATGAGTACGTGAACAGAGATTTTAAACTAAAGGATGGAGATGAAGTTGCTTTTTTTCCTCCNGTAACAGGTGGCTAATATGAAAATAAAAATTTTAGAAGAAAAATTTGATCCATGGCAAGAGATTGTTGAATANAAAAGAAACGAGCTGCANAATAATGCGAAGATNGGAGCATCGTCAATNTTTCTTGGGACTATGCGAGACTTCAATGACGATGAANTAGTTGATAGTCTTTATTTAGAGCACTATCCTGANATGACAGAGAAATACTTGACTAATATTGTTCAAGATNCGATTAAAAAACATAANATTTTTGGTGGNTTAGTTGTNCANNGAGTTGGNGAATTAATGCCAACGGANCCTATAGTTGTTGTTGCCACATGGTCAGAGCATAGAGAGAGTNCATTTGAAGCAACAAGAGANATTATGGAATCACTCAAATCCGAAGCTCCATTTTGGAAAAAAGAAAATACTGAAAAGGGATTCAGATGGGTAGAACCTTCTAAACAAACTCAATCAGAAAATGTCGAATCTTAAAAAAGTAGTCCTAGCATANTCTGGTGGACTCGATACTTCTGTAATTGCTAANTGGCTTATGGANAAGTATAAATGTGAAGTAATCACATTCACTGCAGATATTGGNCAAGGNGATGAGACTAAAGANGCAAAGAAAAAAGCAAAAAANTTAGGTATCAAAAAAATATTCATTGAAGATTTGAGAGAAGAGTTCGTCAAGNACTANNTTTATCCAATGTTAAGAGCGAATGCNATATACGAAGGNGAGTATTTTCTCGGAACTTCNATAGCAAGACCATTAATAAGCAAAAGACTGGTTGAAATAGCAANGCAAGANAGGGCANCTGCTATTTGTCATGGNTCAACAGGGAAAGGAAACGANCAGGTAAGATTTGAATTGTCTGCATATGCGCTTAATCCAAACATTCGTGTGATTGCACCTTGGAGAGAATGGGCATTCACGTCCAGAAAAGACCTCGTNAGATATGCAAGAATGAATAAAATTAATATTGATTTTGATCAGGGNAANAAAAGTCCTTACTCTATGGATGCNAATATATTACANACATCTTACGAGGGAGGTATTNTNGAAGATCCATGGAGTGAACCAGANGAATCAATGTGGNTGAGGACTTCATCTNTAGCTAAAGCACCTAANAAGGCCGATANTGTCNCACTAGAATTTCTTCATGGNGATGTTATAAAAATAAATAANAAGAAGNCGACACCAGCAAAACTGTTTGAGAAATTAAATCTACTCGCGGGAAAACATGGTATTGGAAGATCTGACATTGTAGAAAATAGATATGTTGGTATCAAATCAAGAGGTTGTTANGAGACTCCTGCTGGAACAGTTTATGCAAAAGCACATAGGGCTATGGAATCTATCACTCTTGATAGGGAGTTATTACACCTNAAAGAGGACTTATGTAATAGATANTCTAGACTTATATATAATGGTTACTGGTTTAGTCCAGAAAGAGAGAGTATTCAGAATCTGATCGATGAGTCNCAGAAGAATGTTACTGGNACAGTNAAGATTAAACTTTTTAAAGGTAATGTAATAATCTGTGGACGTAAATCGAATAAGTCACTATACAATGAGGATTTATCTACATTTGANAAAGACTCCGGTAATTATGATCAAAAAGATGCAGAGGGATTTATTAANATTAACTCACTTAGACTAAGAACGTACAAAAAAAATTAGTTTACTACATCAGTTATNATTGCNGTAAACTTTAGTTTATCTTTTCTATATTGCTCGATTTTGACNGGGACAAAATCATAATCTAAAGCATACCATGTNAGAGTGCTTCTCTTATTATTTTTAATGGCCCGCTTTACAACAACAGTAGATGTATTACCGAATATCGTATCAATATCCTCAGTAGCATATAACGAAAAAGTATATTCTCTNACCNTCCCTTTATCGATAACAGTGTATGTTTGATCAAAATCAGCAGTCTTCATCTTATTAATGTANTCTAGTTGAACAGTTAATCTATCTTGAACATCAATAATATNNGGATGNGTTATNGTATCTACNTTGTTATCTTTGNTGATTACAGTCTTNGATANATTATCTTTCGAATTGATAAAAGTCTTATATTGTTCNTTCGATTCTTTTTTTTCTCGATTGAAGTAATATTCTTGCGGANAAATGCTATCTGATATTTTCCTAAATTTAGATATTTCATTTCGNATATCTTTTTTTGCTTTGAATATGCCNGCTGTTCTACTTGAGACCTCAAAAGTATACTCATCTTGGTTANCTTTATAAAGTATATTTACAGAATCAGCAAAATGAATCTTACTAGATATNAATTTATAGCTGTGTNTNAAGATTAGATCAGAGGTTGCTGCATCGNCATTTACTAGTGGNATATATAGAAAATTAATGAGAAGTAGTAGTTGTGTGAAGGTCTTTATCATAGGAAAACTATTGGATCTTTTTTAATNATACCCTCAAATGAAAAATGAGNTCCNTCTTTTTTTATTTTATTTTCACTGAACCATTTGATAGCTAATGGTAGTATTTCATATTCAATATTATGAACTTTTTCTTCTAACGTTTTTTCATCATCCTTACTATCAATCTGAAGAATACCTTGAATAAAAACTGGCCCATCATCAAGTTCCTTCGTCGCAAAATGTACTGATGCCCCATGATACATCTCCCGGGCTTCTAACACTCTTTTATGCGTTTCAAGGCCTTTATATTTTGGAAGCAGCGATGGATGAAGGTTTATAATTTTACCATCATGAGTATTTATAAATTTTTCAGGTAGAATCTTCATAAAACCAGCTAATACAAGCAGATTTATATTATTTTTGATTATTTCGTTAGAAAGATCCTCATAATTAAAACTGCTATCTAATATGAAAGTTTCTATATTTTTTTCTTCCGCAAAACCTAATCCCTTTGCATTTCTATTATCAGAAACAACTGCCTCAATTGTCACATTCGAAATAAATCCTGAGTCTATTTTCTGAATTATATTTTTTAANTTCGAACCATTNCCTGATACGAATACCATNCACTTATAATTACTCATAAATAATTTTAGAACCTGNGTTTCTGTTAATTACACCAATCTCAATAGCTTTATAATTCAATTTATTACATTCATTGATAATTTTTACTTTATTTCTTTTATCTATCACTACAATCATGCCNATCCCNCAATTGAAAGTATTNAACATTTCCGATTCATTCAGTTTNGATTTCTCTTGTATAATCCTAAATATCTTAGGCTTNCTCCATGATTTTAAATTNANTCTTGCGGAGAGCGCGTNAGGTAGAATTCTAGGTAAATTTTCTGTTATTCCACCACCAGTAATATGAGCACACCCTTTTATTTTTGTTTTTATTTTTTTTATTATATCACTATATATTACCGTTGGTTTGATAAGCGTTTTNCCTAGATTTATGCCGAGATAAGTTTTATTAAGTGANANNATTTTTTTATCTAGTAATTTATTCACTAAAGAATATCCATTTGAGTGTAAACCATTTGATTTGATACCGATAAGTATGTCATTTGATTTTATTTTTGACGGATCTATTATTTCACTTTTATTAACTATACCAACACAGAATCCAGCTAAATCATAATCATNTTTATNATANAGACCAGGCATTTCCGCAGTTTCGCCTCCTACAAGAGAGACNCCAATGGCGTCGCATGATTTTTTTATACCCAAAAGAACCTTCCTATGAAGACGGATATTAATCGAGCTAGTGGCAAGATAGTCTAAAAATATCATAGGATCTGCNCCAGAAGTGATGACATCNTTGACACACATTGCAAGTAAATCTTGGCCGATATACCTATGTTCATTCATTTTCATTGCAATTCTNAACTTTGTACCTACGCCATCNGTCCCTGACACAATCACTGGATTTCTNTATTTTTTANTGTCAATTTCATAGAGACTTGAAAAGCCACCTATTTTTGANAAGATTTTTTTATTTTTCTGAGGAGATTTCTGACTCATAAGTGGTNATATGAGTGATTCTGCTTTCTTAATGTCTACCCCAGATTTTTTATAAGTAATTTTTTTTGTATTATTTTTCATAGTTTATTGGCTTGATACCTAATTATATATTAATCTAAGAATCTATAAACAAGATAATATGACAAAAGAAGATCAGATCCCTCTTAATTTTACTTTTTGCACCGAAAAAAGCTTCGATAATTTCATTGTAGGCGANAATAGAATANTGTTAGAAATGCTAAAGAATTTTGATAAAAATGAGCCAAAGTTAGTTTTTTTACATGGAAAAAAATCATCAGGCAAGACACATNTATGTAGATCCGTATTNGACTCNATAAGTGAAAAGAAAAAATATGTCACGAAAGACAGTTTTAATCAAATTCGTGAAATNGATACTCAAGAAATTGATTATCTAATAATTGATGATCTTGATTTAATTTTATTGAATTCAGATTCNGAGGANGATATTTTCTATATCATTAATGAGCTTATACTTTTAAANAAATATATACTTATATCCTCCTCATGTTCAATTAACAATATTAATTTTTCAACACAAGACTTAAAATCTAGAATCAAATCAGGTCTAGTTTTAAAAATTAATGATATGAATGATGATGATAAAATGAATATTATAAAAAAAATAACAGAAGAGAGAGGTTGGTCAATAGATCAGAAAGTATGCGAGTACATATTTAATCACTATCAAAGAGATTTATTTTTTCTATGTAATGTTCTTAAAAATTTAGATGAAAAATCTTTATCGATGAAAAAAAATATTACAGTGCCTTTTGTTAAAAAAATTATTACATCAAAAGAATAAAAACTTAAGATTTATTTTTCTTACAAATATTAGCAAATCTTTTTCCGTAGCTAATACATATTGCTTTCTCATCATCAGTTATTTCGTTATTTTTGTTTATACTGACATGTGATGGTCCATAGGGCGTTCCACCAGACAATGTAGATCCAAGTTTTTTCTCTGAGTAAGGGACGCCAACGAGAATCATCCCATGGTGTATAAGCGGTAGCATCATAGTTATCAGTGTTGTTTCTTGACCACCATGCATACTAGAGGTAGACGTAAAAACACCTGCTGGTTTATCAATCAATGTTCCATTGAACCATTCTGTTGTAGTTGAATCAATAAATTCTTTCATGGGCGCTGCCATATTTCCAAAATGCGTAGGGCTACCTATTAATAATCCATCGCAGTTTTCTAAGTCTTTTTTTTCAACTACAGCATCGTCATTGTCACTATTTTTAACAGTTCTTATTATTGAATTAACGCCTTCAATAGATTCTATGCCCCTAGAAATCAAACGAGCCATTTTTTTCGTTGAGCCATTTTGAGAATAATATATAATAAGGATGCTTGTCATATTTGATAGCATATTCTATTAAAGGGAGAAAATAAACTTTAAAGTTATAATCGTATTATGAAGATAATCCTATTAGCTATAATTGTTGCATTTCAATTCTGTCATGTATCTTCTGTATCTGCTGAGTCATTGAAGGATAAGGCTTCTGCAGTAATAAAAGAAGCTAAGAGTACTAATAAAAAAGCAATTAAACTTAAGAATGAGTGGCGTGATGTTCGTAAACTTATCAAGGCTGCTGTTAAAGCCCATTCTGAAGAGAATTATCAGAAATCTATGGATTTAGCTGAGGAAGCACTAAACCAAGCTAAGATGTCTATAGAACAATACAACAAACAAAAGGATAATTATCGATTTTTAGATGATTAATTTCCCGCAATAACCTCTTTTATCATATCTAGTTCGATTACTCTCTTTTCATCATCATTTCTTGTTTTATAGGTAACACAATTATCAGATGATTCTTTTTTACCGATAATAATAATATGAGGTATTCCTATCAACTCCCAGTCTTTAATTTTATTTCCAAGGCCTGCTTCTCGATCGTCATATATAACATCTACGTCACTATTTATAAGATCCTGATAGATATTTTCTGCGTGTTCCTTAATCTTATTGTCTTTTTTTGAATCAATATCAATTATTACTACTTCAAATGGACTCAAGCTTTTAGGCCAGATTATTCCTCTCGAGTCATTGTTTTGTTCTATTGCTGCTGCAACTATTCTAGTTACACCGATACCATAACATCCCATGTAAACAGGTTGATATTTAGAATTTTCATCAGTAATTTTTGCTTTCATTGGTTCAGAGTATTTTGTACCCAATTTAAAGATATGTCCGACTTCGATTCCTTTCTTCAGATCCATTTTCGTTTTTGAGAGTATTTCCTGAAGATCATCTTCTTTAAATTTCTTCTTGGCAATCTCAGCACTCATTCCATTATGATCTTTGTCTAATAAAAGATCATCTTCGCCATTGTCAGCGATCACATGAAATTCATGTGACTCGTTACCACCGATATTTCCACTATCTGCTTCTACGACTGTGAAATCTAGCATCAATTTCTCAAATATCTTGTTATATGCTTTCTTATATAATTCATAACTAGTATCAAGACTTTTCTGAGATGAATGAAATGAGTAAGCATCTTTCATTATGAATTCCCTCGACCTCATTACACCAAACCTGGGCCTAATTTCATCTCTAAATTTAGTTGAAATTTGAAAAACGTTTATAGGTAACTGTTTATAACTAGATAAGTCTTGTCTTATTAAATCTGTTACAACTTCCTCGAATGTCGGTCCGAAACAAAATTCACGTTTATTCCTATCCTTAAATCTGAGAAGNTCAGGTCCATACTGATCCCATCTACCTGATTCTTTCCATAGTTCACTGGGCTGAACGATTGGCATCAGTATTTCTCTGCATCCAATTTTATTTAATTCCTGCCTTATGATGACCTGGACTTTTTCTAGTACACGAAGCCCAAGGGGTAACCAGTTATACTGACCAGACGAAAGTTTNCTGATCATTCCAGATTTAACCATTAATTTATGACTAATCACCTCTGTATCAGAAGGATCATTTTTTAGAGTAAATACTGGAAAATTTGAAGTTTTCATTGTTATTTTATTATTAATATTAAATTATCATTTTAGTTTAACATGATTATGGTTATTATATATAAAGCTAATTGCTAGAGACAGATTTTACATGTTGAAATTTTTCAAGGACTGGTACAACACACACTTAACTGACCCNAATCAGGTAGCATTAGCTTTGCTAATATTATTTATTACCCTCATAACCTATATTCTACTCTCCACAGTCGTACCTATTCTTGTAGCTATTGTATTAGCCTATATGTTAGAGGGTTTAGTTCAAGCGACTTCAGATAAATATAATATTAGGAGAAATTCATCTGTTTTTTTTGTTTACTCTTCATTTTTAGTTGGCTCATTAGCTATAATCATACTTCTGATTCCATTAATGCTTAATCAGATCTCTCTTTTTATAAATTCACTACCTTCTATGTTAGAGAAAGGTAAGACACTTCTGTTAGATCCCTCGTTTGGAGGGAATAGCTTATTTTCACAGCAACAGATTTCAAATTTACTCAGCGGAATTAATTCTGAGATAAGCATGATTGGATCTTCAGTAATTTCGTATTCACTGTCCTCTGCTGGAAGTCTTCTCGAGATTATTGTTTACATCATTATTGTGCCGATAATTATTTTCTTCCTGCTTTATGATAAAGATAGAATTAATCAGTGGTTTTGTAAATTTTTTCCAGAGAAACTAGATCTCTCGAAGAAAGCATACAAAGAGTTAGATATCAAATTAGGTAATTATATTAGATGTAAACTGATTGAAATAATTATTGTATGGGTTGCTTCAACTTTAGCTTTTGCTCTTATAGGTCTAAATTATTCTCTCTTATTAGGTTTTCTATGTGGCATATCAGTTATAATTCCGTATGTCGGTGCAATTGGGGTAACAATACCGATCGTTATTGTTGCTTTTTTTCAATGGGGGACTTCATCATTCTTTTGGTACGTAATTGTTGCACATACTCTCATTCAAGTGATTGATGGTAATGTTGTCGTACCTGTGCTCTTCTCAGATGCTGTAAACTTACATCCGCTAGCAATCCTGATATCTATCCTATTTTTTGGTACAATTTGGGGTATCTGGGGTGTATTTTTTGCTATTCCACTAGCAGTATTGCTTAACACATTATTAAACATATGGCCAAGAGTTGAGATAAGACAGTGAATAATATTAAAGATAAAATTATTGGAAGTATGGTTGCAATTGCAACGCCTATGAATGAAAACGATGAAGTTGATTATCAGGCACTCGAAAAATTACTAGAATTCCATATAAAGAATAAAACTGACGTTATCGTATCGGTAGGCACTACGGGTGAATCAGCAACCTTAGATTTTTCAGAACACGAGAAAGTTATTAAAACAACAATCGATATTATAAATGGTCGAGTACCAGTGATAGCAGGAACTGGAGCTAACTCTACGAGCGAAGCAATTGAGTTAACAAGAAAAGCTAGAGATATCGGAGCAGATGCATGCTTACTTGTAACTCCATATTATAATAAACCTACACAAAATGGCTTATATGANCATTATATGAAAATTGCAGACACGGTTGATATCCCTCAAATTCTATATAACGTTCCTGGTAGGACATCTTTAGATATGTTACCTGATACTGTGTTNAAGTTATCGAATCANGANAATATTATTGGCATAAAGGAGGCATCTGGCTCTGAAGAGAGGTCTAGAGAGCTTTTAAAAAAATGTTCACATAATATTTCAATAATTTCTGGAGACGATAAGACATCGATGCGAGATATGCTAATGGGATTCAAGGGAAATATTTCTGTTACTGCTAACGTTGCACCAAATCAAATGCACTTAATGTGTAAGCACGCCATAAATGGTGATAAGAATAAAGCCGAAGAAATAAATAACCAGGTCGATATTTTNCATGACAAATTATTTCTTGAATCCAACCCAATACCTGTAAAATGGGTTCTACAGAAGCTCGGTTTAATAGGTAAGGGGATAAGATTGCCTTTGACTCAATTAGATGAACAATATCATGATGAAATTATGAATGCCATTAAATCAAGTAAATTAAGAGAGAATAATATTTATGATTAAATTGAAAAATANTTTTACATTATTAGTAAGTTTATTGCTGTTTCAAAGTTGCTCATCAATTTCAGAATATGTTGCAGACATAGCTGCAACAGATAGGGAAGAGCTAGTAGTTTACAAAAAAGATAGGAAATATGAAGATACGCAATTTGACTTGGAGGTACCTCCAGATTTAATCACTCCCCGAGAGAGAAACAGTCTCGATATACCTGAGTTTGTAAAAGATAGTGATGCAAAACTATTTACTGTAGATACTAAATTAGAGAATATCGAATTACTTAGGGTTGGAAGAGACTCAATAATCTCNCTAAAAAATGTTGAAAAAAAAGTACTATGGGACAAGNTGATTGATTTTTGGAGGACTGAGGGATTCCGTTTAAATCAAAGGGATTACACTCTAGGTACTCTTAAAACAGTNTACCTTGAAAATTTAAGTGAGGCGCAACTAGGAACTATACAGAAGTATGTTGGACGATATATTCCACTGTTGATAACTCCTGAGACTAGGGATAGCTTCAAAACAAGGNTTCTACAGAAGGATGATAAGACAAATATTCTGATAACACATTATGGAAAGGAGTATATGTCTGACGGTGACACGGAATTTAGATGGCAAAATAGACCACGTGACCCAGAGATTGAATCAGAGATGATCTCTAGATTATTTATTTATCTTGGCGGTGAAGAGGCAAAATCAAGAGGTTATAACGTAGTCAAATCAATTGGTATTAGAAATAAAGCCAGTCTAAATATCGACGATAATGGCATTCATACGTTATTTGTAGGAGATATTTATGAGAGAGTATGGCCTCAAACTATCCGAACATTAGAGACAATGGGAGTTCAGATNATTACTGCAAAGGAGGCTGATGGCGTCATTCAGATAGCTGCCAAAGAAGTTGAAGATCAAGTATCAGAAGAGGGCTTATTAGATTTTTTAGTTTTTTGGGACAGCTCAGAGGATTCTCAGCGTTTTAATATTCTTATTAATGAGAATCAAGATGGAGTGATTATGGAGATTGTTGACGACCAGTTTACTGGTTTAAAATCAGTGGCGGGTGAGGAAGTAATACGAGCTCTATATGCTGAGTTTAGATAGCATTAATCATCATCTTTGATTTGATGTATTTGAGCATATGCTGAGTGGTTATGTATAGATTCAAAATTCTCTGATTCTACGATGTACTCTGAAACTCTATCATCATTTTTAAAATGCACNGCTATATCTCTGACCATATCCTCAACAAATTTTGGATTATCATACGCTCTCTCAGTTACGTATTTCTCATCGGGTCTTTTTAGTAATGCATATAATTCTGACGATGCTTCTTTCTCAACTACATCAATTATNTCCTCTATCCATATAAAGTCTTTAACTGTAGCAGTAATAGTCACATGAGATCTTTGATTATGCGCACCATAGTCTGATATTTTTTTTGAACATGGGCAAAGACTAGTAACTGGTATTGTTACTTTTACTTTCATGTTAGATTTTCCTTCTTTTATTTCACCAATTAGCGAGACATTATAATCTAACAAGCTTTGTACTTTAGAGATAGGAGCTGTTTTTTTTATGAAATATGGGAATGACATTTCTACATGACCTGATTCAGCTTCGAGAAGGATTAACATCTCACGTATCATATTTTTAAATATATCTACTGTAATATAATCCTCATGACTGTTTAGTATGTGAACAAATCTAGACATGTGCGTCCCTTTTAAGTTATGTGGTAAATTAACGTACATATTAAAGTTGGCAACCGTTGTTTGATTTTTTCCAGATCTTTGTTTAATAATCATCGGATGAAGGATATCTTTAATACCAACTTTGTTTATTGGTAGATTTCTAGTATCCGCCAAACCCTGAGTATCAGGTAGCGCCTTTGTGCTTACTTGTTCTTGTTTAAGATTTTTACTAGTCATTTTAACTCCCTTATTCCGTGTATTTGACTGCTGATCTCTCTGTTTCCCATAATTTGATAGATTTTACCTTAACATCCCTAGGAGAAAGAACCTCATTGAGCCTACCAAATATATATTTGGCTATATTCTCCGCTGTAGGATTCTTCTCTTTAAAAGGCTCCAAATCATTTAAAAACTCGTGATCAAGCTCTCCTACGATATTATTCGTTGATTTCTTGATTTCTTTGAAATCCATTACCATACCAATATTATCAAGTTTATTTCCACAAACTTCAACTTCAACTTTCCAATTATGGCCATGCATTTGCTTACATTGACCTTTATGACCATTGAGAATATGGGCAGATGAAAATTCTACAAAAGTGGTTAGGGTGTATATTTCTATTCTCCTACTTAGCTGTCATATTGTAATCAACCATAAATTTAATATGGTCACTAGTTGTATTAAGTATTCCATTATAATCCATTCCAATGGATGCTAAAACTTCATTTTGATTACCATGAGGTATTGTTTTATCAGGTATGCCCAGATTCTTAACTTTTTTATTTATTCCATATTTCATCATAACCTCATTTACCGCAGAACCAGCTCCACCTAAAATGGTGTTGTCCTCAATAGTAAAAATATAATCATGTGTGTCACAAATTTTTAAAATCATATCTTCATCAATTGGTTTCACGAATCTCATATCTACCACTGTTGCATTGTTTGTTTCGGCAACTTTAATGGCAGTGTTATGAAGAGGACCNAATACCAAATANGCTATCTCTTTTCCTTGTCTGGTAATCATTGCTTTGCCAATATCAACAAGTTCAGATGTTTTGATATCTAAATCTAACCCCAATGTATTTCCTCTGGGATATCGAACTGCGGCTAGTCCATTATGATGGAAACCTGTATTGAGCATTTTGTACATTTCTCTCTCATCGGATGGAGTCATTAAAATAATTTTAGGGAGAATTCTTAAATAAGATATATCATAAATACCTTGGTGAGTCTCTCCATCTGCTCCAACTATCCCAGCTCTATCAATAGCAAGTAGTATGTTTAAATCTTGTACCACAACGTCATGAATAATCTGATCATATGCTCTCTGAAGAAAAGTTGAGTAAATTGCAACAACAGGTTTATTTAAATTGCAAGACATACCCGCAGCAAACGTTATGGCATGTTGTTCTGCAATACCTACATCAAAATATCTGTTTGGAAACATTTCTTGAAATTTGACTAGACCAGATCCTTCACGCATGGCTGGAGTTATAGCCACTAACTTCTTATCCTCTTCAGCTGTTTCTTCAAGCCATTTACTGAAAACATTTGTGAAGGTTAGTTGTTTTTTCTCTTTCGAGTCTTTGCTTGATTTTCCTGTTTTTTTATCAAAAGGACTCACTCCATGAAATGATATTGGGTTTTGTTCTGCTAATTTATAGCCTTTCCCCTTTTTAGTCATTATATGAAGAAATCTTGGGCCTTTCTTTTGTTTTAAGTTTTCTAATATCTCTATTAATCCATGAACATCATGACCATTTACAGGACCATAATATTTAAATCCTAGTTCCTCAAAAAATAAGCCAGGTGCGATAAGATTTTTAGCACTTCCCTCAACACGTTTCGCTAGGTCTTCAATAGGTTTAATTTTTTCTAGTACTTTCTTACCTCCCTCTCTAAGTGAGGACACTGTTTTACTTGTCATGATCCTGGTCAGATATTTATGAACGGCTCCAACATTTGGAGAGATAGACATTTCATTATCATTTAATATTACTAAGATATTAGACTTCATATCACCTGCATGACTTAACGCCTCGTAAGCCATTCCAGCCGTCAGTCCACCGTCTCCAATAATTGCCACTGTTTTAGATTCATTGTTGTTAAGCTTATTAGATGCGTCTATACCCACAGCCGCGCTAATAGAGGTGCTGGAGTGACCTGCCCCAAAAACATCATAAACGCTCTCATCTCGTCTGAGGAATCCAGATAGACCATCTTTTTTCCTCAAAGTTGGCATCAACTCCTTTCGACCGGTAAGAATTTTGTGAGGGTAGCATTGATGACCTATATCCCAGACCAGTTTATCGTTTGGCGTATCAAATACTTTATGTAAAGCAATCGTGAGTTCAATCGTCCCTAATCCAGCAGCCAGATGTCCTCCAGTTTTAGAGACAGACTCAATGAGAAAATCCCTGAGCTCCTCTGATAATTTTTGGATTTCAGCTTTAGAGAGTTTCCTTAACTCCTCTGGATTATCTACGTTATTTAAAATTTTATATTCCATATCGCTAATTTGATATTTTCTTTATCTCAGATTCAGCGTCGTCCAATTGTTTTTTACACCTTTTAGCTAACTCTATACCCTCTCGATACTTTTTTATCATCTCATCTAATGTCAGGTCAGATGATTCCATTTCTTCAAGGATGGATTGCATTTTAGTTAGATCCTCTTCAAACGATGTAAATTTCTTTTTTGATTTTTTTTCCATAACTTATAATACTACTTTTTTGTTACCTTTACATTGTTCACAAAATTATTGCTTATATCAATAATTTCAAAAACATAACCCTCATTTAAGAAGGTTTCTCCTTTTTTGGGGATATCCTCCAGATATTCTAAAATATAACCATTTATGGTTTTTGCTACATTTTCTGGAATTTTCCATTTCAATGTTTTGTTTATTTCCCTTATCTGTATCGAGCCACCAATGATATAGCTATTATCTGAAACTTTGATTATTCCAGTGTCTTTATCTTCATCACTAAACTCTCCTACAATTTCCTCTAATATATCATCTAGAGTAACAAGACCCTTTACATCGCCGTATTCATCTACAACAAACCCAATTCTTTTTTTCTCTCTTTTAAATGATATCAATTGCGAGGTTAACGAAGTATCTTCAGGTATGTAATACGGCGGATTGACAGAACTAAGGATAATATCTTTTGAAAAAGTACCATCTTTCAGCATTTCAATAACTTTCCTCCTATGAAGGAACCCCATTAGTTTATTAATATCCTTGTCATAAATTGGAATCCTTGTATGCCGACAATTTGTGATTTTACTTGATACATTATCAATATGCTCATCAATATCAACTGCAAATATTTCAGATCGCGGGATCATTGCATCTTCGACTTTAACTTTTTCTAAATCAATCATATTAACTATCATATCTTCGTGATTCTTCGGTATTCTTTGACTTGATTCCCTAACTATTAACCTAATCTCATCTTTTGTTAAAAGCTCTTGATTACTCCTTTTGCCCTGAAGCCCAATTGCTTTTAACAGTAACTTTGTCGTAATATTAATAATCATAACGATAGGACTAAAAACTCTTAAAAGAGGATAAAGCAACCACGAGATTGGATATGCAATTTTATCTGCATAAAGTGCTGCAAGTGTTTTTGGAGTGACTTCTGCAAATATAAGTATAATTATCGTCAAAATTACTACAGAAATAGCTACACCAGTCTCACCATATAGTTTTATTGCAATTATAGTGCTTATTGCAGAGGCAAGAATATTTACAAAATTATTCATCAGCAATATTAAGCTGAGTGTCTTATCAGTATTNTCTAAAAGATATGTAACTCTCCGCGCAGATTTTTCTCCTTGCTTGTTTCTATGTTTTAGCTTGTACCTATTAACACTCATTAATGATGTTTCAGCTCCTGAGAAAAAAGCTGACAATATCAAAAGTCCAAAGAGTATTAAAAATAAATTATTTATATCAAAATCGATCATATTGAGTCATTTATAAGATTGTGAATAATATTTTTGTTCCAAGATATGCAAAAAAGAGTATTGCCATACCACTTATGGCAAGATTATTTGCTTTTTTACCTGTCACATTAGATGAGTATCGTTGATATATTAAATAGGAATATACAACCCAAGCAATTATAGAGAATGTTATTTTTTGTAGGCCTGCTCCAAATGTTTCTACGGCAACGAAAGGGGCACCAGTAAGTAAAGCTAATGTTAATAGTAGAAATCCTATCACAATTAGATCAAACATAATTTTTTCCATTACTTCCATTGACGGCAAGAGGTTGCTAAGCGATGAATTGTCCAGTGTTTTGAGTTTTTGCTCCTGAAATTTAAGCAACAGCGCCTGAATGGCAGCCAACCCGAGAAGACCGTAAGAGACAAGTGAGAAAATTATATGTAAAAATAAATCATTATCAATTTTATCTATAGTGTTTTGATAATCAAAAATTAGTGTCAAGAAAACAGATACTGTTGTAAGCGGAAGAAGGACTAAAGCAAGATGGTGGGCAGGTTTTAAAAACATCAGAAAAAGGAGAACAATGTTTAGAATTAAAAATGTGAGAAGCAATGCGATTACAAAATTTGACTTAATAGANTAACTAGACANNAGTAAATANGTATAAAAGGNAAGTGAAATTATTGTAAAAATAAAAATNGGATAAAAAAACTGCTTAGACCCATTGTCATTGAGCACTTTTTTCATACAAAAAGATGAAAAAACTAAACCTAGTATNCTTANAGTTGCTGATGCTATCATTTCTCGGNACAAAAATAANCGAGCTCGATTGAGAAGTTAGTTAAATCTNTTTTTTGTTTCATTTNGCNCTTTTACCTTACCACTAAATAATATCAAAATTATGCAATAAAAGTACTAAGATATCCAAATAATCGTCATTTTATGCCAAAATTACTAACTGTATACAGTAACTAATGCTATAATTACGCTGTTTTTAAGAGGTCAAATAATGGTAAAAATTAGATTNTCTAGAGGTGGTGCAAGAAAAAAACCATATTANCATATCGTCGTCATGGATCAGAGGCAAAGACGAGATGGAAGATGTCTTGAAAGAATAGGCAGTTATGANCCAAATCTTGAAACTTCAGANAGAATATCANTAGATATAGATAGATTGAACTACTGGGTGTCTCAGGGNGCTCAAATGAGTGATCGAGTATCTCTGCTCAAGAAGTATTCTCAAGATGAGAAAAATATTGAGAATAGAACTAAGATAAAAACNGCGCAACTAGAGAAATTAAAAGCAAAACGAGCTCAAAAGAAAGCTGATTCTGNCAAAGANGAAGCACCAGCAGCAGAACAAAATGCTGCACCTGAAGCTCCCGCTGAAGCACCAGCAGCAGAACAAAATGCTGCACCTGAAGCTCCCGCTGAAGAAGCACCAGCAGCAGAACAAAATGCTGCACCTGAAGCTCCCGCTGAAGAAAAGTCAGACAAATAAGATAATTAATGTCCGATAATAATCTTATACTTATTGGTAAAGTTACGTCATGTCATGGCATTAAGGGTTGGGTAGCTATCTCTTCATTCTCTTCGTCACCAGAAACCATATTCGACTATCAGCTATACATAAAAATTTCTGGAGAAATAAAAAAGATTCAGGTAGAGGATTATAGAATCATGCCTAAAAAGATAATAATGAAAGTATCAGATATTAACAGCATAGATGATGCAGATAAAATTTTAAATCAGGATATCTTCCTAAAAAGCAATCAATTATCTGAGCTACAGGATTCAGAATATTATTGGTATCAATTGATTGGATGTTATGTATACACGAAAAATAACGACTGTATTGGTGAGGTTGTGGATATGATGAGGCAACACGCAAATGATATNCTTGTAATAAAGAAGTCTGATAGAGAATCGGAAATTTTGATACCCTTTATCAAAAATTACCTTATTAACGTTGACCTTGAAAATAAATCTATAAGAGTGAATTGGGAAAATGATTATTAATTTTATAACAATTTTTCCAGACTTTGTTAAATCATTCATTGATATTGGGTTGATTAGAAAAGCAATAAATAAGGAAATAATTAAAGTTAATATCATATCCTTAAGAGAATTCTCAAATGATTCACATAGAAGAGTTGATGATAAAGTATATGGAGGTGGCCCAGGCATGGTTCTTAAATATGAACCTATCAAAAATAGTTTAGATCACGTAGGAAAAAAATCACATAACATCTATTTGTCACCACAAGGAAAAAAGTTGAATAACGAAAAAATAGAGTCATTGCTACAATTAGAGGAAATTACACTTATCTGCGGGAGATATGAGGGAATTGATCAACGAGTCATCGAGAACCTGATAGATGAAGAACTATCTATAGGAGACTACGTTATCTCTGGTGGAGAATTAGCATCTATGGTTTTAATGGAGTCAATCGTTAGACGGATAGATGGCGTGCCCGAGGATATAGAGTCAATATCAAATGAATCATTTGAAAATGGATTATTAGACTATCCACACTATACTAGACCAGAGAAGGTTGGAGGNACTCCTGTCCCGGATGTCCTTATTAATGGAAATCATCAGGAGATCGCTCGATGGAGAAGGAAGATGTCCCTTGGTTTTACTTGGGAAAAGAGACCAGATTTATTAAAAAACGTGAAACTTTCAAAAGAAGATGATAAACTCCTCAGTGAATATAAACTAGAGCGTAAAAAAGATGCGATCGAACAAGATAATTGACAAAATTAATAATAAACAGCTTAAGGACTACCCTAAATTTTCACCAGGTGACACAATAGTAGTATCTGTTCGCGTCAAAGAAGGAAAGCGTGAAAGATTACAGCAATTTGAGGGGGTTGTGATTGCTAAGAGTAATCGCGGGATCAGTTCTTCATTTACAGTAAGAAAAATATCATATGGTGAAGGCGTAGAAAGAGTTTTTCAGCTGCATAGCAGAGTTATTGCTAATATTGACGTGAAGAGAAAAGGTAGTGTCAGACGCGCTAAATTGTATTACCTCAGAGAACGCTCAGGGAAATCTGCAAGGATTAAAGAAAAGCTTAACTAATATATTCCGTTGATTTGAAACATGCATTTATAGGTATAGGGAGTAATTTAGATAGCCCTATAACTCAAGTTCGGGGTGCAATAGAGGATATCAAATCTCACAACAAGATCAAATTATTAAAATCTTCATCTTTATATAAGTCAAAGCCTGTCGGACCTCAAGATCAAGACGATTTTATTAATGCAGTTGTTAAAATAGCAACAACCTTATCTCCCCTTCAGTTGCTAGGTGAGTTACAGAAAATCGAATATTTGCATCATAGGAAAAGATTAAAAAAATGGGGACCTAGGTCACTTGATTTAGATATTCTGATGTTTGAAAATACAGTAATGAGAACAAAAAAACTGACATTACCACACCCAGAAATCTCTCGAAGAGATTTTGTTATAGTACCATTACTAGAAATAACACATAAAAACCTAGTGATTACTAAAAATAAAAAATTAAGAGATTATTTATGAAAGATATTTCCTCTAATCTTATCGTAGTGGAAGGTCCTATCGGAGTTGGTAAGACAACGCTCACAAAAAAATTAGCCAACAGTCTTGGATATAAAACATTTCTTGAAAAATATGAGTATAATCCATTTTTAAAAAATTTTTATAAAGATGTTAAAAAACATGCTTTATCAACTCAACTGTCTTTTTTGTTAGAGCGTGCAAAAGAATTCAACTCNAGTAATGCAAAAATATTCAAAGAAAATATTATCTCTGATTTTTTTATCCAAAAAGATATTATCTTTGCTAATAATATACTCAACGAAAATGAGCTGAATCTTTATAATGACATATATGAAAAACTCGATATCGTGACTCCAAAGCCTAGTTTAGTAATTTACCTGCAAGCTGACTTGGATACATTATTAGAAAGGATAAAGATAAGAAATAATGATTTTGAGTCAAATATTGATCCAGATTATTTAAAGAGGATAAATGATGCATACACCTCTTTTTTTTACTCCTACAAGGAATCACCATTATTAATTATCAATACATCTAGTGTAGATGTTCACACAAGCACTGATTATTCNCTATTGCTCAAAGAAATTCAAAGAGATTTAAAAGGTAGAAATTTCTTTAACCCATCTAGTCTGGANAAATAGTAATGCCTAGGATAAGTCTCAAGAAATTGTATGCCCTCAAAAGTTCAAAAGTGGGTATTACAGCAATAACTGCCTATGATGCCAGTTTTGCAAAATTTTTCGATAATTGCGGTGTTGATATTATTTTGATAGGAGACTCACTTGGTGAAGTTATTAAAGGGGAGAAGAATACACATAAAGTTACACTTGATGAGATGATTTATCATACATCTGCAGTTTGTAGATCAACAAAGTCTAGTTATTTGATTGCTGATCTCCCTAGAGAATCATGCAAATCAATTAATAGGCTAATTAGGGATGCAAAGAAACTATTNAGGGTTTGTAAAATCAACATGCTAAAAATTGAGATCAACTCTAAAAACATACATTATTTATCAAAACTTCATGATGAGAAAATACCAGTCTGTTGTCATTTAGGCCTTACCCCACAGTATGTTACTAATCGTAAAAGTTTCCGTAAATATGGAAAATGCCCATCAGAGAGAATAGAAATTATCAAAAATGCTTGTTTAGCAGAAAAACTGGGAGCAAAAATCCTCTTATTAGAGTGTGTTTCAGATGAAGTAGTAAATAGTTTAAAAACAATAGTGAAAATTCCAATAATTGGAATTGGCTCTGGTAAATCATGCGATGGTCAAATTATCGTATGTTATGATTTGTTAGGAATTAGTTATAATCAATCACCAAGTTTTTTAGATAAAAAGTATTTCTCAATATCAAGCTTTCATGCAAGACTCAATAAATATATTTCTAACGTGAAAAAATTTACTTAAAATGAAAATTCTAAATAATACTAAAGATCTCTTGTCTATACTTGAGAGTGATAGAGAGTCTGGAAATAAAATATCAATTGTACCGACTATGGGGAATTTACACCCTGGGCATTTGAGTTTGGTTGATGCATGTAAAAAGAACAAGTCAAAAATACTAGTGACGATTTTTGTCAACCCCCTCCAATTTAATGATACAAATGACTTCAAAAATTACCCTAAATCTCTTGATAAAGATCTCAAAACACTTGAAGGGGAAAATGTTGACTATGTATTTCTGCCAAATACACATGAGATCCTCTCAGAGGTCCCTGACATGGTTACGCTTCCTTGGGGTTTTAGTAACTTACTTTGTGGCAAGCATAGAAAAAATCATTTTGATGGCGTTTTTAAGGTTCTAAAAGTATTTTTCGACTTAATTAAGCCAGACTTTGCTTTTTTTGGTGAAAAGGATTACCAACAATGTCTGCTTGTGAAATATATGTTACAAGAATCATACATTCCAGATAATACGTTGATTACCATTTGTCCTACAATTCGTGACCAGAATAAGTTGCCACTGAGCTCACGNAACCTGAATCTTAATGATGTGGACAGAAACGAGGCCGCTAAAATATTCTTTGGCTTGGCTAGAACAATTATACTTTATTTCAAAGAAACAGGGCTTAAAGATTTCGATAAGTTATTACCTGAGTCCAGTAAATTGAGATTTGATTATGTGAATATTTATAATGATAACTTCCTCTACGATAAACATGGTTTGATTAGCCAACATATTACTGAAAATACAGCTAATAGAATTTTCATCGCATTCACAATGTCGAATGTACGTCTCATAGACAATTATCTTATTGAGGGGTATGATACATTATGATTAGAACGTTTTTAAATTCAAAAATTCATAAGGCAACCGTCACAGACGCAAAGATTGATTATGAAGGTTCTTGTCAGATAGATATTGAGCTTCTTAATGCGGCGGGGATACTTCCAAATGAAAAAATTGATATTTACAATATTACTAATGGCGAGAGATTATCAACTTACGCTATCGTAGGTCCACCTGCTAGTGGGTCAATATGTGTAAATGGCGCCGCATGCCATAAAGCAAAAAAAGGTGATAAAATTATAATTTGCACATATGCAGAATTAGAGAGTAGCGAAATATCAAATCATAGTCCAAAAATAATACATGTAGATGATGAAAATAGAATAATACCAAAAAAAGTTAACCAAAAACTAAATATTCAAAATGGTTAAATCTGTTGAAAATCGTTTAGCAAATCATGCTCTAGAGATACAAGTTAATAATAAATTTCAAGTACAAAAAAACAAACTTCCTCATAAAAATCAGACTTTCTTCAAATTTAAATCATTAACACTTGATATCAGTAGAAATTATATCGATAAAAATATTCTTTCAGACTTAATGATCTTGTCAAAGAAACTCAATATAAAATCAAGCATCAGAGAAATATTTACCAACAAATATATAAGTACAACAGAATTGAAAAAAGTATCACATGTTTATTCTCGTAATTCTTCATCACAACAGAAGAACATGTTAAAGATGATCAAGTTATATAATGATTTGATCAGTGGTAAGAAAAAAACGTCAGAGAATCTTGCATTCAAAAATGTAATACACATTGGCATTGGTGGTTCTGTAATAGGACCTAAAGTATTGAGTCAGTCGTTGAAAGACTATTCTACTAAAAAATTTAAAATACATTATATATCAAGCGCTGATACAAGAGAATTAGATGATGCTTTGGAGTCATGTAATATTAATGAAACACTATTTATCATTGCATCAAAGAGTTTTAAAACCAAAGAAGTGCTTTTAAATCTAGAATATATTAAGAGAAAATTCTCTGGTAAAAATATTAAGAAAAATTTGAAGACTAATTTTATTGCCATTACATCAGTTAAAAAATCCGCGATCGACATAGGGTTTGATAAATCAATGGTTTTTGACTTTTCAGAAGAGATACCCGGAAGGTTCTCACTCACAAGTTGTATTAGTTTGAGTGTGCTGTTAGATATTGGACCTACAAATTATAAGAAATTTATAGATGGGTTTAAATCTATGGATAAGCATTTTTTCAGATCTAAGTATGATAGCAACATACCTCTAATAATGGCTTTACTATCTATCTGGAACATAAATTTCCTGAACATGAATGCGCTGTCTATTTGTCCTTATAGTTACAGATTGAGAGGTTTAGTTGAACACTTTCAGCAACAAGAGATGGAGAGTAATGGAAAATCAACTGATAAAGACGGTAATAGAATATCCTTTTTAACCTCTCCTATAGTTTTTGGTCAAAGTGGAAGCGAATGCCAGCATTCTTTTTTGCAAATGATACATCAAGGTACNCATTCATCTTGTGTAGATTTCATTGGTGTAGTTGACAATAAAAAATCAGAATCATCAAAGTTTCTACTATCTAATATGATATCCCAGGCAGATATATGTTTTAATGGGAAAAAATCAAAGACATCTTTTAAAAATATAAATAATGGGACACCTTCAAATATAATTATACTTGATAGTATTACACCTGAGAGTATCGGGATTTTGATGAGTCTATATGAGCATAAAGTTTTTCTCGAGGGAGTGCTTTGGAATATTAACAGTTTTGATCAATGGGGTGTAGAATATGGAAAAAATCTAGCAAAGAAAATTCAGTTGTCATTTACTAAAAAACCCAAAGGAAAGGAAAATATAATCATAAATGAAATAAGAAAGAAACTTAGATAATATTTTTTACTTTCTCTAGTTTTTTTAACAGTACTGATTTGTCATCATCGTTAATAGTTAAATGGGCGAGTTTTCTATTCAACCTTTTTTCTTTTCCATAATCATGAAATCCCTTGTCATCCGAAAACTCAGCTAATAACTTTTGCGGGATCTCAGATAAAATATTTATCATTGCCGAAAACCCGTGGATCTCAATATTCTTCAAAGGAATATTTGCAATTGTTCGGATATGGGCTTCGAANTGACTTACATTAGCACCCTCAATTGTCCAATGCCCAGAGTTATGAACTCGTGGCGCCATTTCGTTTGCAATAAGTATGTTATTATTATCGAGGAAGAATTCAATCACTAATACACCTACATAGTTCATTTTAGTTGCTAATTTTTTATGGTACGTCTCTGCCTTAGCCTGTAAATCTGAGTCTACAAATGGAGCTATACTGTGATTTAGAATTCCATTTGAATGTACATTCTCAACTAAAGGAAAAAAAACCGTTTCTCCAGTTTGAGATCTTGACCCAATTATTGATAACTCTTTTGTGAATTCTACTTTTTTTTCTAGAATAAGGTTTTTTGAGCCACACATTGCAAAAGCTTCCTTCATAGTATAATTCTTTAGATAAACNTGATTTTTCCCGTCATATCCGAAAAATCTAGATTTTAATATAGAATCATCAGAAAACTTTTTACTGATATCATATAATTCTTCAAGATTATCAATTTTCTGAAAGTTAGTTACAGGAATTCCACATTCTTGAAACAACATTTTCTCTTTAAGTCTATCTTGGCAAAGTTCTACTGCATTAGAGTTAGGATGGACAGTTACTTTATTCTCTAGAAATCTTAGCGATGAGGAAGGCACATTCTCAAAGTCAATGGTAACGATATCACATTGTTCTGATAACATATTTAAGGTATCTTCGTCATCAAATTCAGATTTGATACATTTTACAACTTTTGACGCTGGGGGGTTTTCATTTGGGTCAACAACGATAAAATCAATATCCTCGTCTTTAATAGACTCGATCATCATTAGTGCTAGTTGACCACCGCCGAGTATACCTATTTTCATTTTATTTTTTCTGGATCAGTATTCTTCAGAACAGATTTTGTTTGTTTCTCTCTAAATTTAAGTAATATCTCTCTTATTGGATCATATTTATTAGCTAAGATACCTGCGGCTAGTAATGCTGCATTAACAGCGCCACTCTTTCCTATAGCTACAGTAGCTACTGGAATTCCCTTTGGCATTTGATTAATAGATAATAATGAGTCTAAGCCATTGAGTTCTTTAGATTTAATCGGGACACCGATCACAGGCAAAGTAGTAAGTGAAGCAGTCATGCCTGGTAAATGTGCAGCACCTCCTGCACCAGCAATAATTACTTCAACACCTCTCTTTTGAGCTTCTTTACTATACTTAAACATTTCATCCGGGGTCCTGTGTGCGGAGATAATTTTACTTTCATGAGGTATTTTAAGTTTGTTTAATACTAGGCTGGATTCTTTCATAGTTGGCCAATCAGACTTAGAGCCCATAATAATACCAACAAGTTTTATAGATCTCTTCATAAACAGATTGTATCAGTAAATTTTCTTTGGACAATACTTAATATCTTTTATTGGTCAAATAGGTTCATGTTTATTATAATCTTGTAAGAACTACAGGTAAAAGAATATGATAGTAATAACCGGAGGTGCTGGATTTATTGGTAGTAATCTAGCAAAGACTCTATCCCAGAGCGGAGAATTGCTTATAGTGGAAGA
The DNA here is from genome assembly GCA_002720195.1 of Gammaproteobacteria bacterium. Lineage (GTDB taxonomy): Bacteria > Pseudomonadota > Gammaproteobacteria. The sequence goes on from PBHH01000009.1 coordinate 41,836, forward strand.
GCTTGACCGACAAACAGAAAAATTTTCAAACATAAGCGATATAAATTATATAGATTGTATTGGTAAGGATGAATTCCTATCGAATATTAAAAATGAAGAGAAAAAATATTCTAATAAAATAGACATAATCTTTCACTTAGGCGCATGTTCCAAAACTACCGAAAAAGACAGGAGTTACATNATGAGTACAAATTTTGAGTATTCAAAAGCCCTACTCCATTTTTGTGCGAATAATGAAATACCTCTAATATATGCTTCATCAGCCTCTGTATATGGCGCCAGTAAAATATTTAAAGAGAGTCCAGAAAACGAGTCATCATTGAACCATTACGCTGAATCGAAATTACTATTTGATAATTACTATCGTGAACATTCAAAGAAAATCAATTCCCAAGTTGCAGGTTTAAGATACTTTAATGTCTATGGACCAAGAGAGAATCATAAGAAAGAGATGTATAGCGTTGTATATCGTTTTTACCATCAAGTAAAAGAAAATAATGAAATTAAATTATTCAAAGCAAGCCATGGATATGAAAATGGTGAACAAAGAAGAGATTTTATTCACGTTGACGACACTATTAATGTTAAAAAATGGTTAATGAACTCAAGAGATATCTCTGGGATATTTAATGTCGGCACAGGATTAAGTAGGAGTTTCAATGACGTTGCAAAAAATGTCATCAGCACACTAGGTGAGGGTAAAATTAAATATATAGATTTCCCTGATGATTTGGAGTCACAATATCAGGCATTCACCGAGGCAAATATGAGTTTATTGAGAAAATCAGGTTTCGAACAAAAATTCCTATCCGTAGAACAAGGAGTACAAAGTTATATCAAATGGCTTAAAAATTCCTAATGCCGAGAGAACAAAACATACTTGTTGTTTTACCATCATGGATTGGAGATACTATAATGTCTCAATCTTTATTATTTGAACTTAAAAAAATCTACCCAGATTGCAATATTGATGTTATTGCTCGGAGTTATATCAAAGAATTGATTGAACTGATTCCTGAGATTAATAAAAAATACTACCTAGATATAGATCATGGGAAATTTGGTTTGAGGGACCGTTTAAATCTAGCGAGTACACTTAAACTTAATAATTATACAAGAGCATACATCTTATCGAATAGTCTTAAATCTTCCATTGTTCCATGGCTTGTAAAAATTCCCTCAAGGATAGGATATTCTACTGAGCTTAGAGGAATATTTCTTACAGAAAGCTATAAATACAAGAAACATGAGAGAACAATGGTGGAGAGATATTTATATTTAATAGATAAAAAATATACTGTAGATATAAAACCACGCTTGAATATAACTCAACAGCATAAAGATAAAGCATCAAAAAAATTTGAGATAAATCTTTCAAAAAAGATTATCATGCTTTGCCCCGATGCAGAGTATGGTAGTGCAAAAAAGTGGCCTTTGGAGCATTGGGTAACGCTGGCAAACTTATTCTCTGAAAAGGATTTTAATGTTTATTTCTTAGGTAAAGATGAAGCCATAAATAATTATCTAGAAAATAATTATCATAACCATAATATAAAATCACTTATCGGCAAGACATCTTTGTTAGAGGTGGTATATCTTTTATCACTCGCTAATTTAACAATCTCAAATGATTCTGGCTTGATGCATATCGCTGGTGCAGTGAATTCAAAAATCATTGCGATTTATGGATCATCATCACCTTTTTATACACCCCCACTTATTTCTGGAAATGATGGGGAGGTTGTTTACAAAGGATTAAGTTGTAGCCCATGCTTTAAAAGAGAGTGCCCACTGAGTCACTTAAATTGTTTAAGATCTATAAGTTCAGAGGAGATTTTGAATATATCTCTAAATTACCTCTGACTTGTGGATGTGTTTCTGTATTTCAAGTATCGTTTTATTCATATCGATGGTTATCGAACGCCTTGCTTTCCCAGTATCAACAAAATCTAGTCTATTTGCAAAACTGTTGATTGTTTGCCATCTGAGCATAGTTGACGATACTTTTGAAGGATAAAAACCTACTGTTTTTTTATTTAATGCTCCTGCTACATGCAAAGGTCCAGTTGACCCAGATATGAAGACATCACTAGCAGAAATATTTTTGCTCATTTCAATTAAGTTTGTTGTTGGAATAATTTTTATTAAANTAACTTTTTTAGAAACTGATTTNAATATATCTTCACATAAATCTTGTTGATTCTTAGCATAGTGTAATACAAAATTATAATTGTCAAATCCTCTAAGACCTTCACATATTCTTATCCAGTCAGATTTTGTCAATGTTTTTGATGAACCACCAGTNCAGGGATTGATAAAGATAATTTTTTTATCATCCATAAGATTATATTTTTTTATAAAATCATCCTTTATCTTGCTATGATCTTCGTTTTGGAATTTCAGATAGGGCGGTTCCTCAATNTCTTCAACATTTTCTAAATTAATAATTTTGAAAAATTCATTTATCAAATCAACATTATACTCATATTCAGGTTTAAGTGATTTCGATCTGTTTTGTCTTATTGNATGATTATAAAAGAACTGAGCTATTTTAGTCTTTGGAGCCATCCTAATTGGGATATTTATTTTCTTTAATAAATACGCAATTCGAAATGTTGAGAATAACGAGATTGATGCATCAAAATGATAAGAGCTAAGTATATCTTTTAGGTTTTTTAACTTATCATCACATATTACATCATTCACATGATGACAAAGTTTTGCAATTTCTCTGAGGTTTTTTGATACAAGTAAACTAATCTTTGCTTCAGGGAGATTCTTGCGCAGCCATGATAAAGCAGGCCATGTTAACATTAGATCACCCATCTTGTCATTTCTTACCACAAGAATCGATAACTTATTGTTTGACATATTTATTAAATCTTACTCTTAAAATAATCTATCGTTTGTTTGAGACCTTTCTCTAATTCAGTATTTGGTTTCCACTTTAATTTATCTTCTGCTATGTCAATATTTGGTTTTCTCCTCATTGGATCGTCTACTGGTAGATCACGCAAGATAATTTTTGACTTTGATTCAGTCAGTGAAATAATAAGCCTAGCTAAATCTATAATCTTATATTCAACAGGGTTCCCTAAATTTATAGGACCTGTTATTTCAGATGAGGACTCCATCATCTTTATCATCCCATCTACAAGGTCATCAACATAACAAAAAGATCTTGTTTGTTCCCCGTCTCCATAAACTGTAATATCAATATTTTGTAGAGCTTGCATTATAAAGTTACTTACAACCCTTCCATCATTTGGATGCATNTTAGGCCCATAAGTNTTGAAGATTCTTACAACTTTAATATCAAGATTATGTTGGCGATGATAATCAAAAAAAAGTGTTTCAGCACATCTTTTACCCTCATCGTAGCAACTTCTCGGCCCTATTGGGTTTACGTTACCCCAGTAGCTCTCAGTTTGTGGATGGCATTCTGGATCACCATACACCTCGGACGTTGAGGCTTGTAAAATTCTGGCATCTATTCTCTTCGCCAAACCAAGCATATTAATAGCACCATGAACACTTGTCTTTGTGGTCTGTACTGGATCATGCTGATAATGAATTGGTGACGCTGGACATGCAAGATTGAATATTTGATCTACCTCTACATACAAAGGAAAACAAATATCATGTCTTATTACCTCAAAATATGGGCTATCAAATAGTGGTGATATATTTTCTTTGGACCCTGTAAAATAGTTATCTACACAGAGAATATCATTCCCATCATCAAGGAGCCTCTTGCATAAATGTGACCCTATAAAACCAGCACCACCTGTAACTAGTATTTTTTTCATATTAAAAAATTATAACATACCTTATATATTTGTTCTTTGCTATAATTTGAATTGATGAAAAAAATACTTGCTATATGCACTTCCCCAGATCGAGGAGGCTTAGAACTATATTTCATATCGTTAGTTAAATATTTTTCTAATCAGAGTCACATATTTACTGCCTGTAGACGAAATTCACATATTTCTAAAAAAATTCAATCGAACAGAATTCTCATTAAGAAGAATAATATCTTTAATTTATTAATTAATATAGTCACTCTGTTGCGATACATAAAAAATAACAAAATTGATATAATTCATGTAAGTTGGACGAAAGATCTACTTCTTTCATCAGTTCTAAAAAAATTATCACATAGAAAGTTATCTATCATTTACTATCGTCAGATGAAAATTACAAGACCGAAAAAAGATTTATTTCACAAATTCATTTATAAGGAAGTAGATATTGTCCTCACGATTACGGAGAATCTAAAAAGAGAATGTACGAATTTTTTACCAATAGCTGAAGAGAATATAGTTGTTCTCAAGTATGGAATACAACCACGAAATACAAGTGGATCATCGAAGGAAAATATTTTTACAGAGTATAACCTTGATCTGTCAAAATATACCATTGGTATTTTTTCACGTATTGAGGAACAAAAGGGTCAACATCTTGCAATTGAAGCTCTTAATTTATTATATGAAAAGAACATACAACTACTAATTATCGGGCATTGCATGGATGATGATTATAAATCTAATTTAGAAAAAAAATGTGATCAGTATGGATTAATTGATCGCGTTAAATTTATTCCTTTTATTGATAAACCTTCAGAAATAATGTCTGTTATTGATTTAGTAATATTACCTACATATGAGGAAACATTTGGTCTTGTGGTAGCAGAGTCTATGATGGTGCAAACACCAGTAATAGGAAGTGATGCTGGTGGGGTTCCAGAAATTATAAATGATCGACATAATGGTTTACTTTTTAAAACAAAAGATTCTTCCTCTTTAGCTGAGAAAATATATCTACTTTATGGTTCTAGCGATCTCAGAAATAAAATTGTTAAAAATGCTGAACTTTTTGTGAGAAAGGAATATGATTATGATAATCATTTTAGGAATTTCGAAGAAATAATTAAAAGAGTAACATGAGTAAAATTAGTGGAACAATCATTACATTGAATAATGAGGAGGTAATCGAAGATTGCATTACCTCATTAAAGCTTGTGTGTGATGAAGTTATCGTTCTTGACTCTTTAAGCACAGACAATACCACTGAGATTGCAAAAAAAATGGGTGCCAGAGTTTTCCTACAGGATTTTCTAGGCGATGGTCCGCAAAAAAAAATGGCTTCTGAATATGCAAAAAATGACTGGGTGTTAAGCTTGGATTCTGACGAGAGATTAGAGCCAGACCTCATAGCACACATTAATGCTCTCGACCTTGATAGTGAGACATACGAAGCATATTCGTTCAAAAGACGAAATTTTTGTGGTCCAAAATGGATCAAGGCTGCGAGTTTTTACCCTGATCGCGTAACTAGGCTATATAACAAGAAAAAAGTGAACTACAATTCAAGCACCTCACATGCATTTATTGACGTAAAAGCAAAAAAGATCAACTATCATATTATACATTATACTTATACATCATATACCGATTGGATTAACAAGATAAATTTTTACAGTACACAAAGCGCTAAAACGTTACATACACAGGGAGTTAAGAAATCTAATATAAGACCTATCACACATTCACTTTTTGCGTTTTTTAAGAAACTGATCATTAAAGGTGGGATATTTCAGGGAATAGATGGATTTACTGTAGCACTCACAACAATGTTCAATACCTATATGAAATATGTCAAACTCAATGAGCTATATGATAATAAAGCCGATCCTGAAAAACATTTTCCAAAAGCTAAATAATTAGCAAATCCTCTGGATAATCAATATCTTTAAGTTTAATAGTTTCTTCGCATGATAATTTCTTTTGATAAGCCTCTTGTCTTAGATTTGCCGCATTCAAGTTTGAGCTTGTAAAAACATTATGATAATTACCGCAGTAACCAAGTAAATAAAATCCACCGTCCATAGATGGACCGATTACTAAGTCATGAGTATCTAATATTTTAATCGCATCGGATATGATATTAGCTGTTAATCCTGGAATATCGCTACCCACTAATATTGTTCTNTGATNATTCTCGCACTCATTTAAGAAAAAATTGTTCATTCTTTGGATTAAATTGCACCCATNTTGTGANAATAANTGACANTCGAAATCATTTTTGAGATTATCAAAAAAACTATGTGAATAATTCGGATAGACATGAATGTTTACTTTGTTTTGNGAGCGATCAAAACTAGATAGNTCTTNCATAAGATTTAAAATCATTGTTTTACAAATAAATTTTCTCTCATCTTTNCTAAAAAATGNNGATAACCTTGTTTTTGGATCACCNGTAAAAGGACATTTTGTAAATATATTTATAGAGGTTTTCATCTATACAACTTTTTTAAAATTTTAGTTTCTACCCCAATTAAATANAAAATTTTTAATAAATNCATAATAATTATAGTNGTAAAAAATCCATTACTTTCCCATCTNCGAGAGGANGTAATTACAAAATTATTAAATNTAATTGGTTTATAAAATTTCTTGAGATCNAAACAAAGCTGCANATCTTCCATGAGNCTTATATCTGGGAAGCCATTAACTTTTTTAAAAATTACTGAATCCACTATCAAACATTGATCGCCAGTGCCAAAACTAAGAAATTTTGAACGCATGTTTATCAAGAATGATAATATCCTAAATTTAACCGCATTGTTATCAAACTTTATTTTGAAAAACCCCCACTTTAAATCTTGTTCATTTTTTAAAACAGAGCGAATATGCTCACTACTAATTATTGTATCTGCATGGAGAAAAATTAATATACTACCATTAGCATGATTAGCCCCTACATTCTGTTGATAAGACCTATCAGCTTTACAAGAAAAATACTTATCAACTAGCTCTTTTGATTTAGAAATAGTTTCATCTCGACTGAAGCCATCTACCAAAATCAATTCGCAATTCTCTCTTATATACCTCTGCTGGAGCGGCATGAGACATTTAATGATACTCTTTTCCTCGTTAAGCGTAGGAATGATGATTGATATTTTTTTATTCAATTAAATCGCCCCCGCAGCTACTACCTGACCCCGCTGTACATCCATAGCAATGATCACCAACCGATATTTTTTGACCCTTATCAATATTTATAATATCTTTGATATTTCTTTTCACACCATTAATCCCTATTTTAAGCATTTGATTAAAATCACAATCATATACGTTACCCTCATAATCTATACTTAAGAGTGTCCTGCACATAACATTTCTTAGATTATTTTTTTGAAAAGAACTTTTAAGAAGAAACATGTAATCATCAAACTGATTTTTTGATACTAAAGTACTCCCAAATCTAGCAATTGGCATATTTGTGATTGTGTATAAATTATTGAAGACGATGCCATATTCTTGGCCTAAGAATTTTATGTAATCAAGTGATAGCTCTTTTTGCGATGGTGGTAAAACTGGACCCTGGGGATTGTAAACAAGGTTAAGAGCAAGTTTTTTATTTGTACCATATCCAAGTTTATTAAGTAATTGTAATGCTCGTATACTTTTATTGAAGACATTTTTACCTCTTTGTTTGTCAACATTTTCCTCAATATAACATGGCAGTGAGGCAATTATCTCAACTTCATTTTCACATAAAAAATCTGCTAAATCTTCCTGTCCATCCTCTAGTAGTACAGTAAGATTACATCTATCAATAACATGACACCCTCTAGAAACTAGCTGTGATGTGAAATATTTAAAGTTGGTATTTAGCTCAGGAGCACCTCCAGTTAAATCAATATTTTTAATTTTATTTTTGTCTATAAATTTAAGAATTAGATTCATTACTTCTTTTGACATTTGTTCCTTTCTTTTTGGCCCAGCATTCACATGGCAGTGAACGCAGGCCTGATTGCATTTATAGCCTAAATTGATTTGCAGAGTATCAAGTTTTTCCCTATAAATATTTGGGAAATCCGTATATTTTAATAATGGGTAAACATCATGCATTCATGATACCTCAATGATATAATATCAATACTATCATGAAAGAAGACTTTGTTAATATTGTAAGACCCCTTCTGCCTAATGTTGATTATTGCTCAATTAGGTTTGTTAGCCGCTATAGCAACATTATTAATGCAACTAGAAGCGTTGTTGAGCCGGTTGTAATAAGTGAAGATGAAGGCGTAATGGTGACTATCTTTAATAAGGGTGGTTATGGCTATGGAGCTACGAGTAACACGTCCAAGTCTGGTATTTTATCCGCAATAAATTCGGCATTTGAATGGGCAGAATTTTCAAAAGGGAGACTCACATATCTCCCAGAAATAGATAAAATCTCAACTCACAATGGCTCATACTTTACTAAAGAAGAGGAGCAATGGTCTAAAATTTCAATGAAAGATAAGGCAGATTATTTACTTGAGGTGAATAAAGCTTTGAAATCGAAACCATCAATTTCAAATTGGGGAGCAGGCATAAGATATAATAGTATTGAGACTCAGTTTATAGACACTATAAATTCGAATATAAGGCAAAAACTCTCTTACATCCTTCCCCAAATGGTAGTCTCTGCTGAACATAAGAAGGAGATACAGACCAGAACGTATGGTGGCCATGCACATGCAAGACAAGCAGGTTATGATTTTATTGATAAAATTGGAATGCATAATAGGGCTAAAATTCTAGCTGAAGAGGCTGTGGCTTTGTCTAAGGCTGAAAATTGTGAGGACAAGATAACCGATGTGATAATTGCGCCAGATCAAATGATACTGCAAATTCATGAGTCTATTGGACACCCTTTGGAGTTAGATAGAATACTTGGAGATGAGAGAAATTATGCTGGTTCAAGCTTTGTCAAACCAGAGATGTTTGGAAAGTACAAATACGGCTCCGACTGCCTTAATGTTACCTTTGACCCATCAGTATCTAGTCAGCTTGCGACATGCAATTACGATGATGATGGGACTTTGGCGAAAAAAGAATACTTAATAAAAGATGGTATTTTACAAAGACCTATTGGAGGTTTATTTTCATCACAGAGAGCTGAAATGAATCATGTAGCATGTTCACGAGCATGTAATTGGAATAGACCTCCAATTGACCGAATGGGCAACATAAACTTAGAGCCAGGAGATACAAGTTTTAAAAATATGGTAGGTTCTATCGAGGATGGTATTTATCTTGAAACTAACAATTCGTGGTCCATAGATGATAAGAGAAATAAATTTCAATTTGGTTGTGAGAAAGGGACTTTAATCAAAAATGGCGAACTTACAAAATTAGTCAAGAATGTAAGTTACAGAGGGATCACTGAGAGTTTTTGGAATAATCTCTCTACTGTTGGTGATAAAAGTACTTTTGAAATACTGGGTACTTCCAATTGTGGAAAAGGAGAACCAAATCAAACTATCTTTGTTGGTCATGCTACACCTGCGTGTCATTTCAAATCGATAGATGTTTTTGGCGGAATTTAATGAAAGATTACTTCCAAAAAGTTTCTCAATTATTATTTAACGAATTAGATTCTTCTGAAATATTAATTCTGAATTTTGAAGCTGAGATCACAGATTTCGTAAGGTTTAATAAGTCTAAAATTCGTCAAGCTGGGAGAGTCCATCAAGCAAGTATCGATATAAACCTAATTACCAAAAAGAGAACATTAAGATCATCACTTAGGCTCAGCACAGATTTCCATAAAGATAAAACTTTAATAATCAGAACATTATTCTATCTAAGACGTGAAGTAACTGAATTACCAAAAGATCCGTACCTGGTTTACGAAAAGAAACTTCATTCATCAGATTTTGTTGATAATCAAGGATTAGATAGTTTTGAGATGACATCGAGAATAATTGATATCTCTTCTTCACACGATATGGTGGGAATTTTATCGTCAGGCCAAATAATAAAAGGATTTGCAAACTCATTCGGCCAATTTAACTGGCACGAGAGTGATTCATTTAATTTCGATTGGTCACTCTATAATAAAGAAGGGAAAGCGATAAAACAAAATTATGCTGATCAAAAATGGAATCAAGAAACTTTTTCTGAACTATATGAGAATTCTGCTGAACAGCTAGAAGTAATCGGAGAAAAAGAGCAAAAAATGCAACCGGGATCTTACAGGGTATATTTATCACCGTCTGCATTGAATGAAATTATAGATATGATGTCTTGGGGAGGCTTTAGTTACAAAGCTAACAAAATTGGCTCAAGTCCACTTCACCTTATGGTTAAAGGAGAGAGGAATTTTAATTCATCTGTGACTTTCAGCGAAGATCTCTCAAATGGAATTTCTCCAAGATTTCATTCTGACGGCTTCATTAAACCAGAGAATACAAGATTAATATCTGAAGGCAAATACGAAAGATCACTAATTTCTCCTCGTTCAGCACTTGAGTACTCTGTAAAACATAATGCTGCAGAGGATTACGAATCACCGGTTTCAATAACACTTAACACAGGTGAGATTAATTCTAGTGATATTCTTGGCAAACTTGAAACAGGAATATATTTGAATAATTTATGGTATTTAAATTTTTCAGATCGAAATAACGCCAGAATCACAGGACTTACTCGCTTTGGTTGTTTTTATGTCAAGAATGGTGAATTTGTTGGACCTATAAACACCATGAGATTTGACGAGACAATGTATAATATATTTGGAGAAAAATTGATCGGTTTAACTGACAAACAACAGTTACTGATGGATACGAGCACATATGAGGAGAGATCTATACATAGTTCTACAATACCAGGCGCTATTGTAGAAGACTTTAAGCTGACTTTATAATGATTAAAACTAGATTTGCACCAAGCCCAACAGGATGGCTTCATATTGGAGGAGTACGGACAGCCTTATTCTCATGGTTGTACGCTAAAAGCCAAGGAGGGAGTTTCTTCATAAGAATAGATGACACAGATAAATCTAGAAGTGAGCAGGTATATTTAGAGTCGATTCTGTCTAGTTTGGAATCACTAGGTCTTAATTCAGAAAGCGACATTTTATATCAATCAAAAAGACTTGAAACATATATCGACCATATCGAAGAACTACTTGATAGAGATATGGCATATTATGATCAAGTGGAAGTCAAAGACAAAACCAAGGATACTGACTTGACACTCGAATATGATAATCGGCTAAATAAAGATGGGTATGTTATAAGATTCCGAAATCCAGAAAAAGAGACATATCTTGTTGAAGATAAAATACATGGCACTATACATTTTAATAGGAAAGCTATTCACGACATTGTTATACTACGTTCAAATGGAATGCCCACTTATAATTTAACTTCAGTTATTGATGACAATTTTATGGGAATAACGCACATAATAAGAGGTGATGATCATCTTAATAATACACCAGTGCAACAAAATATTTTTGAGGCATTTGGTTTTGATGTCCCTGAATTTGCGCATCTTCCTATGATACATGGGATAGACGGCAAGCGCTTATCAAAACGACATGGTGCAGTTAATATTGATAGTTTTCTTAAAGATGGTTACTTGAGGGAATCTCTTCTTAATTACTTAGCTAAGACAGGTTGGTCGCATGGNGATAAGGAGTTTTTTACAACTGACGAACTAATAAAACTATTTTCATTAGACAAGGTAACTAAATCATCTGCAATATTTGATTATGATAAACTTAATTGGCTAAATCAGCATTATATAAAAAAAATGGACATCAATCATGTTGTCAATCTTATTATTCCTTATCTACAAAAATATAATATAGTTGTTGAAGATAAAAAATACCTTGAAAAAATTTTATCGGTGGGTATCGATAGGGACTATAATTTAAAAGATATTGCGAAAGGATTAGTTTACTATTTTGATGAGACTATTGATTATCAGAACGATGATTATAAAAAATTTGATCCTCTGAGGGATTTGCAAATTTTAGAAAAAGTTATTAATGATTTATCAGAAGCAAGTTTTGAGGAAGAAGCATTAAGCAATCTTTTTAAAAGTTTTTGCGAAAAAAATAATCTCAAATTTAAAGATTTTGGACCAATTATTAGATTTGGACTNACTGGGAAACTAAAAGCTCCAGCAATCAATGAGATATGCTCCATATTAGGAAAGTCTAGAACACTGGAAAGACTAAACAGATTTAAGAGCTTTATGGCTGATTGATGCGTGGCGTCACTATGATGACGCCACATTTCTTTTTAAGAGATATCAATTGTTCTAGGTTTCTTATCTTCAGGAATTACTCTTTCCATTGATATTTTTAATAAACCATCTTTTAATTGAGCATTTTTAACTTCTACGTCAGATGCAACTGTAAATGATTTTTTGAAATATCTCTGAGATATTCCTCTATGAATTACCTCATTTGATTGATTTGCAGTAGTTTTCTCATCAGTATTTTTGGTCTCCACTGTGAGCAATCTATCTTCTACAGTGACATTGATATCATCTTTGTTAAACCCTGCGAGGGCTATTTCAATGTCATATTGATTTTCACCAGAACGAACAATGTTATATGGTGGATAATTTGAACCAATATTCTGTGTTAATGTATAATAATCTTCATCGAACATTGACTCAAAATGATTAAAAATATCATCAAAACCAACACTAATTGGTCTTAATTTATTAAATATAGATAAATTTCTATGTGTCATTTTTCTAACCTCCAAATGTTAGCAAAGTTAAATAGGAACCCATTTAGGCATTCCTTGTATTTAATCTATGGTTTGATTAGTCGATTTCAAGTTTATAAATAATTACCAGTCATAGGGTATTTTTTCGGTAATATTTAATTTGCAATTATTTCTTAGTTGAACTCTAATAGTAATGACATATATTTAATAATGGAGTGTTAAAAAAAAGTGTCTAAAATTCACACATATTCATTAATGGTTTTATTTTTATTGCCACAGCAAGCTTTAACACAAAGCTACGGTGGGAGGTCAGATTCCTTGCAAAATCAAAATGAAATCAACTGGGTAATTGATCGGCAACACATACAAGAACCTAGAGGTGGGACAACCAAGGGACTTAAGCCCGAGTTAGATCCTTTACCATCAAAATATTTTAAAGATTTATCATCTAACAAAAGCAAGAAAGAGAAAGATAGATTGGCAATTTTATCAATGATAGGAGAATTTAGATCTAATTTTGAATTTACAGAAATGTTTGGTAGCAAGTTTGATTATAAACTTGATAGTCCATATAAATCATGGGGGACAGAGATGGTGATACCTATCACAATTGATGAGAATTTCATTTCGTTGCAACATATTATTATGATGTATTTTACTGATGAAAAGGGTAACGTAACNCATTCACACGTGGTTAAGCATTGGAGACAAGATTGGAGGTATGAAGATAAGCATATATTCACATATGAGCCTGAGATGAGATGGGTTAATAAAGATACCACAAATGCTAAAGGAACTTGGAGTCAATCAGTTTTTCAAGTGGATGATACTCCACGATACGAATCATATGGNACNTGGGTTCATGGCGAAGGTGGATCTAAATGGATAAGCGATATCACCCCAAGACCATTACCNAGAAGAGANTTNTCTGTTAGAGATGATTATGATTTTTTATCAGGNGTAAATAAAATAACAATACTCCCATGGGGCTGGGTAATGGAAGAGATGAACGATAAGNTGACTAAGGACAATAATTACATTGGATCAGAGTATGGTATTGCNCGTTATCAGAAAATNAAAAATTATAATTTTGATCCAGCAAATGANTACTGGANTTCAACTAAAGANTACTGGCGTGAAGTCAGAGTNACATGGAATTCAAAATTAGANAAAAACCCTATTGTTTGTACGAATAAATTTGTGGATAGCCAGCCATCGTATATTTATTATTTTATTGAAGCAGACNTCTTTGCAGAAAAAAACAATATCAACTCAGCTAAACAAAATATAANCGAAATTACTTCAAAATTTCTCATAAATGATTGCAGTTANGAATTTAATATTTATTATCAATTTATTAATTTTATAGGTATAATTACTCGGTATAATTAGAAGAATGGATAGGATTTATGTCCCCATCGTCTAGAGGCCTAGGACACCGGGTTTTCATCTCGGCAACAGGGGTTCGACTCCCCTTGGGGATGTAAATCATTATGTTTGTGGATAATCAAAAAGAACAATATAGGCCAGATCAAAATTATTGCTCTAAATGCGCATCACCAATTACAGTTAAGATTCCAGAGGGTGATAATCGCTATAGAGCTGTATGTGACAAATGTGGGACTATATTTTACGAAAATCCAAAAGTTGTCTCAGGATGTTTACTTACATGGAAAGATAAAATATTACTTTGTAAAAGGGCTACAGAACCAAGATCTGGATTCTGGACTTTACCTGCAGGATTTCTTGAAAATTACGAGACAGTAGAGGGAGGAGCTCTCAGAGAGACAATGGAAGAGGCGGGCGCCAAAACTAAACAAATACAGCTTTTCCTAATGTGTAATCTTCCACATATAAGCCAGATTTATATGATGTATCACGGCGAATTACTTGATGGTAAATTTTCCGCTGGAATAGAGAGTGAAGAAGTTCGTTTATTTGGAGAAAATGAGATACCATGGGATGATATAGCTTTTACCGTTATTGAGAGAACTATCAAGCTATATTTTAGAGATAAAAAAGAGGGTAGTTTCGGAATTCATTTCGATACAATAGACAAAAGATGACTNCGTTAAAAAAAATCACAATATTATTTTTTACTTATTTTATATTGTGGAGTAGTGCTTTCTCACACGAGGACAATAATTCTAGAATAAAATTTTGGAAAGAATACTATAATCCTAAAATCGAGGTTTCTGGTAACAGAATTCCATCTGTTAAAATACAGTTAATCAAAATAGGATCTTATTTTCAGATTAAAACAGATGTTGAAAATTTTAAATTTACACCTGAACAAGATAGAAAAAATAATAATTTCAGATATGGCTATGGCAAACTCTTTATGAACGGTAAATATATTTCAAGAGTATACAGTCAGTATACATTTATTAGACAATTTCCTGAGGGAAGTAATGAAATAAAAGTAATACTTAGTACTAATATGGATCATGATATCTCTCATAATAATACTCTTGTTAGCGATGAGTTATTGTTTCAGTTTCCTGAATATAACTTCGCAGAGGCAAGAGCAAAGGAACATGCGATGTCAACTCAGTGTGAATTTTCTGAAGAAGGATTAGCAGATCGTTCAAAATTACAAAAAAAAGGACTGAGTCTGAGTGAATCATCTAAATATTTACAGTGCAGGTATGATAGTAGAAATTCAATTCTCTCTAGTTTTAAAAATAAGATGACAAAGATCCAGGCGGTACATCACGAAGCTATACTTAAATCCCTATTAAATAGAATAGAATTATGGAAAAAATATGAAACAAACGCAATGTCGCTTGAAAAAGCAAGGCAATTGAACATCGAATATGAAAATAATATTCATTCTGCAGTAGAAGAACATGTTCAGAAATTCAAAAATAGAGGGAGATAGGAATGGAACTTTTTCTTAATGCATACACTACGACATCTGAAATTATGCTTCCTATCCTGATATTTATTATAATATTAATTGTGAGAGATCTGGGAAAATATTCAAGACTATCAGATCGTATCTCTAACATCCTTAGAGATATTTCCGAAGATATAGAAGATACTGGTTTTGTTAAAAATGATGGCGAAAATAATATAAGTTATATTAAAAGGTTTATTTCAAAAAAGATATCATCATCTAAAACTCCTGAATAAGATTAAAGATTTTGCTAGCCTCAAGGTTGTGCATACAAATATTTTTTTTACATGTTTTAATTATTTTTGTGTCGTAACATGGACTACAATCAAGATCTAATGTTGCAATTCTCACATTATTTTTATATGTCTGATAAGGAGATGATTGATGAGAATTTGTTGGACCATGTATTGATATAATGTTTTTTGCAACAGCTCCTGCTAAATGAACACTCCCACTATCAGTTGCTACTACAACTTCCGAGTTTTCTAGGACAGTAATTAACTCTGGGATCGTAGTTTTGCCTGAGATATCATAAACTCTATCTGGTAGCGGATGGAAAACTGAAAAATACTCCACTTCATCTTTGCTACCTACTAGATATATTTTCAAATCTGTAAGCTTAAGAATTTTTTCTATTAGATCTTTCCAATTACTTGCTGGCCATGATCGGTAACCTCTGTAGTTCTTCTTACCAACATGACTATTTGTTGGGCACAAGACGATATATTTTTCCTCTAGATGAAATTTGTTGATCAAATGTTTTTTATTAATTCCAACAATCGATGGCTTTGCTGCTTCTTTCCTAAAATCCTTTATAAAAAGTTCTAAAATCCTTAGTTGATGATCTACTCTGTGTTCTTCAAAAATATCGTCGTTTACAAATTGAAATGGCATACCACATTTTTTTGTTGCTCTCGAAAACTTCATAATATCATTAAATTTATTTCCTATCTCTAGATTAAGGATAAGATTATATGGAGACTTTATTGAATTTAAAATTATTTTTTGTTTATCGATATTTAAATAAAATGGAAGACGTGTATGTCGTAGCTCAAAAATTTTTTGTATACGATTATCATATTTAAATAGCTCAGATATTCCTGGTTTTGTTACCCAGTGGATATCAACTTTATTTTGAAAATGCTCAATCAGAGGGTCTATAACCGAGGTTGCGTCTACCGTGTCACCTAATAGTCCACACCTAATAACCAAAACTTTTTTATTTTGTTTTAATGTCATTTCTAGTTTAGAATATACTCTATTATTTTTATTATATAAGTTATTTTATACAAAAAGGACTAAAATATACAAATGAGTTGCTGGATAAGGTTTAAATATAAAGAAAAAATATGTTTTGGACTCTCTGAGGATACTAATATCAGTGTGTACGATGGTGACATGTTCTCAAATCCAAAAAAAACTGATCAAGTTCTTAATCATAGCGATGTTAAAATGCTCAATCCATGTTGCCCATCAAAATTCATAGCATTGTGGAATAATTATCAGACTCTAGCAAAAGAAAAAGGTCTGAATAAACCCAAGAATCCATTATATTTAAATAAAGCGATTTCATCTATCATAAATCCTGGTGAAAATATCATTCGTCCTAAATCTTATGACGAGGCAATATTTTATGAGGGAGAATTAGGTATTGTAATTGGAAAAAAGTCCAAGGATATTGACCCCGATCAATCCAAAGAAAATATTTTTGGGTATACTTGCATCAATGATGTGACCGCGATGGACATTGTAAAAAAAGATTCATCATTTGATCAATGGACGAGATCTAAGGGTTTTGACACCTTTGGAATATTTGGCCCATGTATCGCTACTGATATTGATCCGATGAATCTTCAAATTCAATCTAAGCTTAATGGTGATATAGTTCAGAATTATAATACAAGCGACATGTTCTTTAATGTCTATGAAATTGTAAGTTTCCTCTCTAAGGACATGACGCTCTTACCGGGTGATGTAATTGCATGTGGAACAAATGCTGGATTGGGACCTATGTTATCTGGTGATGTTATTGAAGTAAAAATAGATAATATTGGTAAAATTCTTAATACAAACGCATAAAATTCTATCTTCTTTTCCAAATGTCTGGAGTATTTTCTGCACGTGGCCGTGGCTTTTCGTCAAACACAATATTTTCTGATCCATTATAGATCAAGAAATGCTTTCCTTTAGCTCTCCCTAAAAGAGTTACACCGGTTTCTTTTGCAACATTATAACCCATTTCGGTAATACCTGATCTCGAAAGTAAATACGGGATTTCCATTTGTGCTACTTTTATCACCATCTCAGAAGTGAGTCTTCCTGTCGTATAAAATATTTTATTTGAACTTTCAATCTCATTAATCCACATGTTACCTGCAATTGCATCAACTGCGTTATGTCTGCCAACATCCTCTATAAAATCAATAATTTCATTCTCCGAGCATAATGCACATCCATGAACAGCCCCCGATAATCTATAGATCTCATTTTTTTCATGCAAGAGCTTGAGAATTTTATAAATTGTTGATTGTTTAAGTTTTTTATCTTTAATATTCTTCTTTTTCAAATCATCCCAAATGCCACCATAAGTTGTTCCTTGACCACAACCAGATGTTACAACTTTATGTGTAAGTTGATTTTCAATTTGTTCTATGGGATCGTGAGTTACTGCTGCTGCAGTATTAGTATCCCAATCAACTTGGATAGATTTTAAATCATAAAAAGATTTTACAAAACCTTGATTTCTAAGATAACCTATGACGAGTGACTCTGGATGATGACCAAGTGTCATTAAAGTCACAATTTCTTTCTTATTCAAATAAATAGTTAGTGGAAGTTCTCCTGTAATTGGGAACTCTCTCTCTGCATTATATTCATCTGTCGCAATTACATTTTTTGTTTGCGGACGTATAGATTTTGAAATCTGTGGCTTTTTTATTTTATTGGTAGTCATAATCTGTTAGATTATATTATATATCCAAAATAAGTGATGAGACTATTTCTATTTTTCTTTTTATTATCATTATCATTTGCTACTAATGCTGAAGTGATGCGAGTAACTATACTTGGATCTGGGACTCCAAGGCTTGATATCAATAGGTTTGGTCAATCGATTCTTGTGGAAGCAGATGAGCAAAAGCTACTATTTGATGTTGGGAGAGGAGCTGCTTTAAGACTGAATCAAATGAATATTAGCCCATCAACTATTCAAAATATTTTTTTTACTCATCTACACTCTGATCATATCGTAGGCTTTCCAGATCTATTAATGACTGGATGGGTTTATCAGAGAAAAGAACCCCTCCAAATTTATGGCCCATTGGGGACAAAATCATTTGTAGAAAACATAAAAAAAGCATTTGTAGAGGATATAAAAATTAGGACACAATCTCCAGAGAACCTTGATTCAAAAGCAATTAAGTTTAGTGTAAATAATATTAAAGAGGGTCTAATCTACGAAAGTGGAGAATTAAAAGTATTTGCTATTGAAGTAGATCATGGAGGAGGTGTGGAGCATGCTTTTGGATACAAAATCATATATAAAGACAAATCAGTCGTGATTTCTGGAGATACAAATTATTCTGAGGAAATTGTAAAATCATCAAAAAATGTTGATTTACTTATACATGAAATAGCAGATGCACCAACTGACATGATATCTAAATCAAAAAAAATACAAGGTATTATGAATTATCATACGACACCAAAAGAAATTGCAAATATTATAGAGGAGAGTAAACCTAAATTNGTGGTTCTAAACCACATACTTTTTCTNGGCGGTGTTACTAGCGACCAAGTATTAGAAAAAATATATAATAACCTGAAGACAGATGTAACTATCAAGATAGCATATGATTTAATGTCCATTGAGTTTGCTGATAAAGTAAATATTTATTCTTCGGATTATTCTCAATGAAAATAATAGGAATCATAAATTTATCAGAAGATAGTTTCTCATCAACAGGAAGATTCTCGTCTATTGAAGACGCTGTTGCATATTCACAAAAACTTATTAGTGATGGTTGTGACATAATAGATATCGGCGCAGAATCTACGAAAGCAAAATTTAAGGAACGATCTGATGATGAACAGCTATCTAAAATTATTCCATTTATAAAATCTCTAAAAAAACAAAACAAGTCACTTGAACTCAGCATAGATACTAGATCTCCATCGGTTGCTCGATATGCTGTTGAAAAAGGTTGTACCTTAATTAACACAGTTACAACTGGTGATAACATTGATGAAATGCTTGAAATTATGACTAAGCATAAATCAGATATTATTTTTACTCATATGCCAGTGGAGCACATGAAAGGTAAAAACATGTCATGTGATAATATTATTGATTTTTTGATGAGATTTTTTAGTGATATTAAGGATAAATTTTCACAATATGAACTAGATGAAAATAAACTAATTATTGATCCAGGAATAAGCTTTGGNAAAAGTGGAGATGATAATCTGTTGATTATAAGAGAGATTGATAAATTCGTAAGTGAATTCAAGCGTGTTTGCATTGGTGCAAGTCATAAAAAATTTTCATCCAAAGTTTTTAAGAATCTCTCATCGGTAAATCACAATATAGTTGATCTAACAATTAATTCATATGTTACTTATAAAGGAGTTGAGTTTATAAGAGTCCATGACGTCGATATTATGTCTGATGTCTCTGGAGTTATAAAAGCACTTATAAATTCTAGATAGATAGAATTGTTGTTTCAAAATCACGAGCAAATTTTTTTATATTATAAAATTCTGATGTTAATGTTTCATCTTGTAGTTTCGCTCTTATTTTTTGTCGGTATTCATCGTCACTACTTAATTGTCTAATCTTTTCAATATAATCATTTAAGTTAAATGTGACCAATTCACTCAAACCAGCACTGAGTAAGAGGCTATGACTTACCCTGGATGCAAAATGATTCCCGGATAACGTCACGACAGGCACTCCGCACTGAATGGCATCTGTTGTTGATGTATGACCATTATAAATTCTTGTATCAAGAGCAATATCTGCACATGATAGTCTTTCAAGATGAGTATTTCTAGAGACTTTTTCTGCAAATATTATCCTATTTTCGTCAATTTTTTCTCGGTCAAGATTTGATAAAATATTTTTTCTCATCAATAAATTATCCTCTAATAACCATAAATATGCTCTGTCATCATCTTTTAGTATTTTAAGCCAGGACTTGAAAATCAAACGATCGATTTTGAATGATTGATTGAAACAACATAAAATAAGAGCATCTTTTGGGAGATTAAATCTACTCCTCTCAATTTTTTTACTAGGATACTTCCTTTCCCCATCATTTACTTGGTAGGAGCCAGGCATGTGTAAGACTTTTTCTGAATAAAAATTTTCCATATCTTCTGGAATCACAATCTTGTCAGCAATTATGTAATCATAAACAGATGATCCGCTTGTACCAGGATAACCTAAATAAGAAATAGTAATAGGCGCTAGTTTTCGGTCTAAAACAGACATTTTATTGTGTGGGATTAAGATAGATAAATCTATTAATATATCTAGATTTACACTTTTCACTTTAGACTCGATCACATCATCTGAATCTCCATCAACATTAATTAAATTTTCTATATCTTGTTTTAAATATTCTAGGAAACTATGATCATGGTCATAATAAAATAGAAATAAATTAACTTTTTCTCTGTTGAAGTACTTAAATAGATTCTTAATTAGGTGAAATGTAGGATGATTGCGTATTTCCCCACATATAAACCCAATATTTTTTCTAGAACTCTTCCCAATTTTTACTTTTGTATTCTCACAATCTTTTTTTATATAATTTTTTTGATACCACCGAAGAGCATTTTGATAATTATTTTTTTCATTATCATCTCTAGTTATATTTAAAAAAGGGTGTTCGTGTCCTGTGTCTTGATATACGTTTAATTTTTTCTCTAAATCACCTAGATTTTCCCAATCACAAACATTCTGATATGTTTTAAACAATAGAATATTGGATAGAATATGACTATCATCAACACTCAAACACTTTTTTAAGTGACTTAATGTTTCTTCATAATTCCCCTTAATATCATAACAGACGGATAAATTATAATGTGCGTCTGGATAATGGGTATCGTATGTTAGAGCCAACAAAAAATGTTCTATAGCCTCATCATACTTTTTCTTTTCAATTAATAACACACCCAAATTATTAAGAACTTCTTTAGATTCAGATAATTTTCTTGCCGCTTCAAATGATTTTTGTGCTTCATCAACTAAACCTAAGTTATGCTGTAAATTCCCACAATTGATATGGAGTTTTGCATGTGTTGGATAATCATCTATAGCTCTCAATAAAATATTCAAGGCTTCATCTAATTGATTTCTACTGATTGCTTCTTGTATCTGATTAAGGTAATCGTCTAAAGCTATTACCTTTATGTTCATTAATTTGTTTTAGCTTTCTTAATTTTTACAGCACAGAACTTAAACTCTGGGATTTTAGCATCAGGATCAAGAGCGGCATTGGTAAGAACATTTGCTGCAGCTTCTACATAGCAAAATGGAATAAATATTTGCCCTAACTGGAGACCATCATCTCGACGAGCATAAACATTCAATTTCCCTCTTCTTGATTCTACAGAGATCAAGTCTCCGTCTTTCACGCCGATTTTTTTCATATCCTCATGGCACATATTTGCAAATGGATCAGGCTCAATCTGATGTAACATGCTTGCTCTTCTTGTCATGCTGCCAGTGTGCCAGTGTTCAAGCTGTCTCCCCGTTATTAGAATATAGTCAAAATCTTTATCTGGAAGCTCGTCAGCATTTTTGAATGGTGATACTTTAAATGTTGCAAGCCCGTCAGGAGTAGGGAAGTCATCTGTGAAGATAACTGGTTGCCCAGGATCATCTTCTGTATTACAAGGATACGTTACTGAATGCTCTTCTTCTAACCTTTCCCAAGTTATACCTGCGATGGTTGGCATACATCTTGTCATTTCCTCAAACACCTCTTTTGGACTTTCATAAGACCAGTTTAAACCTAAGCCTTGTGCAATTTTTTGTATAATCCATAAATCTTGTTTGGCATCACCAGGAGGATTTACTGCCTGTCTACCGAGCTGAACTCTCCTATCGGTATTTGTAAAACTACCAGTCTTCTCTGGAAATGCTGAAGCTGGTAAAATAACGTCTGCAAAGAATGCCGTTTCAGTAATAAATATATCTTGGACAACTAAATGTTTTAGGCTAGATAAAGCTTTTCTTGCATGATTTAAGTCGGGATCAGACATAGCTGGATTTTCTCCCATCACATAAAGACCTGTAAGATCATTAGCAACAATAGCATCCATTATTTCAACCACAGTAAGACCTGGAGTAGAATCTAAGTCCGTCTTCCAGAAGTCTGAGAAAAACTTATTAATCTCAGGATTGTCCACTCTCTGATAATCTGGGAAAACCATTGGTATTAGCCCTGCATCTGACGCCCCCTGAACATTATTTTGACCCCTTAATGGATGTAAGCCAGTTCCTGGCCTCCCAATTTGTCCTGTCATCAGAGCAAGAGATATTAAAGCTCGAGCATTGTCTGTTCCATGAACATGTTGTGAAACTCCCATGCCCCAGAAAATCATTGATCCTTTTGATGTGGCATATATTCGAGCAACTTCATTNAGTGTTTCCTCTGATATACCACATATCTTAGACATTATTTTAGGCGTGTAATCTTTAAGGTGATTTCGTAATTTATCATAGTCTTTTGTCCTTGTTCTTATAAAATCTTTATCGACTAAATCTTGATCTATGATTGACTTCATTATAGCGTTAAGCATTGCTACATCTGTATCAGGTTTAAACTGTAAGTAATAATTTGCATGTCTCGAAATATCAGTTTTCTTTGGGTCCATCACGATAAGAGTTTTCCCTTCTTTTGATGCATTCTTCATAAAGGTTGCTGCTACTGGGTGATTTACAGTCGGATTAGAGCCAATGATAATTATCACTTCTGCTTCTGTAACATCTGCGACTTGATTGGAAACCGCACCTGATCCTACCATTTCTAATAATGCTACTACTGATGATGCGTGACATAGCCTTGTGCAATGATCAACATTGTTAGTTTTGAACCCGGTTCTTATTAGTTTCTGAAATAAATACGCTTCCTCATTGGATCCTTTTGCACAACCAAATCCAGCAAGACCAGAAGGACCTTTATCTTTTTTTATTTTTTTAAATCCATCTATAGCAACCTCAAGTGCGTGATCCCAAGTTGTTTCTTCAAATATTTCGTTTATGGTATCAAAATCATAAGTTTTTAAATCTAGATCCTTGCTTACTCCCTTTCTCCTAATTAATGGCTTAGTAAGTCTCCCATCATTGTGAATGTAGTCAAACCCATATCTACCTTTAACACACAGACGACTGAGATTTGCAGGACCATCTCTTCCTTCCGCAAATAATATTTTATCATTTTTAACATTGTACGTTAATAAACACCCAACACCGCAATAAGGACAGACACTCTCGACTTTTTTATCAGGGATATTTAGAGCAACATCTTTTGAAGGCATAAGCGCGCCTGTCGGGCATGCTTGGACACATTCGCCACAACCAACACATGTGCTTTCTCCCATATAGTCGTTGATATCAAAGACAATCTCAGATTTAAAACCTCTATTAGCATAACCGATTACATCATTCACTTGCTCTTCTCGGCATGCTCTAACGCATCTTGTGCATTGAATACAAGCATCCAAGTTTACTGCAATTGCAGGATGTGTTAAATCATGTTTATCATGTATATTAGTTGGAAATCTATTTTTTTGTATGCTTAATTTGTTTGCCCAATCTGACAATTCACTATCTTTTTTATAAGTTTTATCAGAAACATCAGAGGATAAAAGTTCAAGAACTAATTTTTGTGACGTTGTTACTCTCTCAGAATTAGTATTGATTACCATTCCGTCAGATATTGTTCTAACACAGGACGGTTGAAGAACTCTCTCTCCTTCAATTTCTACCATACATGCACGACAGTTACCATCAGGCCTCATGCCTTCCTTGTAACACAGGTGCGGAATCTCAATGCCATTTCTTTGAGATATTTGAAGTATCGTCTCAGTAGGGTTCCCAAAGTAACTTTTACCGTTGATTTTAATCGCGACAAATTGTCTATCTGTAATTTCTTTCGGATTAGTTGCCATAATACCAGCCTGCAAATGTTTCGTTAATTTTCATTAANTACCTCTGTTTCATTTGGNAAATATTTAATTACGGATTTCAGTGGATTTGATGCAGCTTGCCCGAGACCACAAATTGACGCGTCAGACATTACCTGAGATAGTTCTTTTAGAAGTGGGACATCCCATTTTTCCTCTTTCATCATTTTAGTTGCTTTAGAGGTACCAACTCTACATGGTGTACATTTTCCACATGACTCATGTAAGAAAAAACTCATTGTTGTTGAGGCTGCCTTAGAAACTTTATCTTTNTCNGACAGAATTACTATTGCTGCAGANCCAATAAAGCAACCATATTCATTTAATGTATCAAAGTCTAAAGGGATTTTACTCATTGATGCAGGGAGAATTCCTCCAGANGCACCTCCNGGAAAGTAAGCATAAAACTTATGACCATCTTCCATGCCACCCGCATATTCATCGATTANCTCTGAGACNGTTATACCAGCTGGAGCAAGGTGTACGCCNGGATTTTTTACACGTCCACTTACTGAGAATGATCTGAGACCTTTTCTTCCATTACGTCCATATGATGTGAACCAGTNTGCACCTTTTTGAATAATATCTCTAACCCAATATAATGTCTCCATGTTATGTGCTAAAGTTGGTCGTCCAAATAAACCCACTTGTGCAACAAATGGAGGTCGTAGCCTTGGCATACCCTTTTTCCCTTCTATAGATTCAATCATTGCTGATTCCTCACCGCATATGTATGCTCCTGCTCCTCTTCTTAATTCAATTTCAGGGATTTCNCCTGCGAATTTTGATCGTACTAACTCAAGCTCNTCNGTGAGTATTTTTCTGACAGCTGCATACTCATCTCTAAGGTATACGTAAATTTTATCAATGCCTACAACTTCTGAAGCTATTAGCATTCCCTCTAAAAATCTGTGAGGATCTGATTCAAGGTAGTGCCTGTCTTTNAATGTACCAGGTTCCCCTTCATCAATATTAACAGCAAGAAGTCTTGGAGCTTCTTGCTCGATAAGAATACGCCATTTTTTTCCAGATGGAAAACCTGCTCCTCCAAGTCCACGAAGGTTTGAATTCTCAAGTTGTACTAGAACGCTCTCTTTTGTAATTGTGCCTNTCTTAATATTATCTAATAATTCGTACCCTCCATCAGAGATATATTTATCCATANCCGCATANTTTGGAATCTCAGGTTCGAGCTTACCTTGATCTACAGCCGATTTAATTTTTTTGAAGTTAGCATGATCGATAGGATTAAACTTCACAACAGCCACTGGTGCATTCTGACATCTGCCNATACATGGAACTTTCTGAATTCGTACNGTCCCTTTATAATAATTATCCAGAGATTCTGCTAATTCGTTTGCGCCGTTTAATTCACAAGANACTGAATCACATACTCTAATTGTAAGAGCAGGTGGTGTTGCCTCTCCGGTTTTTACTATGTCAAAATGATGATAAAAAGTAGCAACTTCGAATACTTCGGTNTGTGAAATATCCATTAAGTAAGCNAGGGCNGTCATATACTCTTCATTGATGTGACCNTTTGCNTCTTGAATCTTGTGAAGGTACTCAATAAGATGATCTCTCCTATATTCAGTAGTTTTTAATAATTTGACTAAATCATCTCTTACATCAAANTTTACCTTTCGCCCTCTATTTCTCAGCTTCTTATTTTTTTTAAATTTTTTCTCTCTAATTAATCCNTCTTTTTGTTGTTTTTTCTCATCAGTAAGTGGCTCTAAAATGAACATTAGATCTTCAGCCGTTACATCTTTTAAGTTCATCTCTTTGAGAGAGGGAAGCATAAATTTTTCAAATTTTGATAATTCTTTTTTCCAAGATACATCATCCAACTGATCTTTTTTCTGTTTAACTTTTTTCAATTCTTGAGCTAATTCAAGAAAAGAGGGGGTCTTNTCTATCGTATGTGTTCTCTGATTNTTAAGAGTCTGGATGTCTACTCCGTTGGANAGCTCTTCTTTGAGTTTTTTATGCTCAAGTCTCGCTTGATTGATACTTATTCTTGGATATTCGCCTAAAGAATAAATCCTCTCTTTTCTNTTTCCAGCTTCNTATATGTGATATCTNAACTGCCAATGCTTGTTTCCATTTTTTCTTATAATTATTGCGAGACCAGATCCGTCAGACAGCCTATAATCGCTTGGTCGGGTCTTGGCCTGATCTATAATATTNTCTGTNAGCTTTGACATTTATTTTATATTTTCTTNNTAATTGTGGGTATCAATGTGGGTATCACATAAATAACCTAATTTATTGTGGGTATCTTTCACATACCATACCCACAGGCTACTACTAATTACGGAAAAATACAATAAATTATGCTATCTTTTATGTATAAATTAAAATTTCATGGATGACNGTTTATGACAAGACAGAGCTGNATAGATTTCTTAGANGATTGCGCAGATGACCTGTGTATATGTGGCGTAGCTTCTAATCAGATAGATTTGGATAAACTATCAGATCTTGAATTGGAGACTCTTGTCGGGATAGTTAAAAAAATTAAATNGAGNGANTAAGNTCATGGAGAAGNATTATGAGTGATAGTGAACGNACATATTCGGATAGCGAAATTACCGATTANCTAGAGAAGAATCTTAAACATTGGTACTANGAAAATGGCTGGATAAGAAGGAAGTATAAAACTTCTGGATGGAAAGGAACTTTGATGGCAGTGAACACGGTCGGCCATCTTGCAGAGGCGGCATGGCATCATCCGGATATCTCTGCATCATATGCTTTTGTTATTGTAAAGCTTCAAAACCATGCAGCAAAAGGGATTACAGATAAGGATTTTTCTCTGGCTATGAAGATTGAGGAGGTACTTCAATGGAANCCCGGTAGNGAGGATAACACGCTTGAGGGTACCCCTGATGATCCAAGATTCAAATATATGAAATACGACTGATAGGCCTAGTCTNTATTTAAAAGCTCCTTGAGTGTTTTGGTAATTTCCGAATGAGGAAGACCATTAGGAATTATNCTGCGAACGACTNATTCNCTATCAATTATAAATAGATTGGAGCTATGCTCAACNAGGTAATTATCTGTGTTCTTTGAATCAAGCAATGCATATGATGTCTTAAATGATTTGCTAGCAAGACCAAGCATTTCCTCTGAGCCAGTCAAACCAATTATTCTTTTATCGAAAAATTTTACATAATTATCAATAATCTCTGGAGTATCTCTTTTATAATCTACGCTGATAAAAATTGGCTGAACATTCNCCGCGNTCTCTCCNAGATCTTGTAGAGATTTTCTTATGTCTAACATCGTTGTAGGGCAGATATCAGGACAGTGGGTATATCCGAAAAANACTANCAACACNTTACCTTTATGTGNATTTAAACTATGTTCACTCTGGCTAGAAGAAATAAACGTAATATCACTAAAAGCTTTTTTCATATCAGGCATTGCATATGCATCACCTGCAAATAACCACAGTAAAATAGCTGTATATATAGTAATTCTTCTAGTCATAACTGATATTATCATCTAAGCAGAGGTCTTTTTACAGAAAATTGGGTCATTACAAATATATGCAGAAAACTAAGCATTTATTGGGCTTTTCAGTTGGCCAAAAATATCGGTATTTTAGTAGATTCTTATATGCATCAAATTATTTGAAAATAGTTTTGACTAGGTTTCAAAAAGCTTTTACTATTATTTTATTGGGAATTTATTCCCTTAGGAGCTTGGTTTTGAGGGTGTCCTCAAATTCGAAACATTTATGTTTACAAGTATAACTGTTCGATTTATCTGGGAGGTAAAGATGATCGGAAACATATTATTAAACGTACGTTACCTACTCGCACCAATACTAATTATAGTAGCTGGCGCAGGTGTCCTAATCGGAGGCATTATGGCTTGGTTAGGTGTGGTATTACTTTTTGTTGGTCTACTAGTAGACATCGCAACAAAGTTTGAAACTACAGGCGTAGGAGTAGACGAAGAAGGAAACACAAGAGGATGGGCAACTTTTCAAAACTTGACCATGTACTTTATGCTTCCTG
>PBHH01000002.1 GCA_002720195.1 Gammaproteobacteria bacterium
AATGGACTCTTTCGCGCCTTTATCTAAATCTGCAAGGCCATATCTAATATTATAATTAGGTGTTTTTATTTTATTCAAAGATTCTAAGAGTGAGGCTGATACAATATCAAGACCCATGCTATTTTTCTTATTTAAAAGTTTATCTGTAAATTTTGCTGAAGTTTGTTTATCTGTATAATTCCCAGAGAAGGAGAATCCTGCATAAAAAACATCATATTCTTCGGCTAAAAGGTTTGAGATAGGTAAGATTGTTAATAAAAATAATAAATAGAAATTTCTTATAAGCATCATGAGCATTTAGAAAAGATCATCTACCTCAGCATCGCTTTTATTTTTTTGTTGTTCTCTCTCTTTCAGCTTTTTCTCTTTAGCTATACGTTTTTGCTCTTTTCTCTCTTCAAGTGCTTTCTGCCTCTCTTCTCTAGCTTTTAATATTTTCTTTTTATTAATTTCAAATTGTTCTTTTTTTAAAGCTGCTTCGTCATATTGAACTGGTCTCACTATATACTGACCAGGGATAAATCCAACAGACATATCAAAAGCACCTTCGGTAAACTTCGCCTGAGATAAGTTAGATCTAACTTGTATTATCTCAATTTTGCCTAGATATGTTTCAACATTTCCGATTGTCTCATTCGTGTAACTATCTATAATTTTGTCACCTTTTTCGTAAAGCTCATATAAATCTCCCTTCTTGAACTGATTTCCACCCTGCCCAAGGATTAACCTATTATCACTATACTTCTCAACGATGACAGGATGAGCTGTAAATAACACCTCTTGTCCAATAATTTTTACTGCTTTATCGACAAGCGTGGTAATTATTTCAATAGGATCATCAGATTTAAATGTAGCTGTTACTTTATAGTTATTTGCATTTTGGATTTGCTTAGTTGCTACATCTAACAAGCGATAAGTCACATAGAAAGAACCTACCTTTCTATTTATCTCTTTATCGCTGCTCTGTATTTTGATAATCTTATCTTTTACCGTAAAATCCTCAACAGAACCTACGAAGATAAAATCTGATGATACTTCATTACCTAGTTTAGCCATTTCAACCGCAGGAGCTCTTCCCTCAATTATATTTAGTTTTTCATCTGCAATTTCTTTGACATACTCCCTATCTAGTATTGTAAATTTTCTGGTTTGAGTTAAATAGTTTGTAAGACCCTGATTTATTAGCCTAAGTAATCTTTCTTTATCATCGGATCCTAATTTATATTTTTCATCAGAGGATTTTAAGGTTTTAATATTATCGTCACTAACATAATTTTTCAATGAATCTAAAATAGAGCTACTTTTTGATCTTTCCTCATAAAACCTAAAAGGCACGACAGCAATACGTGTTCTCTGTGCACTTTGTGGAATTTCAAACCTTGCTACCTGGGATCTAATTTGTACATGATGCCAGCCATTTGAATCTATATCTTTTGAAATAATGTCGTATGATTTTATTCCTCCTTTAACCTCATTAATAATATCTTTAACATATTGTTGTGAGTAAGCTTTTTTAGCAGGTTTCTCTATATTTACATTTACATCGGTAGAGCTATTTGAAATAGTTTTCTTAATTTCAGAAAATTTTGATGATAAGAACTTTTGCAACTCTTCTGCTTTTGAAGACTGTTCAACTGATTCACCACCTAAAACTTTTATAACGGTTTTGGTATATACATTTTTACCATTAACCATCGTTATAGCATCTGATAATGCATTATTTACAGCCTCTTCCAGTGACTGTCCTGTTCCAGTGGTTGTCATTTCTTGAAATTTTATACTAGAATAGACATTTATCTGTGGATGAAAGGCAAGTGTAAAGAATAAAAGAATGGTAACTAATCTAGACATAATTTAAATTATAGTTCAAGTTCGCCAAGACTATCCTGAAGGTCATCTGTACCCTCAATATCATTAGCTTGTGCACCACTAATTATTAGATTCATCACAGAGCCAAAATTAGAGATATAACCCGGGATTTTTGGTATAATTTTAGAAANACCTCCCAACTCCTTAAAAGCGCTCATAGGGTTAGCTGAAACACCAGCAACCATTGTTTTTGAAACAGGTACAAGTTNAATCGTNGCTTTNAGACCTTTNATTGCTGATGGAAATGATTTCACNTAAAGAACTTTGCCTTCTGCTGATAANCCTCCACTTTTTAANGATTGAACGGATTCGAGTGTCTTGCTTGCTTGCGTAGTAACTTTAATAGAATTTGCTAATCTGTCAGCTTCGCTATTTTTGCTATTCTTAGAATATTCAATTCCNGCCTTNACTATNTCGGCCTCAGTGTTCTTGCCNACCGCTCTGAGTAATATTTCTTGAGCNTGCATAAAGTACTGCGAAGACTGATCAAATTTAGCTAAAAGNNCAGTTTTTCCTCCNGCAAGATCAACATCNCCATCTCCNCCACCCAAGGGATTCANACTNTTNANGGTATCTAAACCCGGTANAGCCATNACTTGAAATGGAGCTAGTAGTATAAATGATATTAAAAATATTTTTTTCATATTAGTTTAACCTCTTTGCATTGAATTTATTTANTAGTAATTTNCCAACTTTATTTGAAGTTATTCTAACAGCATTAGTNTCAGCTTCTTGCTCATCAGACCCNTCNCCTTTCGCTTGTATNCCAGAGACAGTTGCTTGTGGTCTCCATCTTTTTTTGGTTTTACCTTNTTTAGCCATATANCATTCTAAAACTGCTTTTTTAACAATTACATTTTTCATAATTGCNCCAGTTGTTGGACTTCTCTGCGTAATACCAACATCAAAACTACCAGTTATATAACAATCTACTTCATCNNTNACCANNGCATCTTTGACTTTTTTTGTTAATTTTTTGTCGTATTTATTACTTTTACTATAAGCTANCTTAATTTCTTCATATAAATCTATAACCCCAGGNATTGAATCTAAAGACAATAAATCAAAATTATTTTCCAATAACTCTTCAGTCATGCCGGACTCTATTGCTCCCTCTAAACCATCATCTATAGTGTATGTNTATTTAGCTGCGGATACTATACGACCACCTCCTGATTCTNTTACATTCGTGTCAACANTTTTTGTTGTTTGNGANGTATTATTTCTTTGTGAGCTACTACCTTGAAAATCTCCAGATTCAGATGTATCAGTATTGCTAGAACTAATAACAGAACTATCNTCTACTGCCTCTATTTGATCTGTATTCACAGACTTATTACCNTCTTTCGTAAAAGAAGAATCTGCATCACTATTTNTATCGCTTGAAGTNGTTGTTGTATTTATATTAGTGTCTCTATTAACAGTCCTTACCCTATCGAACTTTTCATCCATNCCNGTTGCTTTNCTNACTATCATTAGAGAGGTAATTGTTAATTCACTATCTTCACTTGCAATCTTGGACCCAGAATTTANCATCGCCTCTATNGCTGTTGTGTCGATATCTGTTTTAACAACAATTCTTAAAGATTGAGTNTCTTTTATATTTTGTTCGTCAACAACTAAATCACAAGTTAAGTAATCNTTTAAGTTATTTTCGATTTCAGATTTGACTCGATTATANTTTTTTCTAGTNTCTCGGTCCATTTCTCTAACATATTTTTTAAAAGCATCTTTACAAGCTAATTTCATAGCGTTTGAGCGTATTATTTCTTTGTTCAGATCATAATCACCAATTGANGTGTAATTATAGGTAGCCTTTCCATTTATCTCTAATGAAAACGCTGNTAAAGGTTGGAATAGAATTGAAATNATGAATAATGTATATAATTTTTGATGTTTNAACATATNTCAGTCCCTGCAGCTTATTATTAATTTGGTGNAGTTTCCATCAACAGATTTTCTGAAAATATTATATCCANTTACGCCNCAAGCNTCGCCAGCCTCTTTGTAACATGAATCCATATCACTGGATGGGCATGAGACTATAATGCCTTTTTTACCTGACTGAAGATATATTTCTTGAGTCGTAGCACAAGAAGTTAGTAACAANAGTAAACTACTTAACAAGANAACTTTAATATTCATATCTATGCCTTACATGANCGATTGATGAAGTCCAGTACTAAAATTATGNTTTATAACCNACACAAATGCAACCCCAACACATNCTCAAAGGCTATTTGTTATGCATAGTTCAACATAAAATACATCGATCAGAATATCTTTAGAATTAGATACCTAATAATTAATTCATGAAGTTTACAGCGCTACATAATAATGCTAGTCCCTTTCGGGTGTAGAGGTTGAGGAAAATATTCAGATAGTTTGTATTAGCTTATATTTTTTAGTATGATCCATACTTACATTACAACGTGAAAATATATGGTTACTAAGGAAAAAGTACATGCATTTCTAAAGTCATGGTCTCATGGGCTACAACAGATACAAAAAACATATCTGGATAATGGAGACTATCAAGCAAAGGCCGAAGATTTCATAAAATCTCATTATTTATTTGACGAGGAAAATGTTTTCTTCAAACCCACTATGACAAAAGAAAACATATTTAGGAATAATTCTAAAGAAGCATTGTCATATTTTATTGGAAATGATATCTCAGAAGATCAAGGATTTGCATTAAGTTGTGAAGATGTTGAGATAGGTATGGTCAATGTGCTAATTGAAGATGGGCTAATATCTGCATCAGGATTATTTGATTTTAAAATTACTAATATTGATGAAAATACAAAAGTTGCTTTCACATTTGTTTTGAAAGAAACACATTCAGGTTTAAAAATAAAAATTCATCACTCTTCACCTGTACAATAATTATCAAGTTTATTAAATTTCACTTCTATATTCTAATAGCAATCCAAAAGTGTTAAATAATGTTATTATGGGATATATAATATTAAAGTGAGGATATATGGCTGATACAAACTACGAGGAATTGATAGGTCAATGGCATAAAGATAGAAATCTTATTGATGGTAGCACAGACAAAGATCAATATATGAAGCTTATACAAGAAGCCGGTGAACTATCAGATAATCTTTGTAAGAATAAAGACATAAGAGATGATATTGGAGATATGATGGTTGTTCTTATAAATATCATGGTTCGAAATAACTTAACAATTAATGAATGTCTCTCAGTAGCTTATAATGACATAAAAGACCGTAAAGGTAAGATGGTGGATGGTGTTTTTGTGAAGGAAGGCGATGAATAAATTATTCACATTTTTCCTTGTATTATCAGTCACAAGTTGTAGTAAGCCTAATGCACCAATCGAGAAATGTGCAGACTCTGTTTTTGTTTTGACTAATCATCTAATGACACAAAGATTACCAAGTGAAGCACAATCTGAAGAAGCTATAAAAAAATTTATTTCTCAATCCTTTCAAGAAAAAACTCAGTTTGACTACTATAATGCACTCATAAAAATTTGTGAGAATGAAAATCAAAGAGATCCAAAAAAATTTAGAGAAGACTATGAGTAATACTTTTATGACGAACAAAGATAGTAGCGCGTGAGCGCCACTATCAATGCATCGTGCTAGATATCTCTAAATACTGATTTAAAAACCGTAATCAATTGATAATTCTAATCCAACTTTAACTCCTGGTAGCGGAACATTATCTTTTACAAAAGATGCATGATTCCTTTGGGAAGTATTTGTTAAATTTTCACCAAATACAGTTATCAGCATGTCATTACCAGCAAGTTTAATACCCTTGCTGTATTTCATATCTAAACATACATGAGAATTAGTCTTAGTCTCAATAGACGAAAAATCACCTTGATCATCTACGTATACAAGATCTGCATGTAATCGCTCATTACCGTTAAACTCGTATCCTAGGCTGAGAGCAGTTTTTGCTGGTGCTGCTCTAGGCACATAGGTATTATCATCAAACACTGCTGATAGATCATCCGTGGATAATCTTGCTAATAATAATCCATCTGCTATCTTATAATCTGTTGATATAGATATTTCGTAACCTCTGAAATTTGCATCTTTTTGCATCCAGTCTGCATCAGTTTTGCCTCCAGTAGAAGTANTACGATCCTTTNGATAAATGTAATTATTTATATCGTTATCGTACAGACGAAAATCTATATCAAAATNTCTATATGCAGTAGAAATACCAATCTCAGCACCTCTTGAGATCTCTCTTGATAGTTGATTATTTCCTCGTTCATAACGCTGTGTTGCNCCATGAGATCCATTTGCAAAAAGTTCAGCAANGTTTGGACTTCTAGAGACATGAGAATACCCTAAGTACAAGTTCGTCGAATCAGATAACTTATATAATAANCTTGTTCCCAGATTCAAGGAAGTATCACCATATCTCTGGTTATCTGAATCTCTAGAGTTGGACTCATATCTTAGTGCTAAATCTAATTCATATGGTTTTCCTAANTTTCTCTGAAAAAGAGAAATAGAACGATCATAAGCAACCGAGTTTGGAATGTAAGCACCTGNCATCGGCGATTTAGTTCTTGCATACTCAAGAAGCAGTCTCCTCTCATANNAGGCACTATCAAGATTNAACTTNGNGTTAAATGCAGTCATGTTATTATCCAGTGACGCAGAGCCATCCTCCTCATGTTCNCGCAAAAAANCGTTAGAATCTATAAGAGAGAAATCCATAGAGTTAAAAAATNGAAGTGTATTCACTCTTCCTTTAAAGGTGTANGTTTCTGATTCAACTNTAGAGAATATTCTGTGCTCTTCNTCCTCCTCGTGCTCTTCCTCTTCCTCTGCATGGAAGGGAATTCCATAGACTCCATCATTGTTTTCAAATGAAAATCCTAAGAGTCCCCATGTCTGAGGAAAAGATATTCCTATAATCATATTTTGATCTTTGTAATCTGAATTGGCTAGNGAACTTTTCATAACTCCTTCATCAAATAAAGTATCATGAGGAATATTATAATTATTCAACTTCTTATTATTTAAATTGAAAAATATATTTGTATTAAAAATATTTCTTTTAAATAAAAAGTTGTGTCCAAAACCATTATTCACTGAATAATAATCAAAACTCGTTTTATTGGTGTATACATCACCTGAGATAACATCAGTNACAACATTAACGATTCCACCACTAGCTCCACTACCAGCAAAAATAGAGGATGGTCCTCTTAATATTTCTATATGTGATATNTCGCCAATATTCACATTGTTCAGNTGNTCTGCGCTCAAATGACTGAGTGAGTTTACTGAATTATTATTTAGCATCACTTTAGTCCTGCTACCACNTAGGCCTCTAATGACAGGCTGACCAATAGCTGCNCCATAATCAGCATTCGAAACACCAGGGAGTGATTCTAAATTTTCACCTAGTGATTTAGCATCAATGATGGATTCNTCTTNAACTATATGCAATGGATACTTACTTTCACCGATAGAATTAGTAAATACCGAAGAATCGACAGTGATGCCAGATAGATCGTCAGCGATACTAGTAAATGAAAATACTAGTAATGCCAGCGAAAAAATGTATTTATACATTACTTTCTCCTTAAAAATAATTAAATATTTNTGATTTAACTANAGGAGAATGGTGGTGATCTTGGGTTATTAAACGATAAGACTTTTTCTTTTATTAGAAAAGGTCTTAAATNAGATAAACNGGAAATTATTTCAAGGTTANNAATTAAGTATGGAATTTCCCCATCTAAATGGATATCAAGATTTGATAAATTACATGTAANACAATAGTGTCCTGTCTCTTCATGATCATGATCATGATGATCATGTAATAAATCTGTAGTTTGCAAAGCTAAGAGAATAGCAAATNCAATATGAGGGATTAACCTTTTATATTTNATATTTTTTGATNTANCTCCCATGATANTATTATATAAATTAGGGTGTTTTATGTAAATGCATTTTATTTTTTTTTCTTAAGTATATAATCTAATAATGAATAAAAAAAAGAGTTCATGGAGAATCGCATATATTAATGGCAAATTCTTAAAATATAGGGAGACCGATTTCTGGCGTCTAGGTCCCATGAAAAATCTNCCTGTGCTTTTTTCATTGTCANTAGTCATGTTCTTGGGTGTCATACTTACTATTTTCCTTAAATAGACTGGCATTTTTTGCCTATATTTAAGTGAAAAATATCAAACACTCTGGTTAGTACTTGTAACGCACTGAAAAATAGCATTTTTATTAGCAAAATAGTTATNNATAATTGTTATTGGTAATTATCTCAGACATGTGTATACTATCGTTATTAAATTAGGAGAAACAATTGAAAACAGGCACAGTAAAATGGTTTGATTCAACTAAAGCTTTTGGCTTTATTAAACCTGATGAAGGTGATAAAGACATTTTTGTTCATCAAACAGATCTAGTAGATGGATCTATTAATGAGAACGATAAAGTTGAATTTGAAACTGAAGATGGTCCACGTGGCCCTAAGGCAATTAAAGTAAAAGTTATTTAAAAATACTCAAATTTTAAAACCTCAAGACTCATATCTTTCAAGTAATAGTAATAATTATTTTGTCAATTCTTACGTTAAATTTGCATGACATCGATATTNTTTTGNAGNAAGAATAATTAAATTTATTNCTTCTATGTTAATNAGGGGTTATTTTCTTTTCCAAGTCCCGCCATAAATATACGTGGTCGTGTATTCTTTCTTAGTNTCTGATTGACATTTCTTACATAGGAATACCCAATTATTTGAAGAATATTTACATCTAAATAGAATTTTTTGATCAGATGACGAACAAATGTAACAACTTTTCTTTTTTGGGATGACCATTTTATAATTATAATTCAATTACAGCGGCCACTTAAAAGGATTTCTCCACTTGAGCCTATCGCTAAAAAGAAGAACAACGCAAGCCACGCTATGTCTAAATTTTTAAAATAGAAATAATAAGCTCCTATTGATACTACAATAGCATTTAAAATTAATAATGAGTTAGCACAACCAATTGTCATATCGATATTTTAGCATGATTTTTTTGAATATTTTATTTTGTGTAAGTTTAAACCTTACATTTTATAAGCTAGAAAATTATTTCGAATATTGTAATCTGATGCAATGACAGATATTTTTTGGTTCAGGAACGATTTAAGAATTTCGGATAATACAGCATTATATGCATCTTTAAAAAGTGAGAGTGTGATATTAGTTTATATTTTCGATAAGAAAGTCGTTAAAGCTGAAACAACTAGTAATTTTCATCAGAAATTCATCATCAAATCTTTAGAGAATCTAAAACATCAAATACAAGAACGACTCAATGCAAGACTCAACATTTACTATGGTGATACAGTGGAGGTATTCAATAGTTTAATTGATAAATATAATGTGAAGTCAGTCCACAGCAATCGTGTATTCAAAGAATTATCAGTACAAACTATTGAAAAAAACTGCAAAAAACTTTTTTGTGAAAAAACAGTTGAATGGAAAATTTATGAACAATTTGGAATCCAATTAAACAAAAGAGATAGATCAACATGGTCTAGAGACTGGAAAAAATTTATGAATAGTAGCACTGAAGAACTGAGAGAAACCCATACTGATTTTGTTTATGACTACAACGATAAGATTCCTGATAAGATTCAGATTTTTACTGGAGAAAATAATAACAAGGTAGAGGGCTCTAGTGCTGCTGAAATATTGCTTGATAGTTTTTTATCTGAGAGAGGGTTAAATTATCAATCTCAAATGTCATCCCCGATATCTGCAGAAAGCTCTTGTTCTCGTTTAAGTCCTCATATTACTTATGGAACAATATCTTTACGGAGTATTTACAAAAAAACAATAAACGAACTTAAAAAACAGATACCTATAGTCAAGCAGAGGTCATTAAGATCATTTAAAAGTAGACTAGCATGGCATTGTCATTTTATACAAAAATTTTATGACTTACCCTCAATTGAGAACACAAATTTTAACTCAGCATTTGATGGCTTAAGGGAGAATTCATTCAACGAGAAATATTTTGATGCGTGGAAATCAGGAAAAACAGGGTTCCCTTTTGTGGATGCATGTATGCGCTATTTAATCGAAAATGGGTGGATAAATTTTAGAATGAGAGCAATGTTGATATCATTTGCGTCATATCAGTTATGGCTGGACTGGAGAGTTACAAGTCGACATCTAGCAAGGTTATTTACTGATTATGAGCCTGGTATTCATTACTCTCAAATTCAAATGCAGTCAGGNACAACTGGAATCAATACCATAAGAATCTATAATCCAGTCAAGCAATCACAAGACCATGACCCTCAAGGAGAGTTTATTAAAAAATGGGTCCCAGAGCTTGAAAACGTTCCATCAAAATATATTCATGAACCATGGAAAATGTCACCTATTGAAATGAAATGTTGTGATTATGATAATGGGAAAACTTATTCAGATTTAATTGTAGATAATATTACATCTACTAGAATTGCTCGAGATAAAATTTGGAAAGTAAAGAAATCTCAAAAAGCTAGAGATATTTCAAAATCTATTATAGAAAAGCATGCTAGTAATAAGAAAAGTATTTTCAGATAATCAACAGTTCTAGTGGAGCAAATACTGTAGTATTTTTGCAAATTCAAATATGACTAAGAATAATGCGATGAGGAAACAGAAAAATATTATAATAACTAAAATAGGTATGAGCTGAGGTCTCGATGCTTCTAAGATTCGAATAACAACTTTTTCTATAAGTCTTTGTGAATAAAATATTATATTCCCAAATACAATAGCTGAAAATATGGGTCCTAAAATAAAAAATACAAAGGGCTTCCAGGAATAAACATCTGCAAATCCAACATCGTTTGAATAAATGTACATGCTTGATGCAAACCAAAATAATACCGCTATGATACGTGCATTTTTCCTAACCTTAAAGTCTTGGATTTCCTGCTGAGCCTTTTGCCTTCTCTCTTTTATGTTACTCATCACTCTTCTCTCTAGATGCGTAGGTATCATTCTCTGTATCGATTCTTATACTCTCGCCTTCTTTTATAAATATAGGCACCATTATGGTCTCCCCATTTTCAACAGTTGCTTCTTTCAAAGTCGATGAAACTGTGTCACCTTTGATTGCGTCGACGGTTGATACAATCTTTAAGGTAATATATTTGGACGCAGATACTTGTATTATCTCGCCATTCCATATAGTTACATCACAATCATTGCCATCAATTAACCATTTAGAGTTCTGAGAAACTATTGTCTCATCTACTTGTATTTGTTCAAATGACTCTAAATTCATAAAATAGTATTTATCAGCTTCTTTATATAGATATTGCATTTTTGTGTTAAAAACATCAGCTTCTTGAATTGATTCACCTATTTTAATTGTCTTTTCAAGTACTTTACTGTTTAGAAGGTTTCTTATTTTTACTCTCGTGAATGCTTGCCCCTTACCAGGATTTACGAATTCATTCTCAATGATTAAAAAAGGTTGGTGATCTATTAATATTTTATTCCCGTTCTTTAAAATGTGAGAGTTATCAGACATTAACTAGTCTGCTTATTTTTGAATTCTGATAAATCAGACTGTTCTAAGGCAATAATTCTCTGAGAAATAGGTGGGTGGGTAGCAAATAATCTTCTCAACGTACCTTCGCTTCCTTTATTAGAAATACCAAACGCTAACATCTGATCGGGTAATTTAGCTGCTGACATTTTATCTAGAACTCTCAGTGATGAAATCATGCTCTCTTTGGACGTCAATTGTGCACCACCATAGTCTGCTCTAAATTCCCTTCTTCTCGAGAACCAGCAGACAATTGTTGACGCCAAAATACCCAGTATTACTTGTGCAAATATGACTGTGAAAAAATAACCTATGCCATAACCTCTATCATTCTTTAAAATTACACGATCTACGAAATGTCCAATTACTCTTGAAAAGAAAATTACAAACGCATTTATTATTCCTTGTATAAGAGATAATGTGACCATGTCTCCATTTGCAACATGACTCATCTCATGACCTATGACTGCCTCCACCTCATTTCTGTTCATACTAGCAATGAGACCTGTGCTTAGAGCGACTAATGAACTATTTTTAGAAGCACCAGTAGCGAATGCATTTGGTTGTTGTGAATTAAAAATACCTATTTCAGGCATTTTTAGTCCTAGTTGTTCAGATTGTCTTTTTACAACATCGAAGAACCATTTCTCAAACTCATTAGCAGGAGTTTTTATTACTTTGACCCCAGCCATAGATTTAGCCATCCATTTAGACATATAAAGGGATATGAATGAACCNCCCATTCCAAAGACAAGAGAGAATAGCATTAACGAATCATAATCAAGGTCTACTCCATTCCTTTGTAAAATACCTGTGAATCCAATCATATTTAGGAATATGCTAAGAACCAATAGAATGGCAATGTTTGTAACAATAAAGAAAAATATACGCTTCATAATATCTCCTACTTAATATTATAGGTTGTTTTCCCTTTTTCAAGCAAAAACTTTTTCTCTATTTTCTTTCCTCGACGTGTTCTCTTCATTATATAGTTTTGAAGAACTGCATGGTCCATTACACGTGATTTTCTAGATGTATAACTAAACTCTAATACTTGGTCTTGTCTGAGTACACCTATATAAACTATGGTTTCATCTGATGTTTTCGGGATATTGATAAGTTTTACACCTTTACCTCTAGGCATGATAGGGATCTCACTAAGTTTTTCAATCAACATATAGTTCTCACTTGTAATGATTACATAGTATTTATCGTTATCTAAATCAACATTAATTGGTTTAATCGCATTTGATTTTTTGACATTAATTAACTTTTTTCCTTTCTTATTCTTAACGAACATTTCATCATGGACACATATAAATCCATAACCCATACTTGAACAATTAAGAACACTTAGTTTCTCAGAAATGTTAACCATCCCTATCATCTGTGTTCCATCTTGTAGTTTGAAATATTTACTTAGAGGCTCTCCTTGTCCTCGACTTACTTGATAATTGTCAGAAGCCATATTGTAAATCATTCCGTGTTGATCAAAAAATGCCAGGGTATTGTTAGATTTAATATGCAGATGCTGATAATAGGAATCTCCGGTCTTGAAGTCTAACTTTGTAATGTCAACATTGTGTCCCTTGTGAAATTTTATCCAACCATTTTTCGATATGATAACTGTTAAGTCACTTATTGAGACAGATACTTTAATCTCATTAGATTTATGGGTATCTTGGTTATTAATACTTGTTTTTCTTGATCTGCCAAAATCTTTCTTAATTTCATTCAATTCTTTTTTTAGGTACGTTTTAAGTCTATTTGANGAACTGAGTAAGAGTGTTATCGATTTCTCCTCATTTTTAAGTTTTTTTAATTCATTAAGAACACTCTCTTCTTGTAACTTCGCAAGACTTCTAATTCTCATATTAATGATAGCTTCATATTGTTTCTCAGTAAGCTTACATAAAGAGATGATTTTCTTCTTCGGATTATCCTCAGTTCTGATGAGTTTGATAATTTTATCGAGGTATTTATAGACTTTCACATAAGCTTCAAGAATATGAATCCTTTCTTGAATTTTATCGAGTTCCCACTGTAGTTTATTCTTTACAGAGTGGAGTCTAAATTTCACCCATTCTGTTAATATTTCGCGTATATTTTTAACGCTGGGTTTGTTGTCAGTTCCGATAATATTTAAGTTTACTCTCAAGTTTTTTTCGAGATCTGTTGAAAAAAACAAATGAGACATAATATCATCAACGCTATGTGACCTGCCTTTGATCCTGATGATTATGCGAACAGGATGTTCCTGATCAGAATCATCGGAAATATTATCAATAAAAATAATCTTCTTGTTAGCAATTTGATCCTGGATTTGTTCTATAATTTTTGTGGTATGTGATTGATACGGAATTGATTTAATTACGATATTTTTTCCTTCAACGAAATATGTCGCTCTTAACTTAATATTCCCTGTTCCAAAATTATAAATGCCATTCAAATCAGACTCTTTTGATATTATCTCTCCCTCCGTGGGAAAATCTGGACCTTTAATTATTTTTAGTAAGTCACTTATTGAGGATTTTGGTTTATCAATCAAGTGTGTTGTTGCATCGATTATTTCACCAATGTTATGTGATGGTATATCTGTTGACATACCAACTGCGATACCAGAGCTACCATTAATAAGTATATTNGGAATTTTTGAGGGCAAATGTTTAGGCTCTAAAAGTGTGCCATCAAAGTTTTTACTCCAACTGACAGTATTTTTTTCGATATCACTAAGAAATAAATCTGAATACTTTGTTAATCGTGATTCAGTGTAACGCATTGCAGCGAATGACTTTGGATCATCTTGAGTTCCCCAATTACCCTGCCCTTCAACTAAAGGATAATTATATGAAAAACCTTGAGCCAGCATCACCATAGCCTCATAACATGCAGAATCACCATGAGGATGATATTTTCCTAATACATCACCAATTGTTCTAGCAGATTTTTTAAATTTAGATTGGCTAGTCAGTCCTAGCTGATCCATAGCATAGATAATTCTTCTCTGAACAGGTTTAAGTCCATCAGTGATACTCGGTAAAGCCCTGTCCAAAATAACATACATAGAATAATTTAGATAAGCACTCTCAGAAAACTCACCTAAAGAGGTTACCTCATGCTTAGATTCTTTCTCATTGATTGTTTTTTGTTTTTTATTCAAAATGAGCCAAATTCCCTTTTTTCTCTAACCAAACTTTTCTGTCAGCAGATTTTTTTTTATTTAATAACATATCCATCATTTTATGATCGTTATCTTTGGTTGAATATTTTAGAGAGATCAATTTTCTTGATTTCTTTGATAATGTAGTGTCTTTAAGTTGAGAAGGATTCATCTCTCCTAAACCTTTAAATCTAGTAATAGATAAGTTTGTATCATCAAGATTTATCTTCATTTTTTTTAAAAGTTTATCTCGATCCAAATCATCCACTACATAGTGGGTCTCTTTTTTGTAGTCAATTCTATAAAGGGGTGGTTTAGCAATAAAAATATGACCAGATTTAATCAATGACTCAAAATGTTTTAAGAATAGTGCGAGCAATAGTGTCGCAATATGTAAACCATCAGAATCAGCATCAGCTAAAATACAAATTTTCCCATATCTTAGTTTATTTAAATCAGTAGATCCTGGCTCTACACCTATAGCAGTACTAATGTCTTTAACTTCCTTGGATTCTAGTATTTTTGAAGAACTAATCTCCCATGTATTCAATATTTTTCCGCGCAGAGGTAATATGGCTTGATAGTTTTTGTCTCTGGCTTGCTTAGCAGATCCTCCAGCAGAGTCACCTTCAACTAAAAAAAGCTCGTTGACGCTTATGTCTCTTGAAGAGCAATCAGATAATCTACTAGGCAGGAGAATATTTTTAGACGNCTTTTTCTTTGGTGATGAAGAGGTATTAATCCGATCTTCAGCGTTTCGTAGAATTAAATCAGCTATTATTTCAGTAGTTGCTGAGTTTTGATTGAACCAAATCTCTAAATTATCACGCAGTTTTGATGTAAGAAGAGAAGCAATATTGTTTGATTGTAGTTTTGTTTTAGTCTGACCAGAAAATTGTGGATTTGCCATCTTCAGTGAAATAATAAACGATGTATTTTTCCATATATCATCAGGAATTAACTTTATATGTTTAGGGATTAATTTTTTTCTCGAACAAAAATCTCTTAATGATTCTACAACCGCGGTCTTGAGTGAGTTCACATGTGTCCCACCATGAGGGGTTGGAATAAGATTCACAAAACTATCTTGAATGGTATCATTTGAATCTACTAGCCAAAGGCATGTCCAATCAATGGTTAAGTCGGTAGATTCGAAATTACCCGAGCANGCTTTANTAGGAACATANTCTAAGTCACCAGTATTATTAATAAGATAATCACTTAAANTTCCATTCTGTAAATACGTATTATGGCCCGAGCCATACAGCTCATCAACAATCT
Organism: Gammaproteobacteria bacterium; assembly: GCA_002720195.1. Taxonomy (GTDB): domain Bacteria; phylum Pseudomonadota; class Gammaproteobacteria. Next base: position 15,882 of record PBHH01000002.1, read on the forward strand.
CTAACTTTAAACCTGGCTGGAGTATCGATTTTGCTCTTACAATGTTTGAAAGGTGATCTATTTCTACAGCATTATTATCAAAATATTCCTCACTCACTTTAAATTTTATTGTAGTCCCAGATTTTTTCTTTGATGTTTTTTTTATTTTTGTAAGTTTCTTTTTTATTTTCCCATTGGAAAAAAACATCCTATATTGGCTAGAATCACCACTTCTGCAAACATTTATTTCAAGAGAATCAGACAAAGCATTAACTATAGATACCCCGACACCATGTAGACCACCTGAGTACTTGTAATTTTTCTCAGAGAATTTTGCCCCAGAGTGCAAATTAGTCATAATTACTTCTACTCCAGATACTTTATGGTCAGGATGTTCGTCTACAGGCATGCCACGACCATTATCCTCCACAGAAATAGAGTAATCCTCATGCAATGTAACAATAATATGGTCACAAAAACCAGAGATAGCCTCATCAACACTATTATCTATCAGCTCCTGTACTAGGTGGTTAGGGTTGGAGGTATCTGTGTACATGCCCGGTCTTTTCTGAACAGGCTCAATACCTTTAAGAACTTCAATATCTGATGATGTATATTTTTTTTTCACGTTGATGTTGTATAATTGATTATACTACATAAATATGGAGAGAGTAGAATGAATTATGTCTTTTATGATTTTGAGACATCAGGAACAAACAGGTACTTTGATCAGCCAATTCAGATAGCAGCAGCATACGTAAATGATGAATTTGAAATTGTAGAGACTTTGAATGAGACATGTAAATTAAAAGATGGTATCGTCCCCCACCCTGCAGCACTATTAGTTAATAGAATTGATATTGAAACACTAAAGAATGGTCAGTCGTTTTATGAAATGATAGACAAGGTTCATCGTAAGTTTACAGAGTGGTCACCAGCCATTTTCGTTGGCTATAATAGCCTTTTCTTTGATGAGGCAGTTTTAAGACAAAGCTTATATCAGTCTTTATATGACCCTTATTTAACAAATACAAACAATAATCGAAGAGCAGATCTCTATCATATTATATTAGCATTGACGCAATTTAGACCTGGTATAATTGATCTAGGTCTNAACCCAAACACACAAAAAGAGAGTTATAAGCTAGAGTATTTAGCTATTGCGAATCAAGTCGAGCAAGAACAGGCTCATGATGCAATGAGCGATGTGCACGCAACAGTAGGGCTCTCAAAAATCATTAAACAGAATTCACCAGATTTTTGGGATCATTGTATGAAAATTAGTAGTCCAACAAATTTTGTGCAATATTTAGAATCCAATGACATATTTTTCAGAGCACCTGCGCATCCATCACATGGGTTTACACCCATTTCTTTTTTATCAGAGAATCCTGAACGACAGAAAGAACTGAGTTTTTTTGATTTGAATCATGATCCTGAAAAATATATTGATTCGAAAAGTACTGCCTTAATTTCACTCATGGAGAGTAAAGAGAAGATAATAAAACTACTAGAAATTAATAAATCACCTATTGTTTTAGGGGAAGAATTTATGAAAACATCTCAAAACTTTACTGAGGAGGATATGAGAGTTTTTAGAGAAAAAATCAATATTTTGAATAAAAATACAATATTCGTAGATAGGCTAAAACAAGCACTAGTTGATAGGCTCCAGGATAGAGAAGTTAATTACCCTATGCCTGAATTTTTAGAAACTCAAATTTATGCTGGATTCTCAAATCCAAATGATAGAGAGAATATGAAAATATTTAAATCTACAATAGATTCAGAGAAGAAATATATGATTTCGATGAACTTTGAAGATGCTAGATACAGGGAAATTGCCTACAGAATACTNTTTAATGAATCGCCTGATGTTTTTTCTGATGATAAATTAAAAGAGAGAAAGCAGTTTTTTGCGCAAAGAGCTTTGGGGACAGATGATGCAGTGAAATGGTGTACTATTGATAAAGCAAAGAAGGCAATTGAAAACATCAAAGATAATAAAGATTTCTCATCCCAATTAGAATTTTTAAATGAAATTGAATTGTTTATAGATGAAGAAGAGAATAAATATAAACAGTACCTATCTAACTAATATCAATTAAAACTTTCTAAAATTTGCCTATAAGGAACATAACCAGGTATTATATCTCCATTTTCTTTAAATATCATTGGAGTCCCATTTACTCGTAGATCATAAGCTAACTGTAAATTTGATCCTAGGGGGTTTTCGCAATTTTTTTCAGGAATTTCNTCGCCATCAAAAGCCTTATCAAGACTTAGTTTCTTATCATCCGAGCACCAGATTGAAATCATTTCTTTATGCGCGTCGTCCTCACCTCCATTTCTAGAGAATAAAATATATCTTACTTCTATATCATTTTCGATAAGTGAGTCGATTTCATTATGTAGCTTTTTGCAGTATGGACAAGATATATCAGTGAATATATTCAAAACATGTTTTGTATTGTCTGGTTTGTAAATAATTGTATTTTTTGGATCTATATTATTAATAAAAGATATTCTATGATCTTTTATTTTATCTTGTGTAAGATTTTTCTTTGTTGCTAGCTCAATGACGTTGCCAGCAATCAAATATTTTAAATCGCTTGATATATAAAATATCTGGTCGCCGATTAATATTTCAAAGAATGAATCATTTATTTTTTCTATAGTATCAATTTTTAGGTCTGGGTATGATTCATAGAATTTTTTCTCTGCATCTTGTATTGTGTTATCTATATTTGAGCAAGATGCAAAAATAATAACTGCAAGTATATAAAAAATTCTCATATCAACCTCTAGGATGATGCTTTATGTGAAAATTTACAAGTCTTTCTTTTGCGACATGCGTGTATATCTGTGTTGTTGACAAACTTTGATGACCTAATAATATCTGCACCGCTCTCAGATCAGCCCCATGGTTGAGTAAATGAGTCGCAAAAGCATGTCTTAGAGAATGAGGTGATATTTTCTTACCTGGCATTACTTTCTTTGCATATCTGGTTATCATCGCCCAACAAAATTTTCTTGTGATTGGNGTACCNTTTTTATGTAAAAAAATAAGGTTATTATTTTGTGATATTACTGAATCAATTCTGGTTTCATTGATAAACTTTAAGTACCAGTCCTTTGCTCTATCACCTAGAGGGATTATTCTCTCTTTATCACCTTTACCTACAATCCTGATGAGACCTCTTTCTATGTTAATTTGACTAAANTTTAAGGAGACAAGTTCGGAAACTCTTAACCCGGTTGCATAAAGAATCTCTAAGGCACACCTATCTCTAATCCCATCATATGANGTTGTATCGGGTGCATTTAAAAGATCACTNATGTCATCCTCACTAAGGTTAATCGGTAGTTTTCTTCTTATCTTNGGTGATTCTATGAGTTCACTAGGATCTATTTGTAATACTCCAGCTTTCAAAAGCCAAGAATAAAGTCCTTTAATAGATGATAGCATACGATTAACTGATGATGATGAGCAGCCCTCATCGAANTTATCAGCTAAGAATGAATTTAAATCGGCAAGCGTGCAATCTAAAATCGANTTTTTTTTGAATGTGAGCCACTTTTCCAATTGACGCAAATCAGAAGTATAAGAGGATATTGTATTCTTTGAGAGACCTTTTTCAACCCAGATTCGATCACAATAGTCGTTTACAATATCTTTTTTCAATGTCTGCATTTACATTTNTATACATCTAATTGTACTATGAAACTTATATTCAAGTAAAATTAACTTATAAAATGTCTGATCAATTAAAAGATAGTTGTATTAATGAATTTGACCCAAATGCCTTGGATGAGGTAGCTGCTATAAGAAAAATTGTAAGATCAATTAAACCCATAAAAAACNCTCACAGAGTCACTATAAAGAATGCGATGGACAGAACATTANCTATTNCCGTTAAGGCGACATCAAATGTTCCTGCATTCAGAAACTCTGCAATGGATGGATATGCTGTCAATCTCAAGGATCTTAGTCAATCTAATTACCAGATGAAAGAAGTTGGTGTGTCATATGCAGGAAAACCATACAAAAAAAGATTACTTAAGAGAGAAACTGTGAGAGTCATGACTGGGGCATTGATTCCAGATAATGCTGATGCAGTNATAATGAAAGAAATGGTCTCNAGCAATACAAAAGTAATAAGTTTCTCGAAAAATATCAAAAAAAATCAGAATATTAGAATGATTGGCGAGGATATTAAGAAAGGNAAAANTATATTAAATAAGGGTGATAAAATTGANTTTGCTGGATTATCAATAATATCTTCTCTTGGCATTAAGACACTTGATGTTATTAGAAAACCAAAAATTTGTTTTTTTTCAAGCGGAGATGAATTGGCATCAATAAAAAGNAAATTAAAAANTGGGCAGATATANGATAGTAATCGCTACCTTCTCCATGGTTTACTAACAAAATTACCAGTTGATTTTAANGACTTAGGGGTTGTTAAAGATAAAAAAGATANAATTGTGAAAAAATTANTACTTGCACAGAAATTTTCAGATATCATTATTACTACAGGTGGTGTGTCAGTTGGTGATGCAGACTATATAAAAGAGGCATTAAAAGAAGTTGGTAGTGTGAATTTTTGGAAAATAGCTATTAAACCAGGACGTCCACTTGCCTTTGGAAAAATCAAAGATTCATATTTTTTTGGTTTACCTGGTAATCCTGTATCTGCAGCAATCACATTTCAACTGTTTGTTGTTCCTGCTATAAATAAACTTTTATCATCAAAATCCTATAAAAATATTATTGTAAAAGCTAAGACTAAAAATAAACTTAGAAAGAAACTCGGAAGAACTGAATATAAAAGAGCGATATTAGCTTATGAGAACGGAAACTATTGTGTTGAAACTACTGGACTCCAGGGATCAAATATAATGACATCCATGTTAAAAGCAAACTCCTATATAAGATTATCTGAAAATATCAATACAGTAGAAAAGGATACGTTTGTTGATGTAATACCATTTGAAACAAAAATATGAAAAATATTAGAGGAATTGGTTTTATAAAAACATTCATTGTATGTCTATACGATTGGATGTTAGTNTTTTCANTCTTATTCTTTCTGTCTTTTCCTTTTGTTTTTNTTAATGAAGGTAATGATCTTATAGGNAGTTACTTATATCANGTTTACGTGTTTATAATAATTTTTTCTTANTATTGTTGGTTTTGGATTANNCATAAGCAAACTCTGGGAATGAAAAGTTGGAAAGTTNTNATAANAAATTTAAATAATGATGANCCAGTGACACTCTCNCANTGCTTGATAAGAATGNTTTTTGCTCTTCTAGGTGGACATGTTTTANTAGTTTTCTACAAGCATTCNCTTCAAGANATAANATCTGGAACATATATAATTAAAAAAATAGATNAACGTAATCCTGACTCAAGTTGATAATTATATAAGTACANACCTAAACNAGAAAATATTAAAAGAGGNAATANNGCATTGANGAGTGGATTAAGACCAATAATTATACCCATGTTTGGNAAAATCGAAGANATAATAAAGAANGAAATNCCTATAAANANACCNATGACTATTCTCTTNCTGGCGTTTGTATTTCTCATTTTNCCGAAAATAAAAGGCATGGCTANAAATAACATAATTGTCGTTGAAAGAGGTTTTANAATTTTTTCCCAAAATATCTTCTCTTGAATCGATGTATCAAGNTNATTCGTTTCNAGATAATCAATATTTCTACTTATATCACTCAAGCTTAAACTATAAGATTTATTTGTTTTAATACTCAGTAAGTCAATATCTATCAAATCTTTNGTATAAATTTTNTCGTATCTCAATTTGCTTATAGGTATNGACGATAAATTAATNTTTAGTACGNCNAATAGCTCCCATTGATTATTAGANTATTTTGCNGAAGAAATATAACTTACTGAATTTATTTTATTATTCGAATNATATTCATAAACTGTTATTCCCTTNATTATCTCTTGAGGATAGATTTCTTGNATCTTTATAAAAGAACTCTTGTTTTTAAACCAAACGCCATTTTTCTGATACATAGCCTGTTTATTTAAAGCAATNTTCCTTTTCTTTTCAGCTTTACTACTATATTTTGGNACAATAGAGTCAGTGATNATATAGAATACACTTGAGACTATAAANACTTGTNATAANACANTNNNTAATATTTTCTTTACTGAAATACCTGATGCTTGCATTGCGACAAATTCCATNTCNGCNGCCATAGCTCCGAGTGATAGNAANGCTCCGATCAATACAGCATAAGGAAACATAANCTCAATACTCCTNGGNATGCTCAAAATAATGTATTTTACTATTGTTATAAAATCATAATTNCCGACNTCNAGATATTTGAGNTCAGCTGTAAANGAGAAGAATACTTCAATTGAAACTANTACTACAAGGCTTATCATTAGTCCCAANAGAAATCTATTCAGTANATAAAAAAATAAAATCATTAAGTTCTTCTCGGTATATTATTCGAATCTATTTTATAGAGTATAATTACTAGAAATAATACTAAAATATGAAGCCACCACATTCCTAGGACTGATGGTGTTTTTCCTAGTACAAATAGCTTTTCACTAATTGATATCAATATTAGATACATAAAATATATTACAGAACTTAAAAATATTTTTGTGTATCTTCCTTTCCTTGGTGAAGAATAACTTAAAGGTAATGCCAGAAAACCAAGTAAGATTGTTGCCATAGGTAGCAAAAATCTAGACTGTAACTCTGCACGAGACTCAATGTCTTTGTCTCCAAAAAGAGATAATGTGCTCCTCGCATCGAATTTGAAATTTAGTAACTCTGGTATCTCTTGCCCGAGCTGAATTCCGTGTTCTTTATATACTGTCTTTCTTGTTACTAAATATGAAGGTGGTATAACTTCTCTAATTTCACCATCTCTGAGTAAAATATATTTCACGTTTTGTTCATTCTCAAAATATTTAGCTGACTTTGAATTTTCAATTGCATCGGCTCTAGTTCCACTGGAACTGAAAAAGATCTTCTCCAAGACATTATTATGAATATTTTCAACAAAAAAGGTTGCTTTCCCACTTTGTGATGAAGTGAACCTTCCAGCATTTATTTCTTCAATTCTCTCTTCGCTATTAAGCTTATGTTCAAGCTTGTATCTATACTCTGTTGCAGATGGTGTTATATACAACGAGAAAACTGAGACAATCATTGCTGCGGGAATGATTATCGTTGCTAATATTCTAGCAAAATCGTTTGGTGATAAGCCAGATGACGACATTACGGCCATTTCATTTGTACTATATAATCTTCCAAAAGATAGCGTTATGCCGAGGAATAGACTTATTGGGATCAAGAAAATCGAATATTGAGTTATTTTTATCAAGATAAGGGGAAATAACAAATAAGAGGGAAAATTACCAATTGATGCCTCTTCTATGAGCCTCAACATAGTATTAGCAGTCAGAATAATCATAAAAATTGCTAAAACAGAGAGTGATGTTCTAGTAATTTCTTTCAGTAGATATCTATCGATAATTTTCATCTTTTATGAATCTAATTTTAACAAGTTTTAAAAAAAATGTTAATCTAGTGTATGTTTAAAAGTTATTTTTATTAGGAAGGGATATGAACTATAAATATGTAAAAATAAAAAAAGGGCAAAATAAGGCTGATGTCCATCTTGTTGGAGTTTATGACGACATAAAACTTAACAATCTGCAGAATTTTACCAGTGCCTCTACAGTGGCAAATATTAAAAAAGTCATAAAAAAATGTAACTTTACAGGGAAGTTAGGTGACATTAGAACTTTTGATGATCTTGATACAGAACAACAGCTTATTCTATTTGGTTTAGGCGAGAAAAAGAAATTTGGACCTTTAGTGGTCAAGAAAGTTCTTACTGAAGTAATGAATAAAATTCTTAAAACTAATCTTATAAGCTTATCTCTGGATNTTGATAATATTTTAGATAAGTCCAACAGTAACATAGATCTTGAAATGATTATATCCACGATCGAGAATTCAAAATATCGCTACAATTTTAAAAAGAAAGAAGAGAAAATCAAGCTGAAGACATGCTATATGATGTCAACAAAAAACATTCCTACTGCAAAATTCAATCAGATGGTTAAAATAGCAAAAGCNATCTCTAATGGTATCTGTTTGGCGAAAGAATTAGGTAACACTCCCCCTAATGTATGTACTCCAACTTACCTAGCTAATGTGGTTAAAAATCTTAAGAAAGAATTCAAATCACTAAAAATAAAAATTATCGAAGAATCAGAGATGAAAAAATTAAATATGGGTGCATTCCTTTCAGTTTCCAAAGGTAGTAAGCAACCTGGAAAAATAGTAATTATGGAGCATATGCCAATCAAATCGAAAGATCCAATAGTTATCGTGGGTAAAGGGATTACATTTGATACTGGTGGGATCTCACTTAAACCATCACCAAATATGGATGAAATGAAATATGATATGTCAGGTGCAGGTAGTGTAATTGGTGTTATGAGAGCATGTGTAGAAATGAATGTCAAAACAAATGTGGTTGGCGTTATAACATGTGCAGAGAATATGCCCGGAAGTCAAGCAAGCAGACCAGGAGATGTCGTTACCACAATGTCAGGAATTACTGTTGAAATACTCAATACGGACGCGGAAGGTAGGTTGGTTCTGTGTGATGCAATAACCTATGCCAGAAGATACAAACCAAGATACATGATTGATATGGCTACTCTAACAGGAGCATGTTTGGTAGGTCTTGGAAAATACCCAAGTGGATTATTTAGTAACAGCAAAGAGCTTGCGGAGAGGATAAAGAAATCTGCAGATAATACAGGTGATAGAGTGTGGCAGTTACCTCTATATGATGATTATTTTGAGGAACTTAAAACAAATTTTGCTGATATACAAAATATTGGTGGGAGATATGGAGGNGCNATAACTGCGGCTGCTTTTTTGGCAAAATTTACAGAGGATATCAAATGGGCACATATTGATATCGCTGGAACCGCATGGGATGTAGGACCAAACAAAGGATCTACNGGAAGGCCAGTAAGCTTAATAATTGACTTCATTAGATCTAATTAAAATTGGGTACGCAGGCTTTTTTTTATAATCTCCAGGAAGTGGCTGATGTTTTGAAATCTGTCTGTATAATCATCAACCAATATTACAAAAGAGGAGATAAAATTGCCATCAATGTCACTGATGATGAAACTTTGGATATGTTAGATAAGAAATTATGGACATTTGAACAAATTAGTTTTTTGCCTCATTGCACCATTGATGAATTTGATGAAACATGCAATATAGTTCTATTTAAATTAGAACAAAATGATTTCAAGAAATATATTGATGATTTTAATGTTATAGTTAATCTAACAAAAGAAAATTGTAATGTAGAATTTAGTGATAAAAAATTTGTAGAAATTGTAACATCGGATGAAAATCAAAAAAAAATTTCACGGNAAAAATTTAGGTATTATCAGGATAAAGGTATTAAGGTTAATTATGAGAGCATATGATGGATGTAAAATATTCTCCTAGTGATATTGAAAATAAAATTTATGAGAGATGGCAAAGTAATGACTGTTTTTCTCCAAAAAATCTTAAGACTAATTACTCCATTGTCCTTCCACCCCCCAATGTTACGGGTACTCTTCATATGGGGCATGCTTTTCAACATACGATAATCGATATTTTAATTCGTTACAACAGAATGCTGGGTAAGAGTGTTCTTTGGCAACCAGGTACAGATCATGCAGGTATTGCAACACAACTAGTTGTAGAGAATAACCTTGCAAATGAGGGAAAATCAAGGCATGAAATTGGTCGAGATAAATTGATAGAAGAAATATGGAAATGGAAAGAGCAGTCTGGAAATACAATAATTAAGCAAACAAAAAGACTCGGCTCTTCTGCTGACTGGTCTAGGAATCGATTTACAATGGATGAAGGCCTTAGCAAAGCAGTTGGAAAAGTATTTATAGAACTNTANAATCAAAAAATTATATACAAAGGAAAGCGACTTATAAATTGGGATATTAAGCTTCAAACTGCGATATCAGACTTAGAGGTTTTAAATGTTGAGANAGATGGTAAATTATACTATCTCAAATANCCACTAAATGAAGATAATGGATTNNTTACAGTTGCAACGACAAGACCTGAGACACTATTTGGAGATGTTGCTGTTTGTGTAAANCCCGAAGACGNNAGATNTAAAAANNTCATTGGGAAAACAGTGACTATTCCACTCGTAAACNGAAAAGTCCCNATNATNAGCGATGANGATATAGATCAAGATTTTGGAACAGGTTGCGTAAAAATTACTCCCGGNCATGACTTCAATGACTATAATATGGGGGTNAAACATAAATTAGATATTATTAATATTCTTAANAAGNATGGNACTTTCAATAATAATGTNCCNCCTGATTTCGANGGTAANAATATTCACGAATCNAGAAGTNATGTTATCAAGATACTTGAAAGNATAANGCTGATTGAAAAAATAGAAGANTATAAAATGACAGTACCTATCGGAGANAGATCNGGCGAAATTATTGAGCCGTTATTAACAAGTCAATGGTTTATGAATATGANAAGNCTTGNNAAACCTGCAATAGAGGCTGTTGAGAACTCATCTACAAAAATAATACCTAATAACTGGGAAAAAATTTATTTCAATTGGTTAAATAATATTCANGACTGGTGTATTAGTCGACANATTTGGTGGGGTCATAGAATTCCTGCATGGTATGATGATGATGGAAATATTTTTGTTGGNGAAANNGANGAATCAATAAGNAAAGAGAATAANATNGGAAGTAACATTAAATTNAAACAGGATGANGACGTATTGGATACTTGGTTTTCATCTNCNCTTTGGCCTTTCTCNACAATGGGTTGGCCTGATCAAACAAAAGAACTTGACGATTATTANCCTACNAGTGTNCTNGTCACNGGTTTTGANATNATATTTTTCTGGGTAGCAAGAATGATGATGATGGGNTTAAAATTTCTNGGANAAGTNCCATTTAAAACAATTTATATACATGGNCTTGTTNGAGATAATGAAGGNAAAAAAATGTCAAAATCAATTGGTAATGTTATAGATCCAATTGATATCATTGANGGAATTAATTTGANNGATCTTGTTCAAAAACGTACAACAGGACTCATGCAACCNAAACATAAGGATCGTGTTANGGANCGAACAAGTAAAGAATTTCCANATGGTATTAAACCGTATGGAGCTGATGCTCTNAGATTCTGTTTTTGTGCTTTAGCNTCAACAGGTAGAGATATTAACTTTGATCTACAAAGAATTGAGGGATATAGAAATTTCTGTAATAAACTATGGAATGCCTCGAGATTTATTTTCCTTACAACGGAAAATCANAATTACAATGCNAGACTTTCTTTNGAAAAATTNTCAGATTATGAAAAATANCTAATGATCAAATTGGANAATTTAGTAATAGAATATAAAAAGCATTGNAGTAATTATCGTTTTGATTTAATGGCATCTGGNCTTTATTCNTTTATTTGGAATGAATATTNNGANTGGTTTCTCGAGATTGCNAAGAATAGTAATNATAAAGAACAAACNAATAATGTNCTGATTCATTCTTTACAGATAATCTTAAAGTTATGNCATCCAATTATTCCATACATAACNGAGGANATTTGGTCTGAAATTACAAATAGAGGATTTGCAGAAGAATCGATGCTAATAAACTCAAAATTTCCATCTCAACAAAAAATATTNCANGACTCNNACCTNTTACATGAAATATCTATTATGAAAGATATTGTGAACAATATTAGAAAAACTAGNAGTGATTTAAATATTCATCCNAANAATAAATTACAAATAATTATCTCNTGTANGGATGCNTTATTACAGAAAGATATNCANAAGAATGATTTNCTTATAAAAAAATTAGCGAATGTNNCAGAAATTACTATAAAAGATGAGTCGGTCCCCGAGAAACATCATATTACGATTACAATGAAAAATATAAAAATTTTTCTATCAAGTAAAGAGGCAATAGACGTAGACTCTGAGATTTTAAGATTATCGAAAAAGCTTGAATTACTCGAGGAAGGTTTAAGTAAAATTGATCACAAACTTAAAAACAAAAATTTTATTGAGAAAGCNCCATCTGAGATAATTAAAGAGAATACGTTNAAAAGAGAAAATATNNTGACAGANATAAAAACNATTACNGAACTAATANNTCGATTATCTAATTAATCCATATAATCTTTCCATCGTCAAACGAAANGAGCTCAGATCTCTAGAAATTATTGCTTTTACATCATCTGCTAGTTGTCGNTANTTNGAAGTTTCCTTNCCTATTAANACAATATTATCTTTCTGTTCTGCNGTTTCTTTTATTGTCTTAATTTCATGNGTTTTACGAGCNATATCTCGNGGNAGGTTTATNGCGATGACCATCGCTCTTGCCTTGATTTTATTAGCCATGAAAATAAGCTCATCATGAGGNACCCCATTGCCAACATATGTTACGTCCCAACCTATATTNTGNGCGACAATTATATGCATNATAGTATCNAGATNNTCATATTCTGAAGTTANAGANCCTATNAGTAATTTNGGCCCTTCGTCTTTTGTNGATCTGAATGTNACCGATAANTTTGCAAGGCAGTTTCTTATACATAATTTTGCAAANTTTTCTTGAATGTATCTTAACGATCCTGTGGCACATTCATCATTGATGTGNGNATGTAGTGGNTTAAGGAATTCTAACATGAAATCAGTTGTACTNAGCATCGCTACGCCATTAGATAGAGCAGTATTAAGTCTGCTTGANTTCATTTCAGAAATTGCTCCAGTTGCCTCATCAAAAAGCTCCATNACAGTCCCAGTNCTAGGNCTTTTNTAAGATCNTGCAGTGTTTGACTCATCACCCATTACTAATTCAAAGAGATCGTCATAAGACAGGCTAGCTATATCACCAATTCGTCTTCCTGCATTCACTGCCCTCTTTAACAGCGTTAACTTCTCTATGTCTGCATCTGTGTATAGACGCCTGTTAGTATCAGTTCGGTCTGATATAACCGCTCCATATCGCCTCTCCCAAGCACGAATAACATCGGAACTTATCCCTGTCCTTCTTCCAACAACCTGTATCAAATGACGTGGTTTTTTAAACAAATTATCTTTCAATTGTGGTACTTTCACCTAAATACACCATTTTGTCCAACATAACTGCCATTATTTTGATAGATTATCCTATTTTTGTCAACCTCTTGTTCGGTATTTACAAGACAAATAACNGTAATTCATTAAATTATATGTTTTTGTCCAATATTTATGTTGACAAACTAGATTTGTTCAACTACTGTTAAAGACAGGATATTGACACACTGTCATATCTCCACCCCTTTATACTAAAGGCCGATTCTTACCCCCTTCGGCCTTTTTTTTTGTCTAAACAGAACGCTTCCACCCTTTTGGCCTCCAAGATGGTGAAATTACGTCAGGTGAAGAGGCTTCACCTAATAAACGAGCTGGGCCAATAGTGGTATCAAGGTACTTTAAGTTTATTTTATCCACTGCACTGTCAATTTGATGTTTATGTGAAATTTCTGTGCTTGCAAAAATGTCTGTCTGAAGGTTTACCGGTTTAGGGTTTATTGCGGTAACTTGAACCTGATTAATACCTATTTTAAAGTCAACCTCATCAATGAGATTCTCAGCTAATCTATAAATATCAAACCCATTGTTCGTAAATCTGTGTAAATGAAACTTCTTCATATTCCAGCCATTCCATGTTTTATAACCTATAAGAAATTTATTACTTTCAAATTTATTAATTCGCATACGTTTTGCTACTTTTTCACACATATGCCTAAATACTTTTTTAACTAAATACTTATCTTTTAATCCAGGAATTGTGACTTTACCATGACCAAATGATTTTGGTGGTTTATTATCAATTTTTAACATATCATAATCTAGGCCTTGGGCCATGAGCCAAATTTTCCTACCAATATTTCCATATTGATTACCTAGTATACTTATAGGTATTCTTTTCATATCTTTACAAAAAAATACATTATGTTTATTTAAAAACTTCTGTATGCCTTTTGAGACTCCACATAATTCAGTTACTAAGCAATCATCTAAAAATAAATGGCTTTTTGATGGTTCAATTAATGTTATCCCATCTGGTTTTTTAAGTTTAGCAGCAAATTTCGCCATCGATTTATTGCTAGATATGCCTATTGAGCATGGCAAACTAACATTCTCAAATATTTTATCCTTAATTAAACATGCGACTTCAATTGGTGAATTATATATTTTTGCACAATGTGATATATCTATAAAAGCTTCATCAACGGAAAATATTTCTATGTCAGGGGATATATCATTAAGTGTTTCCATAATATGGCTAGAAACTAAAGCATATTTTTTTGGATTAGATGCTTTTCGAATTAATGGCGGACATATAAGTTTAGCCTCAGAAAATTTCATGCCCGTTTTAACGCCAAAAGCTCTTGCTTCATAAGAACATGTTATTACACATGACCCATGCTTTCCATTTGTTACTGCTATAGGCTTACCACGTAACTCAATATTATCTCTCTGCTCAATTGACGCAAAGAATGCATTCATATCAACATGTATGATTATTTTTTTCCAATCCATATAATTTTTTTATAGTCTAATAAACCCTAATTTGTCCAACTATAACTCCTTGCACAGATACTCTAGAGGTATCATAAGATTTTGATGAAAGATCTTTATTGGCTGGAATTAGTTTTACGGTTTCTGAATTAACTTGTTTGATATATTTTAGAGTTACTTCCTGATTATCAATTAAAATTACCATAATTTTTGATGCTATGGGTTTATTTTGTTTTTCAACAATCACCCAATCACCATCATTGATGCCAGCCTCTATCATCGAATTTCCTTGGACTTTCAAAGCAAAGCATTTTTCGTTCGAAAATATATGATCCAATTCAATAATATCTTTATCCGAAATAGCATCAATTGGACTTCCAGCAACAATTTTTCCAAAACTCTTGATTTTCAGGCTACTAGATATTCTCTTTTGGTCAATTATGTTTCCCCTATGTTTATAAGGAAGTTTTTTAATTTTTTTATCTCTAATTAGGGCTTCAACGTATCTATGTGCGACACCTTTTGATTTAATACCTATCCCTTCGGCAATTTGTCGTAGTAACGGTGATTCTCCATATTTCTCATAATATCGAGTAATAAAATCGTATGTTTGCTGTTCTTTGCGTGTAAGCATAAAGTTCTCTNAAAGTTCTCATTATAAACTCATAGCAAGAAAACTGCAATCTTATATCCAAACTTATTAAGTAAGACACTTAGAGGTTATTTATTCCCACTCTATAGTTCCTGGAGGTTTGCTAGTGATGTCATACACAACTCTGGCAACTTTAGGAACTTCATTGACTATTCTAGTAGAAACTTTACTCAAGACACTATAGGGTATTTCAGAGATATTAGCAGTCATAAAATCGACAGTCTTGACTGCCCTGATTGCAACAACATAATTATATTTTCTTTGGTCGCCCATTACACCAACAGATTTAATTGGCAAAAAAACAGACAATGCCTGACTAATCCTATTATACAAATTAGCTTTCTTGATTTCTTCAATAAAAATATTGTCGACATCTTGCAATATAGATATCTTTTCTTTAGTAATATTACCAATAATTCGGACTGCTAGGCCAGGTCCAGGAAAAGGATGTCTACCAATTAATTCATGAGGAATTAAAAGCTCCATACCAATTTTTCGTACCTCATCTTTGAATAACTTTCTGATTGGCTCAATGAGAAAAAAATTGAACTTTTTTGGCAACCCCCCTACATTATGATGAGATTTAATTACATCAGATTTTGAGCTTGATGCAGACGACTCGATTACATCAGGATATATGGTACCTTGAGCAAGAAATTTTATACCTTTCATTTTTTTTGATTCTTTCTCAAATATCCTAATAAAAGTTTCTCCAATAATTTTTCTTTTCCTTTCGGGATCAATAATACCTTTGAGTTTACTCAAGAATATTTTTTGTGCATTAATCGTGATCAAATTAATTTTGAGGTTCTTTTTAATATTATTTTCTACATCATGTACTTCATTCTTTCTAAGTAACCCAGTATCGATAAACATACAATAAAGGTTCTTCCCTATTGCTTTTTTAAGTAATGCTGCAACAACCGTTGAATCAACCCCGCCAGATAGTGCCAAAAGAACTCTCTCATTTTTAACAGTATCTTGGACATAGTGAATTATTTCATTTATTTTATTCTTTGTCGTCCAACTACTTTTGCATTTACATATTTTTTTACAAAAATTTTTCAAAATATCTTTACCATAAGTTGTATGTGTTACCTCTGGATGAAATTGCAATCCATATATTTTAAGTTTTTCATTTGAAAATGCCGAAATTGAGCTATTAGTTGAATTTCCGATAGTTTGAAAACCCTTCGGAGATCTTGTAACTCTATCGGAATGACTCATCCATACTTTAAATTTCTTAGGTGTTTTATTGCCCTCAAATAATTTGGATTTATTTATCCTAGAAAAATATGATAGACCAAATTCTTTTTGCTTGGAGCTAGTAATCTTTCCACCAAACTTATCTGCTATTAATTGCATACCGTAACAGATGCCAAGTATTGGGATTCCTGCATCANAAAAATAATTTGGTAATTTAAGTTTAGAGGNTTGATTTACAGATTCCGGNCCACCAGAAAGTATTATGCCCTTNGGGTTNATTTCTCGTAATTTAGCTAATGATAGGTTATTTGGTTCTATCATACTAAANACTCCAATTTCACGTATTCTNCTNGCGATTAATTGCGTGTATTGTGAACCGAAGTCAATAATTANTATGTTATCNGAGGCCTTATTCAAATTTTTACCTAGGTTGATAATTTGGTGGTTCTTTTACAATATCAACGTCGTGAATGTGACTCTCTTGTTTAGCAGATGTNCTGATTTTGATAAAAGTAGTTTCTNTTTTCATTTTAGATANACTTTTACATCCAACATAACCCATACTAGATTTTAANCCACCAACTAATTGATGAAGAATTGTTTTCATTGTGCCTTTATAAGGNACTCTNCCTTCAATTCCCTCAGGAACAAGTTTTGATGTCACTGATTCGCCCTCCTGGTTGTATCTATCTTTAGAGCCTTGNTGCATTGCACCTATTGAGCCCATTCCTCGATACGATTTATAGGTTCTACCNTCAAACATNTCAACATCACCAGGCGCTTCATCAGTACCAGCAAGTAATCCTCCTAGCATGACACAATCTGCTCCTGCAGCTATTGCTTTTGCTATATCACCAGAGTATCTGATTCCACCATCAGCTATAAGAGGTATCTTATTTTTGCTAGCAGCTTTCGCAACATTTATAATAGCGGTCAGTTGCGGTACTCCAACACCNGCAACTACTCTCGTNGTACANATGGATCCTGGACCTATTCCTACTTTTAGAGCATCTGCNCCTGCTTTNATCAGATCTTTNGCAGCATCCTCTGTAGCAATATTTCCCACTATGATTTGCTGCTCNTTAAATTCTTTTCTTAGATACTTTAAAGTATCNATAACTGGCTTTGANTGACCATGTGCTGTATCGATNACAATAACATCAACTCCTTGATCTATTAATGACTCGGCGCGTGATATTGACTCTTTGTTNGTACNNATTGCNCCACCNACTATTAATCTNCCCTTNGAGTCTTTNGATGCATTAGGGAAATTGGTGGATTTTTGAAGATCTTTAAAAGTTATCATCCCTTTAAGTTCANACTNAGAGTTTGTTATAAGTAATTTCTCAATTCTATTTTCTTTNANAGANGATATGACTTCTTCTTTGGTAAAATTCTCATTAACAGTAATAAGCNTATTCTGTGGAGTCATTATTTTNGATATTTTTAGATTNTCATCTTCAACAAANCTAAGGTCNCGATTAGTGACAATTCCAACCANTTTATNTTTNTCAACAACNGGGACTCCTGAAATTCTATATTTCTTTGTAAGTTTGTATATTTCTCCNACAGTCATATCAGGTNGTGCGGTGACAGGNTCNCTAATGACNCCGCTTTCGAATTTTTTGACAATTCTTATCTGNCTTGATTGTTCCTCAATAGACATATTTTTNTGAATAATCCCNACGCCACCCTCNCTTGCCAGTGATATAGCCATATCTGCTTCAGTTACGGTATCCATAGCNGCNGATAGTATAGGTAATTTTAGTTTTATCCTTGAAGTAAGGNTNGTTGACAGATTTACATCTGATGGAAGAACTTCTGAATACTTNGGGACTAGCAGTACATCATCATATGCTATTCCTTGNTCGAGTGGATTTAAGTAGTTNAACTTATTTGATTTTTTANTATCTACCATTCTATATTATACATATTAAAGTTATTATGTTAAAGATAAATTAGAAATAAATCATGAAAGTNTANAGTATAAANGAAATTAACCAGGATATTGGNNCAGCTATCAACAAGATATTTGATGGTAACATTATAATNAAAGGAGANCTTCAACCACCAAAAAAATACNCGAATGGAAGTCAGTATTGTCAACTTCTCGAAAAATCTGGTAAAAANCAATACCAATTATCNTGCGTNATACTTGGTTGGGAAAATTATACAAACATAGATCTAGTTGAATTTTCAGGTCAAGAAGTAATGNTGTCAGGTCAAATTGATTTTTATNATGGAACCGGTANGATTCAATTTAAGATAAATGAAATTGAAATATTNGGCGAGGGAGCTNTAAAACGACAAATAGAAATTCTTAAGAGTAAATTGGCTCAGGATGGTGTTTTTAANAATCAACGGTTANTTCCACAGTATCCAAAATATATTGGGGTAATAACATCTGAGCAAGGAGCTGTAATTCATGACATATTNGCNGCAGTNAACAGAAGATTTCCTATAGCAAAGATTTTGTTATATCCTGCGACGGTTCAAGGAGATTCNGCAAGTANAATAATTAGAAACAAAATAATCGAGGCAAATGATGATAAAAAAGCTGANGTCTTGATAATTGCCAGAGGTGGNGGTTCTTTTTTTGATCTNATGCCATTTAANGATGAAACATTGATCAGAGAAATATTTAAGTCANATATCCCAGTAGTCACTGGTATCGGTCATGANCCAGATATCACCTTATCTGATTATGCAGCNGATAAATCAATGCCAACACCCAC
Organism: Gammaproteobacteria bacterium; assembly: GCA_002720195.1. Classification (GTDB taxonomy): domain Bacteria; phylum Pseudomonadota; class Gammaproteobacteria. Next base: position 35,118 of record PBHH01000002.1, read on the forward strand.
AGCTGCGGCNGAGTATGTTACACCNAATAAAGAAGATATAGTAAATGATTTAAATAGCAGNANATCTTTTTTTGAGATTGAAGTTTNAAAATTGATAGATCACTTTAAAACAATATTAACTGAGAATAATAATAAACTGANACAATATAATCCTACTGAAATAATAAAAAAAGGAGTNAGTGAAAGATNTAAATTGGAAGAAAGAATGAAAAATGTGATTGCTTTNAATATGAAGAATTTTCAATCTGAATTTAGAATATCAANAGCNAANANAGTATCATCTCGTAATTTAATAATNAATNTNATCANAAACTTTAGCGNACAGNTAAAAACATCACAAAAAGATATGATNATNAAAAATAAATTAGTTTTTAGTCGNAACGAGTCAAAACTTCTCAATCTNACTAATCNTATAAAATCANTAAACCCNAAATTAAGTCTAAAAAGAGGNTTTTCAATATTAAGGGATCCTAAAGGAAAANTTTTAAAATCTNTCAACAATCTNAATNACAAGAAAATTAGTAGCATCGAGTTGTCAGATGGAACCGTCAAGGTAAAAAATATAGAAATTGAATAAAAAAAATCTTGCTATCCATCTNGCATCGATGCAGAATATCTACTTANAGATTAAATTATGAAAAACGACCTTTCTAAATTCCTTAAATTTAAGCCATACAANCCCTCAANAGGNGAAGATTANATGAATCCAAAACAAATNGATCATTTCAAACAAATATTACTNGATTGGAAAGATATGCTTATGAAAGAAGCGGACAAAACAGTGGAGCANATGAANAANGATTCNACTAAATTACCNGANCCAAACGATGCAGCTACTCANGANGAGGAGTTCCGATTAGANCTAAGGACAAGAGATCGTGAAAGAAAATTAATCATGAAGATTGATCAAGCTCTACAAAGANTAGATGATGGTNTATATGGTTTCTGTGAAGATACAGGAGAACCAATAGGAATAAAAAGANTAGAAGCAAGACCTATTGCTACTCTGTGCATAGAGGCACAAGANAGNCATGAAAGATTAGAAAAATCTCAAATCGACTAAAGAGATGAAAGATATCCAATCTANNCTGANAGAAAAGAGATCATTTTCTCCAAAAGAATCNATTAAAAAAAATGCAAATCTAAAAGNNNATGATTTAGAACAATACNCTNAAANTTTAAGNAGTGATCCAAATAANTTCTGGGGCTCATTNGCACGNGACCTTCTAGATTGGGACCACCCATTTGANAGCGTTTGTTATNATNAGTCTCCTTTTTTTAAGTGGTTTAAGAATGGTAAAATTAATGTCACNAAAAATTGTGTTGATCGTCATACTAATAAAAATAAAACTGCAATTATTCATATTTCTGAGGATAATAAAAAAACTGANATATCATATGATGAATTATTCGATGAAATTAATAAATTTNCATATACATTAAGNGNATTAGGNCTNGATACTGGTGATAGAGTCATTATCTANATGCCTACAATTCCTCAGTCNATTATAGCAATGCTATCTTGCGCTAGAATTGGGTTAGTGCACTCNGTGGTTTTTGCAGGATTNTCATCAGAATCACTAAAAGAAAGAGTNATTGATTGTAAAGCAAAACTTGTAATTACTGTTGATGCGTTTAAAAGAGGAGGGAAATTAATTCATNCAAAAAAANTAGTTGATGATGCTATCCAGATGAATTGTGAGTTTGTAGAGAATGTAATTATATTTAACAACGAGAAANTTNACTTTAAAAAAANGGNGAGAGATCTTATTTGGCAAGATATTATCCCAAAGAAATCAGTGTTCGTTCAACCAGAATCACTTGATAGTGAGGCACTGTTATTTATTCTATACACATCAGGTTCGACTGGAAAACCAAAAGGCATTATGCACACATCAGCTGGATACTTATTAAATTGTATATTAACTAATAAATGGGTATTTGATCTTAAAGATGAGGATTTATTCTGGTGTACTGCGGATATTGGTTGGATAACTGGGCATAGTTATGTTGTTTATGGACCTTTGGCGTCTGGCTCAAAAATTCTTATTTACGATGGATCTCCAACGTTCCCAAATGCAAATCGCTTCTGGGAGATAATACAAAATAATAACGTTAGTATCTTTTATACTGCTCCAACTGCAATAAGAATGCTAATGAAAGTGGGCGAAAATTCACCAACAGATTTTAAATTAACTTCATTAAGAATCTTAGGGACTGTAGGTGAGCCGATAAATCCTAAGGCCTGGATGTGGTATTACCGGATGATAGGGAATGAAAAATGTCCAATCGTCGATACTTGGTGGCAAACTGAAACTGGGGCGAATATGATTGCGCCGCTGCCAGGTATAAGTAAATTAATCCCTGGTTCTTGTACAAAACCATTACCTGGTATTGATGCTGCTATTATTGATAATACTGGAAAAGAAATAAATGTCCCTAATTATGGCGGAGATCTCGTTATCAAGAAACCATGGCCATCAATGTTAAGAGGAATTTGGGGAGATCAAAAAAGATACATAGAAACATATTGGTCAAAATACTCTCTCAGGTATTACTTAACTGGTGATACTGCTAGATATGATAGTAATGGAAATATATGGATTATGGGTAGATCAGATGATGTTGTTAATGTATCTGGTCATAGATTAGGTACAATGGAAATTGAATCAGCTCTTGTTTCTCATGAATCTGTCGCTGAGGCAGCAGTGGTAAGTTATAGTCATGATATAAAGGGAGAGGCAATTCATGCTTTCGTCTCTCTTAAAAATACTACTGAAGAGATAAATAATGAGAAATTTGCTGAGATTTTAAGAGATTGGGTCAAAGATAAAATTGGATCTATTGCTAAACCAGAGAGAATATCTTTTTCAGACTCACTGCCAAAAACGAGATCTGGGAAAATAATGCGGAGATTATTAAGAAGTCTTGCAAGAGAAGAGGATATATCAGGGGATATATCAACTCTAGAGAATGAGGGGGTTATTGGACAGTTAAAGAAAATATTATAAGACTTAAGGTCTAATTAATATCTTTCATCGTAAGCTTAACACGACCTTGCTTATCAACTTCAAGTACTTTTACTTTTACAATGTCGCCCTCGGAGAGAACGTCGCTTACATTATTAACTCTCTCTTGGCTTATTTGTGAGATATGTACTAGACCATCTTGGTTTGGAGTTATACTTACAAATGCACCAAAATCCATTATTTTAACAACCTTGCCTTCATAGGTTTTATTTACTTGAGGACCAACTGTTATCTCTTCAATCATAGATTTGGCATGATCACTTATTGATTGATCTGTTGCTGCAATTTTGACTACACCATCATCAGTTATATCTATAACGGCACCAGTTTCTTCAACGATAGATCTTATGACTGCTCCACCCTTACCAATTACCGCTGCTATTTTTGATGGGTCAATTTTTATATGTGTATATCTTGGTGCAAATTCTGACATATCATCTTTAGGCTTGCTTATGACTTTTGCCATTTCGCCCAATATATGCAATCTAGCATCCTTAGCTTGTACTAATGCTTGAGACATAATCTCTGAAGTAATACCATCAACTTTAATATCCATCTGGAGTGCATTTATCCCAGTTTCTGTGCCTGCGACTTTAAAATCCATATCACCCAAATGATCTTCATCGCCAAGAATATCAGTTAAGACTACAAAGTTATCTCCTTCTTTTACAAGACCCATAGCAATACCAGCAACAGGTGCTGATAATGGCACGCCAGCATCCATCATAGATAAGCTTGAACCACATACGGATGCCATAGAGCTTGAACCATTAGACTCCATAATTTCTGATACAACTCTAATTGTATATGGGAATTCCTCTAGAGTGGGCATGACTGCTTGCACTCCTCTTCTAGCTAACTTACCGTGTCCAATTTCTCGCCTTTTGGGAGAACCAATAAATCCAATCTCACCTACAGAATAAGGAGGAAAGTTATAATGAAATATAAAAGGTTCGTCTATCCTGCCATTCAATGAATCAATCATCTGAGCATCTTTGTTAGTGCCCAGTGTCGTAACAACAAGTGCTTGAGTTTCACCTCTTGTGAATAGCGCAGAACCATGAGTACGAGGCAAGACACCAATCTTCACGTCAATTGCTCTCACAGTAGAACTATCTCTGCCATCAATCCTTTTTTCACCAGCAATTATTCTATCTCTAACAATACTCTTTTGAGCTTTAGAAAAATAAGAGATTATATCAGACTCATTGTCATCTTCCTCATTAACTTCATTACTCAAAACTTCTTCTTTAATTTTAGATAATGCCTCATTACGATCTTGCTTCTTAGTTATAGCATAAGCATCTGAAATTTTATCTTTGTATTTATCTTTAAGAGACTTATATGCGCTGTCATCCATTTCGACTGGATTCCATTCAAGTTTAGTTACCCCGATCTCTGCTATGAATTCGTCTATAGCTTTAATTATAGTTTGCATTTGTTCATGGCCATATTTTACAGCACCCAACATAACATCTTCACTTAATTCCTTTGCTTCTGATTCAACCATCATTACAGCACTCTCGGTACCTGCCACGGTTAGATCAAGTAATGATTTTTCTAAATCTGATTTTTTTGGATTTAATAAATAGTTCTCACCATCATATCCAACTTTTACAGCTCCTAAAGTACCGTTAAACGGAAGTCCAGATGCTTTCACAGCTGCTGATGATGCAATCAAGGCCGCTACTTCAGGATCTACCTCTGGATTATATGATATTAATGTGACTATTAATTGGACTTCCCTAGTATAGGATGAATCGAATAAGGGTCTAAGAGGTCTATCTATTAATCTGCTGATTAGAGTTTCGCTTTCTGTAGGTCTGCCCTCTCTTTTAAAGAAACCTCCAGGTATCTTCCCAGCAGCATATGTTTTTTCATTATAATTTACTGTAAGCGGGAAAAAATCTCTATCACTATCTTCTTTGGCTGCAACGAGTGTTGCTAAAATAACTGTGCCTTCTATATCTACTATTACTGATGCGTCTGTTTGTTTTGCAATAAGACCCGTTTCTATTTTTACAGTCTGACTACCTAATTCGAAATTTTTTGTGTGTATATTAATGCTTACTTCCTTAAACCAAGTTCCTTTATTAGATTGTCGTAACCCTCTTGGTTTTTATTTTTTAAATATTTCATTAGTGATTTTCTTCTCATAACCATCTTGAGTAAACCACGTTTTGAATGAATGTCTTTAGAGTTCTTGGTAAAATGGTCAGTGAGATTATTTATGTTGGCTGTAAGTAATGCTATCTGAACTTCGCTCGAACCACAATCTGTCTGTGTTTTCCCATATTTTTTAATTATTTCGTCCTTTGCTTTACTATTTAGCGCCATAATCTTCTCCACTAGACGTGTATTCTATCATCAGATCAAATTTATACAAACTATTATTAATCAATCTTTAGTAATCTTTTTGGTGATATTAACCCTTTTTTTATATAACCGATGCCAACCACCTGATTAATCTTATTTTGGATTATTACCTCTCCATCAATAAAATTAGTATTTTGGCATATATTCATGCCATGCCTCAGAGATATCTCCTCATCGTTATTGACTGTAATTGAAGGTAAATGTCTTACCATTACAGATGGGTTAATTAACTTCTCCATACACGTTTTTTCATCAATTAAAGAAGATAATGCAACCATTTGAGATTCTTCATACTCTCCCACTCTTTCTCTTCGTAAATCATCAGTCATTGCTGACACACCAAGATGTTTACCAATATCCTCTACTAATGTCCTGATATATGTACCCTTACTACAATTAACGTTCAACTCGATAATATCATCTTTGTAATTGAGTAATTTAATATTGATTATCTTCACTTTTCGAGACTTACGTTTAACTTCTATTCCTTTTCTAGCTAAATCATAAAGTTTTTTTCCACTCACCTTTATGGAGCTATGCATTGGAGGTATTTGAGAATATTCTCCTACAAATTCACTGATTTTATCTTTGATCAGCGCATTATTGTATTGGGGAACTGGTGTCTCATCATAAATAAGCGTTCCCTCATTATCTCCAGTATCACTTTTCACTCCAAGCTTCATAGTAACATTATATTGTTTAAATGAATTTTCTATGAATTTAGATAATTTAGTAGCCTCACCAACCACTATCGGCAGCATGCCAGACGCAAGCGGGTCTAATACTCCCACTATACCTGCTTTCTTTACATTCATATTTTTTTTTATTACTTTTAGAGCTTGATTAGAGACTAAGCCCTTTGGTTTATCAACCAATAATAGTCCATGTTTATTCATTTTTTTGAAATTGAATCTAAGATGGAATCGATTTTATTTGAGGATACAAATGACTCATCATAAATAAACTTAAGTGTAGGCAATCTTTTTAAATGGATTTTTTTTGAGAGTATATTTCTAATATAACTACTAGCATTATTCAGCTCTTTTTCAATTAATTTATTATCATCCAAGGATGTAAAATAAATCTCTGAATATCTTAGATCTTTTGATATTTTGACGCCTGATATTGTAACTAAAGAGGATAGTAATGGATTATCGAGATCTTTTATTATTACTTTTGCGATTTCTTTATGCAAAAGATCTTGAACTTTTTCAATTCTAGATGACATGACTATATATTTCTTTTGACTTCGATCCTCTTAAATACCTCAATCTGGTCTCCCTCTCTAACGTCATTGTAGTCTTTGACACCAATCCCACATTCAACTCCACTCTTCACCTCTTTTACATCTTCTTTAAATCTTCTCAATGATTCTAACTCTCCTTCATAAATAACAATATTATCTCTCAGAACCCTTATAGGCTGATCTTTTTGAATTACTCCCTCGCTGACTATAGATCCTGCTATCGCTCCAATTTTAGATGATCTGAAAACATCTTTGACTTCTGCTATTCCAATAATTTCTTCTTTTATATCTGGATCTAAGAGCCCCGATAATTGTTGTTTAATATTGTCAATCAGATCATAAATCACACTAAAATATGACAATTCTTGTCCATTTATCTCTATAAGTTTTTTGGCTTTAGCGTCAGCTCTAACATTAAATCCTATTATCTTTGATCCTGAGCTTACTGCTAAATTTGCATCTGATTCAGTTATTGCGCCAATGCCACTATATATAATATCTAACCCAACATCGTCATTTTTTATTGACTGTAGAGATGCAACAATTGCTTCTGCGCTACCTTGAACGTCAGATTTGATGATAAGATTTATAATCTTTTTCTTTGTTTGATTGCTTGGGTTAAAATTATCGATAGAAAATGTTTTTTGCTTTGATTGCATCTCTATCTCTTTTTGCTTGGATTCTCTTGCTGAAGCTATTTCTTTTACTTTTCTTTCGTCATTAGTCGATATAAGTTTGTCTGCAACATTTGGAGTACCAGATAAACCAGTAATGACTATTGGACTACTTGGGCCAGCAGATGTGACTTCTTTGTTAAATTCATTGAACATAGCTCGTACTCTGCCAAATTCTTTTCCGACTAAAATATAATCTTTTTTATTAAGAATGCCTGATTGAATAAGAACAGTAGCTACTGGCCCTTTGCCTTTATCAAGAGAAGACTCAACGACTGTTCCAGTTGCCGATCCCGTGGAACTTGCTTTAAGTTCTAATATCTCAGATTGTAAAGAAATGGCCTCCAAAAGTTGATCAATGCCTTCTCCTGTTATGGCAGATACCTTAATACAGATAGTGTCTCCACCCCATTCTTCAGGAACAACATTTTTTTTACTTAATTCTGTCAATACTTTTTCAGGGTCTGCATTTTCTTTATCAATTTTATTTATTGCAACTATTATTGGGACATTAGCTGACTGTGCATGCTCTATTGCCTCTTCAGTCTGCGGCATTACACCATCATCAGCCGAAACTATAAGTATTACAATATCCGTTATTTGAGCACCTCTTGCCCGCATGGACGAAAATGCTGCATGTCCAGGTGTGTCAAGGAATGTAATCTTCCCATTACTTGTTTCAACTTGATATGCTCCAATATGTTGAGTTATTCCACCTGCTTCAGAATTAACTACCTTAGTTTTTCTAATAAAATCTAAGAGTGATGTCTTTCCGTGATCTACATGACCCATTATTGTTACTATTGGCGCTCTCTGGGCTAAATTATCCGTACTAGTAACTTGTGGCTCAATAGAAACATCGTCGATTTCGGAGATTTTGATCTTTGCCTCGTGACCAAGTTCTTCGATGATCAAAATTGCTGTCTCTTGATCTAAAGTTTGATTTATAGTTGCCATTACACCAAGATTCATAATTGTTTTTACTAATTCTGCAGATTTCATAGATATTTTTTGTGCGAGTTCACCTACTGTTATAGACTCTGTAATCTCTATTACTTTCTTTACTGGTTCGGTTGGTTTTTCAAATTGATGCTGAGATAATAAGCTCTGATCTGGCTCAGACTTGTTTTTAGAGGTTTTTTTTGCTTTTGATTTAAGATGTAGTTCTTTATTTTCAAACTGCTCAATTTTTTCATCTTTATCAAATTTATTTTTTTTCTTTGTAGGAACAATATCTGGAGTTTTAATTTGATTATTAATTTGATTATTTTTAATATTTTTCTTTACATGGATGTCCTTTGGACTAGTTTGATTTTTTTTATTCACACTATCCTCAGGATTTTTCTCTGAACCTGTATTAGTATTAATTATTTTTTTTCTTTTCACCTGTATAGTGACATTCTTTGAAGATGGATGATTTTTTAAAGACTTTGCATTAATATTCCGATCTTTTAGAGATAAACTTTTTTTTGAATCATTGTCTGTCATCACTTCTCCAGCTACTCTTTATCAAACCATTTTTGTCTCGCTTCCATTATTATTTTACCAGCTACCTCTTCTGATAATTCTATCACGTCTAATAATTCATCAACAGATAAATCAGCAAGATCGTCTTTACTGTTAATGTTATGGTTATTGAGTTTTATAATATTATCTTCTGATAATTCCTCAATCTCAGATAATAAGTTGTCTTTATCAATGTGACTCTTCTTTTCCTCTAAATTATCTTTTGCTCTTTTTCTTAATTCTTCAATAATCTCGGTGTCAAATGCTTCTATTGTATTAAATTCATCGATAGAACAAAATGCTATTTCATTTATTGTAGTGAATCCCTCTGCTGCAAGTATATCTGCTACGTCTTTATCTACGTTTAGTTCTGACATAAACATATCACTGACTTTATCATTCTCTGCTGATATTTTTGTTTCAGCATCCTCTTTACTCATAACGTTAAGAGTCCATCCAGTTAATTCGCTTGCTAGTCTGACGTTCTGTCCGCCTCTTCCAATTGCTTGTGATAGTTGCTCTTCAGATACAGCTATATCCATTGATTTTTTCTCTTCATCAACCACAATAGATAAAACTTCTGCTGGAGACATTGCGTTGATAACGAACTTTGCTGGATCTTCGTCCCACATAATAATGTCTATTCTCTCCCCTCCTAGTTCGTTAGAGACAGATTGTACTCTTGACCCTCTCATTCCAACGCATGCGCCAATGGCATCAAGTTTAGGATCATTTGATTTAACTGATATCTTTGCTCTCAAACCAGGATCTCTTGCAGCTCCCAATATTTCTATAAGACCTTGTCCAACTTCTGGGACCTCTAGTTTAAAAAGCTCTACTAAAAATTCAGGGGCCTTTCTAGTGATATACAATTGTGGGCCTCTTGTCTCTGATTGGACATGGCTTAAATAACCTCTTAATCGATCTCCAGATCTAATAACTTCTTTAGGAATCAGATTATCCTTAAGTATTACAGCCTCATCTATGGTTCCCTTATCAGGCATTCCTAAATCAATAAAAATATTTCCCTTTTCTACTCTTTTAACGATACCAAAAATCAATTGTCCAATTTTTGGAAGATAGAGATCTACAATTCTACTTCTCTCTGCATCTCTTACTTTTTGAACAATCACATTTTTAGCAGTTTGCGCTAATATTCTTCCAAATTCTATAGATGGTATTTCCTCTTCTGAAAATTCATCTAATTTTAGGTTATTTTTCTTTGCGATATCATCAGTCTCAAGTATTTGCTGATCATCCATGTCAATTTCAATATCCTCGACTACCTTCCATCGCCTAAAAGTCTTATAATTACCCGTCTCTAAATCTATCTGCACTCTGGCATCAATATCAATTTTTTGGTCTAATCGATATTTTTTCTTTACTGCGCCAGCTATAGCTTGCTCAATAGCATCAACTATCACTTCACGACTGACATTTTTTTCATTTGAAACAGTTTCGACTACTAATAAAATTTCTTTATTCATTTTTATACCTTTATTTCTCGTTGTAGGTTCGCTTTTTTTATATTTTCGAAGAGTATGGAAATTACCTCGCCATGAACCTCTAATTCTATTAAACTTTCTTCCACTTTTGATATTCTGCCTTTGATAGTTCGTTTCCCATTAACTGCTCGTTTAAGCTTAATTAGTGTTTTTTCACCTATGAAGTTTTCATAATCCTTTAAGTTATATAATCTCCTATTAATTCCAGGAGAACTTACCTCTATGGACATTTCAGAAATATCGGAGAATTTATCATCAAATCTTATAACATCACGAATAATATTTGATACATTTGCACAATCATCAATTGTGATCCCTTTTTGGGAATCAATAACAATCTCTGCCCTATTGGCATTTCTTGACCCTATAATTTCAATATTAAGAATCTCAATGTCTTCTTTTAACACAAGATCATTAATGGTTTCCATAAGTTCAGTCTCTATCTCATTCATCAGCAACAAGCAATAAAATAGCCCCAATATGGAGCTACGGCTTAATTGTATAATATTTTTATATAATAGAGTAGAGTAAATGATAGATTTTTTAATGGAATATTTTGGTAGCGGGGGCAGGATTCGAACCTACGACCTTTGGGTTATGAGCCCAACGAGCTACCAGACTGCTCCACCCCGCACTAAGTATGGAGTCTATATTTTATGATATTAATTTTCAACCCTTAAAGGTTCTTGATGCTATAAAAGGCAAGAGAGCTAAGAATATTTGGAAACAAACCAATCATTACAAGCGATAGTACTAGCATATATGAAATCAAATGAGATGATATGCTAACTATTTTGTCATCTAATTCGTCGAAGTAAATTACCTTTATAACTCTCAAGTAGTAAAATGATCCTATAACCGTCATAATTACTGCAAATACTGCTAAATTAATATGATTCTCCATGATGAGAGATTGAATAATATAAAATTTTGCATAAAACCCCAGAAATGGTGGTATACCTATCATTGAAAGCATAATAATCAAGAATAAAATTGCTAATGAGGGATACTTATAATTCAGCCCGCTTAAGTCTTTTATGTTTTCAATAGGTGATTTATCTGTTTTCAATTCACAAAGTAGTCCAAAGACTGCGGTTGTAAATAATGTATAAGTGATAGTATAGAATAATGCTGCACTATATCCGTACGTAGGCCCCGTATAAATTCCAAGAAGAATGAAGCCAACATTAGCAATTGTGGAATATGCAAGCAACCTTTTAATATTTGTTTGAACAATAGCAATTAAGTTTCCAATTAAAATAGAAAATACTGATAATATTAAAACCATTTCTGACCAAAAAATCTGTAAATCAGAGAATATTGAATTAGTAAGCTTTATCATGACAATGAATATTGCAACCTTTGGTATAGTACTCAACATAAGTGTAGTTGGGGTTAAAGAGCCTTGATAAACATCAGGTAGCCACATATGAAATGGCGCCGCTCCAAACTTGAAAGCAATACTGATTAAAATAAAGGTAAGTGCAAATATTAATCCTATACTATTTATTGAATATTGCGTTGAATCAATATTCATAGAAGTAATTTGGGTAACAATATCGTCGTAAAGCAATGCCCCAGTAAGACCGTAAATAAGAGATATCCCAAAAAGAAGAAATCCTGATGACATAGCACCTAAAACATAATATTTAACTGCAGCTTCAGCAGAATGGAGCGAATCTTTGTTATAAGCAATAATTGTATAGAGAGCCAATGATAATAGCTCAATACCTAAATACAGAAGTAAAAGATGATTTGATGATACCATAATCATCATACCTAAAAGCCCAAAGATAATTATCATGAAATATTCTGATTTATATTTTTCAAAATTTTTAAGATATGAATATGAGTAACTAAATACAATTATTAGTAGAAGTATTAAAAATATTTTTACGTAGATCGAGAATATCGATGAATCATATAGCTCGTTAATAAGTATTTCATCATTAGATATGGACAATAAGTAAGATAATGTGACAAATAATGCAATCTGAAGAAAATAATAAGAAAGGTGCTTATTATTATTATTTAAAAAAAGATCTGCTACTATAACTATCGACAAAGAAGATAGAATTATTATCTCAGGAATCATAGAAAAAATAAAAGTCATTTTTTTACCTACTCATAATTAAATTTATCATATTGAGCGATGTAGCATGACTTACCTCAAGAATATAATTTGGCTGGATGCCAAAAAATATAATCATTAATATTAGAATAAATAATGACCAAAATTCGTCTTTTTGCAAAACTTTCATGTTTTTAACTGTATCACTCGATATTTCTCCAAATAATATTCTTTTCCCCAACCAAAGAGAATAAGAAGCAGCTAGAACAAGTGTAGTAGATGCTAGAATAGCATAAGCAGAACTTATTTCTAAACTTGCAATCAAAACCATGAATTCACCAACGAATCCAGATGTGCCAGGCAACCCAGAATTAGACATCAGAAAAAACATCATTAATGCCGAAAATATTGGCATAATTTGCCCAATTCCAGACTGTTCATCTATCGATCGAGACTTTGTTCTCGTATATATTATTCCAATACAAATAAAAAGACCGGCAGATATTAACCCGTGAGATATCATTTGCATCAGAGAACCCTGTAATCCCATCAATATCATTTCATTATTTAATGTGTTACTGGTCTCAAAAATATTAAAAGTTAAAAATATCCCAAGAGTTACAAATCCCATATGTGCAATAGATGAATATGCTATAAGCTTCTTCATATCTTTCTGAGCTAATGCAACGAAACTAATGTAGATTATTGCAATTAAAGACAATGGGACGATAATATCATTTAGATAGATACCGGCATCAGGTGTAATTGGTAATAAGAATCTTATCATTCCATATCCCCCTACTTTCAGTAGAACAGCTGCTAATATGACAGAGCCTGATGAGGGTGCTTGAACATGAGCATCTGGCAACCACGTATGTACAGGCCACATAGGAATTTTTATCCCAAAAGCAATCAAGAAAGCTAGAAATAAATAGATCTGAGTACCAAGTGGTAGTTGTAAGTTATAAAAATCTTGTATGAAAAAACTGGAAGACTCGATAGATAGATATATTAGAGAAATCAACATTAAAACTGATCCTATAAGTGTATAGATGAAAAATTTAATAGTTGCATAAACCCTGTTAGTCCCTCCCCAAATACCAATAATTAAGAATAATGGGATAAGCATTGCCTCAAAGAAAATATAAAATAGAATGCTATCAAAGGCACAAAACACTCCAATTATAATTCCTTCGAGAATTAGGAATAAACCTATAAATTTATTGTTTTGCTCCCTATCTTCAGAAAAACTATAGAGAATAATAATGCTAGAAACTATTGTAGTTAATAATATAAAGATTATTGAAAAGCCATCGATAGCTAGATGATAATTTATGTTAAGATTTTCAATCCAGATTACCTTCTGTTCAAATTGTAATCCGGATGAATTTAAATCAAATTGATGAAATAAGTAAAATGATAAGGTTAGA
>PBHH01000010.1 GCA_002720195.1 Gammaproteobacteria bacterium
ATGGCATATCTTCCTTTTGCTGATAATTTCATCATTTCTCTCCAAAGTAATTAATAATAGTAATTAATACCTTACCGTAATGGTATGGTATCGTTTCCAATATTTCAAGTGTGGGATAATTATGAATGTTTGTCAATAAAATGTTAGTCTTTGTCAACATAATGTTATGGACAGTAAATGTAAAGCACTGAGTGGGGAAAAATGAAAAACGTAACGAATATTAAGAATAATTAGTCAAACTATTGATATATATCACTTTTTTCAATTAAGGCTTTAAGCCAGTAATAAACACTCAGATTCAGATTAATTTTATTATCTACTGAGCTGTCAAAATTACGAAATTCCTCCAGTGTTTTCGCCTCAAGAAGCTTTGCGTCTCGGTACAGTGTATAAATTAGATGCGGCTTCAACGAATAAGATTGAAACGGATTGTTGCTCAGATCTCTAAATTTGTAGTACAACCGGAAAATATGAGTGTATTTAGACAGCGATATTGGCTCATAATACATCCTTAAATCATTAATAAGGATTGTTGATGCTTTATTCTGGTCATTAATAAATTCAAGAGCAATAGAGAATAAAGAATAATTTTTCTCATAAATTCTCATAAGATGATCAAAGTTCAGAATCTTATAATTTGACTTATATTTATTAGCTAATATATCCATAGTAATTTCTATAAATTTACTGTACTTACAATAATTTACAATCTAATATGAAATATGTCAAAAGATGAACAGATAGAAATGTCAGGAAAGGTAATTGAAACTCTTCCTAATACAATGTTCAGAGTCGAACTAGAAAATGGACATGTTGTTACAGCCCATATCTCTGGAAAAATACGCAAACATTATATAAGAATACTGCGCGGAGACTCAGTTATGGTTGCTCTCACGCCTTATGATTTATCGAAAGGAAGAATTATTTTCAGAGATAAGTAGACGACTACATATTATCTATAACAGCGTCACCAAAACCTTGAGTACTTACTAATGTTGCGCCAGGCACAAGCTTCATAAGCTCTTGTTTAATTTCTTCAGCTGTATGCTTCTCTTTTGATCTAGGCCTAATGAACTTCTTTCCTGCTCTCGCTCTTGCTAAGTCAAAAGTTAGTTGCTTTTTTTGTATTGCACCAATCACGCCTTTTAACACAAAATCTGCAGCCTCATCCCAACCTATATGTCTAAGCATCATCTCACCAGATAAAATTATTGAGCTAGGGTTAACCCTATTTTTGCCGGCAAAAGATTCTGCTGAACCATGAGTTGCTTCGAAGACAGCATAACCATCACCAATATTTGCGCCCGGAGCAATCCCTATGCCTCCAACTTGCGCAGCTAATGCATCAGAAATATAATCACCATTTAAATTAAGTGTTGCTATAACCTCATGTTGTTCGGGAACTAATATAATTTGTTGCAAAAAATTATCTGCGATACAATCTTTAATAGTAAGCATGTGTCCTGACTTAGAGCAAGTTATAGAGTAAGTCCCATCTTCATTAGCTAAACCATTGTATTTATTCTTAACCAAATCATATGCCCAATCTCTGAATGCACCTTCTGTATATTTCATTATATTTCCTTTATGAACGATAGTCAGAGAATCTTTTTTTTCATTAAGAGCAAACTCTATTGCCATATTTATTAATCTCTCAGAACCTTCCCTCGAAACAGGTTTTATTCCAATTCCACAATCATTTTCAAAACGAAATGGTGATTCACCAAATTCATTATTAATGAATTCTATAATTTTTTTTGCGCCATCTGAACCAGGTTTCCACTCAATGCCAGTGTATAGATCTTCAGTATTCTCTCTGAAAACAACCATGTCTGTTAAGTTAGAATCAACCATTGGGCTATTTGTCCCAGGGAAATATCTGATAGGACGGACGCATGCAAATAAATCTAATTTTTGTCTTATACTAACATTGATAGACTTAAATCCGTTTCCGATGGGTGTTGTGAGAGGGCCTTTGATCGAAACTCTATATTTTTTCATTGCATCGATAGTTTCTTGAGGTAGCAGCTGGCCACATATATCAATTGCTTGTTGACCAGCATATATCTCCATCCACTTAATTTCTTTAGAGACGCCATATGCTTTACCTATGGCATAATTCAAGACTCTCTTCATAACAGGTGTTACATCTATACCGATGCCATCACCTATTATATATGGAACTATAGGCTTGTCAGGAGTCTGTAACACCCCATCCTTGAATGATATTATTTGACCATCACTTGGTTCGTTGAATTTAATCATAAAAATTAAAGCAGGGTAATATTGTTAGTATTACTTCTCAAACTGCTCTTCTTCTGTTGAACCTGTAAGAGCTGTAGTTGATGATGTGCCACCTTGAATAACTTGAGTAACTGTATCAAAGTAACCTGTACCAACTTCCCTTTGATGTTTGGTTGCAGTATACCCATCTTTCTCAGATGCAAATTCAGCTTCTTGAAGTTTAACATATGCAGTCATTTGACTCTCATTGTAACCTTTAGCTAATTCAAACATACTATGATTTAAAGCATGAAAACCTGCTAGAGTAATAAATTGAAATTTATATCCCATAGCTCCTAACTCCTTTTGAAATTTAGCTATTTGTGCATCATCTAATTTTTTCTTCCAATTAAATGAAGGCGAACAATTATACGCCAACAGCTGCTCAGGGTGTTCTTTTTTAAGAGCTTCAGCAAATTGTTTTGCAAATGTTAAATCTGGAACACCTGTTTCACACCATACTAAATCAGCATATGGAGCATACGCCAAACCACGAGAGATGGCTTGCTCGATTCCATTTTTCACTCTATAAAATCCCTCTGCGGTTCTATCACCCGTGCAAAATTCTTTATCTCTAGGATCAATGTCACTTGTTATTAAGTTTGCTGCTTCTGCATCAGTTCTTGCTAGCAATACAGTCGGGACATCTGAAACGTCAGCTGCTAGTCTTGCAGCAGCGAGTTTTTGCACTGCTTCTTGTGTTGGCACAAGAACTTTTCCACCCATGTGGCCACATTTTTTTGCTGAGGCTAACTGATCTTCGAAATGGACTCCTGCTGCACCTGCTTCTATCATTGCTTTCATTAATTCGAATGCATTTAAGACNCCACCAAAGCCAGCTTCNGCATCAGCNACTATAGGTAACATGTAATCAACTANNTCATTNCCNTCNGCGATATTTAACTGATCAGCCCTACGNAGAGAGTTATTAATTCTTTTTACGACACTNGGAACNCTATCTACAGGATATAAAGATTGATCTGGATACATTTGCATGCCTGTNTTCGCATCACCNGCGACTTGCCANCCTGATAGGTAAACTGCTTTTAAACCAGCTTTNGCTTGTTGCATAGCTTGGTTACCAGTTAATGCNCCAAGAGCATTGACNAAATCCTCTGTGTTGATCAAGNTCCATAGTTTTTCAGCACCATTTTGAGCCAAAGTGTACTCTATTTTNACACTACCACTACATTTTGCTACNTCTTCAGCTGAGTAGTCTCTTTTAACATTTTTCCATCGNGGGTTGGAATCCCAATCTTTTTGAATATCATTTGCGGATCTAAGTTTATTCATTGTTACCTCTTGAACATCGATATATTATAATTTAGCGTAGATAATACTATTAACGGCTAAATTAAACAATTACAAATCATGAATTATAGCAAAAATGTCATAGTTGGAATGTCTGGAGGTGTAGATTCATCGATTTCNGCAGTACTTCTCAAAGAAATGGGGTACCAAGTTACAGGNATTTTTATGAAAAACTGGGAGGAAGATGATACTAAAAATAACTGTGGCGTTGCTGATGATTANAATGATGCGAAAAGAGTAGCAGAGAAACTNGGCATAAAATTACTTACAGTNAATTTTTCTGATAAATATTGGGATNTNGTATTTCAGAGATTTATTGATGGCTTNAATANAGGTATTACACCTAATCCTGATATTTACTGNAATAAAGAGATTAAGTTTAATTATTTCTATAGGCATATAAAGTCTCTNGGTTATGATAAGTTTGCGACANGTCATTANGCAAAAATACAAAATCTGNATAATAAATTCACATTAAATATTCCTAGNGATTTATCTAAAGATCAGACTTATTTTCTNTATATGTTAAAACANGATATTCTACAGGACATTATTTTCCCNCTCGAAGATATNACCAAGAATGATGTAAAACGCATTGCTAGAGATTTTGATTTAGAAATTTTTGAGAAAAAAGAAAGCATGGGTATTTGTTTTATTGGCAAAAAGAATTTTACAAGTTTTATAAGTAATTATATTAAAGATAAGCCAGGGAATATTATCAACGAGAAAGGAGTTGTTTTAGGAAATCATTTAGGGATCTTTAATTATACGCTTGGACAAAGAAAAGGTTTGGGTATTGGTGGAAGAAATGATTCAAAGAATGAAGCATGGTTTGTCCTAGAAAAAAATATAACTACAAATGAGTTAATTGTTACACAGGATGAACATAAATTGAATTTTATCGGTCATGTAAAGCTCTCTTCTGTTAGTTGGGTTAATGATGAACCAAATGAATCAGAGGACTATACTGCACGTTTTAGGCATGGCGGCAGACATATACCGATAAATATTTATACTAATGATAAAATAACTTATATTAAAATGGGATCTGCGGAACGAGCTATCACACCGGGTCAAAGTGCAGTTATTTACAAAGGCCAAGAATGTATTGGTGGAGGGATAATAGAAGAACTATGTCGACAGAAAAATTAGATCAACAACTTTTAGCTTTGGCAGCATTGTATCAGTCGTGTAATTTCGTTTCTAGATTAGCATGGAAAGGCGAGTATAAGGAAGATGATTTTATGCCTCTTTTAGAATCAATTCTTAATTTTGAATCTTATGATCCATCTGAAATATATAAAAATAAGAATAATTTAAAAACTGGTTTTAGATATATGAAAAAACAGGTTATTGATGATATTTTTACTAGAAGTAGTGAGACAAGAAGATATATTTCTTCACTTAAAGAGCTCGTAAGAAAAGTAGATAAAGACAAAAATATCAGCAGTGATTTTTTTGAAAAATTGAAACAATTAAGTGCAGATCATAATAATATGGGAATAGATGAAAAAACCGAGCAAATTGGTGAAATTTATCAATCAACATTTAGCAAAATTGAACCAAGAATTGTTGTAAGTGGAGATAATGTTCACCTAAAAATTGGATTAAATGCCGCAAGAATAAGAACAGCCCTATTAGCTGGCATCAGGTCAATTTATCTATGGAAACAATGCGATGGCTCCGATCTGAAGTTTTTCATTTTTAAGAAACGATATATTAATCGAATAAAAGAAATTATTGGAACTATGCAGAACTAGCTATATTCTTAAGAACATAGTTAAGAATTCCATCATTCATGAAATAGTTCCATTCCATAGCAGTATCTATCCTAATCTTAACTTTGAAACTAAATTCTTGATTATTTACTGAAGTGGATATGACTGCATCTTTATCGTGCTCTTTAATTGTACTAATTGTAAATTGCGAATAAACATCTAACTGGAGAGACTCAAAGCTATCTCCTTCTAAAAACTGGAGTGGGAGAACACCCATTCCTACTAAATTAGACCTATGGATTCTCTCAAAACTTTCTGCTATCACAGCCTTAACACCTAAAAGTTTAGTTCCTTTTGCTGCCCAATCTCTAGATGAGCCGCACCCATAATTTTTTCCAGCAAAAACAATGAGGTCGTCTTTATTATTCATATACCTCTGCGATGCATCATAGATCGACATTTCTTCATTTGTAGGTATATGTTTGGTGAACCCACCGGTTGTATTTGGAACAAGCTTATTTTGTATTCTTATGTTTGCAAAAGTCCCTCTTTGCATTATCTGATAGTTGCCTCTCCTAGAACCATAAGAATTGAAATCCAGAATATCTGTTCCCCTAGAAACGAGGAATTTTCCTGCTGGCGTTGACTCTTTGAATGAACCAGCTGGTGAGATATGATCAGTAGTTACGCTATCACCAAGCACTAATAGTGGATATGCATTTTTTATTTGTTCAAGCTTTGAGGATTCGCTATTTAAGCTATCAAAGAAAGGAGAAGGTTGGATATACGTAGAGGACTCTTCCCAATCAAAATATTCAGATTTTTTTGTATCAATCTCTTGCCAATTATCATCACCTAAAAACAAGTCACTGTATGATTGAGTGAACATCTCCTTAGTTATATTTTCTGAGACTAATTCATTAATTTCTTCTATAGATGGCCAAATATCATTTAAGTATACTTCATTATTATCTGAATCCACTCCAATAGATTCCTTTGTAATATCAAAATCCATTGTTCCAACGAGTGAATATGCGATTACAAGCATTGGAGAAGCTAAGAAATTCATCTTAATATCAGGATGGATTCTTCCCTCAAAATTTCTATTACCAGATAGTATCGAACTCACTACAAGATCGTTATTATTTATCTCCTCAACATAAGACTCGTCTAATGGGCCAGAATTTCCAATACAAGTAGTACAGCCATACCCAATTATGTTGAACCCCAGTTTATCAAAATATGTCAATAAGCCTGCTTGCTCAAGATAATTTTTTACCACCCTTGATCCTGGTGCAAGAGAAGTTTTAACCCAAGATTTTACACACAGACCTTTCTCGACAGCTTTTTTCGCCACAAGCCCTGCACCTATAATCACGCTTGGGTTTGATGTGTTTGTACAACTAGTTATTGCTGCTATCATAATTGATCCGTCTTTTATTTTGGTAACAGAATTTTCTGATGATTTTTTCAATTTCTCAATTTCTTTTTTTACTGCTGTTTTGACTTCAGTTAAGTCAACTCTATCCTCAGGCCTTTTAGGTCCTGAGACACATGCCTTGATAGTAGAAATATCTAAATGTAAATTCTGTGTATACTTGATATTGTCATTCTTATTTCTAAAAAGGCCTACTTTCTCTGAGTAAGACTTCACTAAATTAAGATGCTTTTCATCTTTACCTGTTGTAGATAAATAGTCTATGGTCATTCTATCAACAGGGAAAAAACCGCATGTTGCTCCATACTCTGGAGCCATGTTAGCTATAGTACACCTATCCGCTATTGATAATCTATCTAATGCATCGCCATGGAATTCAACAAATTTTCCAACTACATTTGCCTCTCTCAAACTTTCAACAATTGTCAACACAAGATCAGTAGCAGTCGTAGACCCAACTAATTCTCCAGATAATTCAAAACCAATTACCTCAGGCAGAAGCATCGGGATTGGCTGACCTAGCATTGCAGCCTCAGCCTCAATGCCTCCAACACCCCATCCAAGTACTCCTAATCCATTTACCATTGTTGTGTGTGAATCTGTTCCAACGACAGTATCTGGATAAACCAGATCATTCTTTTCAAAAATAACTCTTGAAATATATTCAATGTTTATTTGGTGAATAATTCCATTATTAGGAGGTACTATCCTCAAATTTTCAAACGCACCCTGACCCCATTTAAGTAAACGGTATCTCTCAATATTTCTCTGGTATTCTAGTTTAGTATTAAGATCTCTAGAATCACTAGTTCCATAGTGATCAACCATTACAGAATGATCAATAACAAGATCTGTCTGACATTGTGGATTTATCAAACTTGGATCACCATTTAATTTTTTCACTGCATCTCGCATTGATGCTAAATCTACTACAGCAGGGACACCAGTAAAATCCTGCATAATTACTCTACTTGGGTAGAATGTCAGCTCGGTTTGATCTTTTGCCGAACCATTCCAGTCTAAGAACTTTTTGATTACACTCTGATTAATCTGATCAGAGGGAGTATTTCTTACATAGTTTTCAAATAAAACTCGTAAGGAGTAAGGTAAATGTGAAATCTCTACCTTGTTTATATTGAAGATTGTCTTCTTTTCACTTATATGTGTAAGAGAATCTTTAAATTTCATAACTGTCCATTTCGATTTGAAGTTATTCTATCACAGAAACGCAAAAATGATATCACTATTTAGTCGGTAAATTTCTCTTGATTTCAATGAATTTAATACCAGAATTTACATTATCAGCGCCCTCTTCTAACACCCCCATAAGCACCCTTCCTTTATTTGCAGAATCCATTGCTTGTGAAAGTGATGACTCTAGTTCTAAACTATAATCTAACTCATGCAATCTTGTATAACCGGTATCATTTGGCTTTAATAAAATTATAATCTTATTATCGTTTTTATAAAAATAAAGTAATCTAAATTCATTTGGTAAATTCTGATTTGTTGGATATCCAAGTAATGATAATAGTACTGTATGAAGTAAAATAAATATTAAAAATGAAGTGATAATCATCCATGACGGCCTTTTAAAATATTGAAATGAGATTAACTTATATACAAGCCAACCATATATAATTGTTAAAAATATTATAATTAAAATGATTATCATATAATTATAATCCATCTAATTTATACGGAGTCAATATTACCTGTTGACTATTAAGCGAGGTATATTTTCCCTGTGAGTCAAGATTGAATCTTGCAAGAGTCATCTCAGTATCTTTTTTTATCAAGGTAGAATTGTTAAAATAAACTAATTTNAGCGATGGGTTAACTTTCTCAATCGTGAGATTTATATCTACTGGACGGCTACTTGGGTTTGAATACATATACACGTTTACGATATATTCGCCTGGTATAATTCCTCTCAAAGTAACAACCTCTCTATTAATCGGATATATAATCTCTTGATTGTTTATTGTTACCTTATCATTGATTTCTCCTTGATCGTCTCTATCAAGATGAAGCCAACCTGCATCCTTCTTGAGGTATGAAACAACTTCACCATTGGGATCTTGAACCCATAAATCAATATCATCAGGCAAACTATCCTTCCAATCTAATGTAATAATAAATTCTGCTTTCAAATTTACGTTTCCAAGTTTTGTTATGGGGTTAATGAACAAAATAGTGATAAAGAAAAGAAAAACAAATCCTAGAAGAACATTAAATAATAAATCAGTAAATGGATCAGAGAGACTCTGATTATTCTGTAGTTTCATTTTTTGATAAAGATACCTCAATAATACCCGAATATAAATCAATTACTTTCTGCTCAAGATATTTATTTTGAAGCATCAATATTACTGCAGATGTAATCCCAGTTAAAGTTGTATATAAAGCAACCATCATTCCACCACTCATGTCCCGCATTAAATCTTGCATTAGAGTTATATCGAAATTTTCGATTAATGTTACAGATTGCAACATTATAATAAAACCAATAACGGTTCCAATTAAACCTAGGCGAATTAACAGATCTGCTACAAAATTTATCGTTCTTATGTATTTATACAATTTAACCTCTAAGAGTTCATTAATGTTATCTATATTAGTTTTAGTTGATCCTAATGATAAATTAAAAAATTCATACATACATTGATCATAATAGTTACATAGACTTTTCTCGCTAGCCATATTCTTGGAAATACTTGAATATTTAATTCTAGTGAAATTACTCATGCATTCTTGAATTTGATATGATTGATATCCCAAAAAAATAGTACTCAAAGAAAATATTAAAAGTATAATTAATGAAATATAACTTACATCATTTATAAGTAATTCAATTAATAAATCATAATAAAAGAACAAATAAAAAAGAGAGAGTATTGCTGTAAAGCCATATAGCCAGATGAAAAATGGTTTATCCTTTTTTCTTATGTCGCTCTTTTGCATTTAAACCAATTTTTTTGGGTCTAATAGTTTTTCAAGATCCTTTCTAGTTAGCTTGGTCCTTCTCTCTGCTATTTCTATTATAGGCTTATTTGTCTTATATGCNTCTTTTACAATAGCTGAGGCCTCATCATATCCGATAACATCGTTTAGTTTTGTAGCAATTATTGGATTCCTATCAAGACAGTCTTTTATTGAGGTATGATTAACTTCAAAAGATTCTATTGTGTCTGCAAGAGATATCACCGAGCTTATCATAAGATTAAAAGACTCAATTATGTTGTGTGCGATAAGCGGAAGCATTGTATTGAGTTGAAAAGAACTAGACTGACAAGAGTTTATTATGCAACTGTGATTTCCAGAAACTTGCGTTGATGCCATTATAACTGCCTCTGGTATAACTGGGTTGATCTTACCAGGCATAATGCTACTTCCTGGCTGAAGAGCTTTTAGCTTGATCTCTGAAAGACCAGAAACTGGGCCAGAGTTCATCCATCTCAAATCATTAGATATTTTTATAAGGCACGTTGATATTCTTAAAAGTGAACTACTTAATCCTAATATATGGTTTTGAGAACTAATCATCTCAGATTTGTTCGCATTAGGTGAGAATTTAATTTTTTGCTTCTTAAAAATATTATTAAGTTCTTTACAAACATTTTTGGAAAAACTTTTTGGTGCATTCAATCCAGTACCAATTGCTGTCCCACCAATTGGTAAGAATTGACACTCACTCTTAGCGGTATTTAGAGATTCATTTGCATGAACAAGTTGCTCTCTCCATGATTCTATTTCATAACCTAATGATAGGGGAACCGCATCCATCAAATGTGTCCTCCCAGTTTTTATAACATCTTTATACTGCCACTCTTTTTCAATGAGCTTCATTATTAGGAAATCTACAACATCGTACAATTCCGTAGCTAGAAGAACTGATGAAATATTAATGCACGAAGGAATCACATCGTTAGAGCTCTGTGATTTATTCACATCGTCATTAGGATGGATTCTTACTTTAGCTCTGCGTGATGATAAAGTAGCTAAAACTTCATTCATATTCATATTGGTGCTTGTACCAGAACCTGTTTGAAAAATATCTATTGGAAACTGATCATAATAACTTTCAATGTTTGCTGAAATTTCATGAGCGCTTAAGGATATTGCTTTAGCAATTTTAGGTTGCAGCACTTTAGAATCTTTATTTGCTATTGCGCATGCAGCTTTCAAAGTAGCTAGAGATTCAATAAAAATAGGATCAAAACGATACCAGCTAATTTTAAAATTATCGATAGCTCTCTGTGTTTGCGCGCCATAAAGCGCACCTTTGGGAACTTTTACTTTTCCCAGTGAATCAGTCTCTACTCTATAACCAATCTTCTTCGATGCCATAAGATTCAAAAATACTTATTTATATGTTATCATATCATTTTTGAGATAAAGATTAGAATGAAAAAAGATGAATTACTATCAATCTCACCACTCGATGGCAGATACGCCAAACTTTGCACTGAAATCTCAGCTATATTTTCAGAGTATAATCTGATCAAAAATAGATTATTCGTTGAAATATCCTGGTTTATTTACCTGTCAAATCATCCTCAAGTTAAAGAATTACCCAAACTATCTGCCAAATCTCAGAAATATCTGATAAGTATCGTTGAAAATTTTGATATAGCTGAAGCGAAAAAAATAAAAAANATTGAGGAAACTACTAAACATGATGTAAAGGCTGTGGAGTATTACATTAAATCGAAGATTAACGAATTTCCAAGTATAAAAAAATACAAAGAGTTTGTTCATATATTCTGTACATCTGAAGATATCAATAACTTATCCCACGCATTGATGATAAAAGAAGGACTGAGGCAAATTTTAATTGATTTAAATGAGATCAAGAGAGATATTAAGAAGAAATCCAAGCAGTATGCTAAAGTAGCAATGTTATCATATACGCACGGTCAACCCGCATCGCCCACAACCATGGGCAAAGAAATGAGTATTTTCTATAAAAGACTTGAATACCTCACCATTCTGTTGGATAAGACGAGGGTTTTGGGGAAAATTAATGGTGCCACAGGGAATTATTCCTCACATAACGTTTCATACCCATCCATAAATTGGCCGGTTGCCACTAATAAATTCATTAAATCATTAGGATTGACTCAAAATACACATACAACGCAGATAGAGTCGCATGACTATTTGGCTGATATTTGTGATCAGATGGCACACATTAATTCAATCTTGATTGGGTTCTCTCAAGATGTGTGGACTTACATATCTAAGAATTATTTTTCTCAAAAGAATGTTAAAGGCGAGATAGGTTCATCAACAATGCCTCATAAAATAAATCCAATAAATTTTGAAAATGCTGAGGGCAATTTAGGAATGGCGAATAGTATGTTTAAGTTTTTTTCTTCCAAGCTGGTTATTAGTAGGTTACAGAGAGACTTATCGGATTCGACAGTTTTAAGAAATGTTGGTGTAGCATTTGGTTATTCGAAAGTTAGTTATAAGAATTTACTCACAGGNTTGAGTAAAATTATAATTAATCAAGAGCAAATTAAAGATGACTTAGATACATCATGGGAGATATTAGCAGAACCTATTCAAATGATTGCGCGAAAGTACTCTCAAGATGATCCATACGAGCTATTGAAAAAATATACGAGAGGACAAAAACTCAATAAATCTACTATACATGAAATCATTAGCAAACTTGATATACCTGAAAAAGAGAAAGCTAAGTTATTCAAGCTCAAACCTTCTGATTATATAGGGTACGCAGCAATATTAAGTAATGAATGACCTTCACGAAGTTTTAGCTGATATCGAAGACTTTTTTACACAAAAGAATATTGAAATCCAGATAATACAAGATGAGGTTAAAATTTATTTTGAGGACAAAGATGAAATAACTTTATCTATCAAAGATAAAATTTATTTATATACAAATAACACTAACAAAGAGTTAAAAACAAGAAGTTTTAAAAATATCCAAGATTTTTTTGTTACATTTGATAAATTATTTCTTAGGTCTCATTTGGGGAAAAAGTAATACATCTCTGATGGAAGTGGAGTTTGTCAACAACATTACTAAGCGATCTATACCAATACCAGCGCCAGCTGTTGGCGGCATCCCATACTCCAGAGCTTTAATGAAATCATCATCATATTTCATCTTCTCATCTTCAACACCTATTTGATCTTTAAATCTCCTTGCTTGCTCGTCGGGATCATTAAGTTCAGAAAATCCATTGGCAATCTCTCTTCCAGCAATAAATAACTCAAATCGTTCGCATAAACTTGGGTTATCATCAAAAGACCTAGCCAAAGGAGAAACAGATGTTGGATAGTGAGTTATAAAAGTTGGTTCTATAAGATTTTTTTCAACTTCCTTCTCAAATATTTCAAGAAGTAAAGCATCTAGATTATTTGAAGCAACTTTATTTTTATGATCTTTACAATATGACTTAAGATATTCAATATCTCCGATATTTGTATCATTAATATCACTAACTTCNTCAATTATGGATTGATGAAAAGTTTTTCTCATAAATTTTTCTTGTAATTTAAATTTATGATCTTGGTACTCAAATGGATCATCTATTTTCAGTGTCTTCGTGAGAGATTTAAAGAGATTCTCAATAAATGTCATAAGATATGTGAAGTCTTGATATGCGGCATAGAACTCAATCATAGTAAANTCTGGGTTGTGTTTTACAGATAGTCCCTCGTTACGAAAACTCCGATTTATTTCAAATACCCTCTCAAAGCCACCAATAATACATCTTTTAAGGAAAAGTTCGGGCGCAATACGTAAATATAGATCAATATCTAGACTATTATGATGTGTTATAAATGGTTTTGCATTAGCGCCTCCTGGTATCTGGTGCATCATCGGTGTCTCAACTTCCATATAATCATTTTCTGTAAAATATTCTCTAATCTGGCTTACAATTTTGGATCTCTTAATGAATACATCTTTACTCTCCGTGTCAGTTATTAAGTCTAGGTATCTCTGTCTGTATTTAATCTCTATATCAGCTATACCGTGAAATTTCTCAGGTAATGGCCTTAGAGATTTCGATAACAAAATTATTTTACTTACATTTACCGTGAGCTCTCCGGTTTTGGTTTTAAATATCGATCCTTCAACTCCAACAATATCTCCTAGATCTAGTATATTAAACAATTTATATAATTCTTCCCCGACTTGTTTTTTTTGAATGTAAATCTGTATCTTTCCTAGATCATCATGAAGATTCGCAAAAGCAGAGTTTCCCATCAATCTTATGGTCAATAGCCTTCCAGAAATTGAGAATAGCTCAGAGTGACTCTCCAAATCTTCTTTACTTTTTGATTCAAATTCTTCTATTAAATCCCTTGAATAGTGNGTCTTTCGAAAAGAATTTGGGTAAGTAGACTGATGCTCAAGAGAATCCTTGAGCTTCTTTTTTCTCTCTAAAATTAATTTATTCTCATCGGTCATTCTAATAGCCCTTTCTTAAACATTCTTCAATAAATTGATCTAAATTTCCATCTAGTACATCTTGAACGTTACTTGTTTCGTATTTTGTTCTCAGATCTTTTATTCTTGAGTCATCAAGTATGTATGACCTAATCTGGTTACCCCATGAGATATCCGATTTTTCTGATTCAACCTTATTCTTAATCTCATTCATCTTATCTTGTTCATATAAATATAGTTTAGCATGGAGTTGTTTCATAGCATTTTCTTTATTTTTATGTTGCGAACGATCATTTTGACATTGTGTAACAATTTTCGTTGGGAGATGCGTGATCCTAACAGCAGATTCTGTTGTATTCACATGTTGACCGCCAGCTCCACTTGCNCGATAAACATCTATTCGTAAATCTGATGGGTTTATCTCTATATCGATTTCATCATCTACATCCGGATATACAAAAACGGATGCAAATGATGTGTGTCTTCGATTTCCAGAATCAAACGGNGATTTTCTTACTAACCTATGGATACCTGACTCGGTTCTTAGCCATCCATAAGCATGATCACCACTTACTCTTATTGTCACGCTCTTCAATCCCGCTACATCACCATCTGTGATTTCTATTATCTCATGTTTAAACTTATGAGATTCTATCCATTTGGTATACATTCTTAATAACATTTCAACCCAGTCTTGCGCCTCTGTTCCACCAGATCCTGAATGAATGTCTATATATGTATTATATACATCCTCTTTATTCTTAAACATTAGAGATGTCTCTAATATTTTCAATTTAAGCTTTGTTTCTGTCAAAAGTGAGTGCATCTCTTCAACTAAATCTAGGTTGTCAGTGATTTTTTCATCTTCTAATATGGACGAAGTGGTATAGGTAATGAGGTCTAAGTTCTGCTGAATAATATCAATCTCATTTATGATGTTAGATTTTTGCTTTAAATTCCTCTGTAAATCTAACATTACATTTTTTTTATTCCAATTATCCTGTATCTCTAATTCTTTATTAATTAGTTTTATTTCATTTTCAAGATTTGGAAGGTCAAACTAACCTCCTTATTTCAGAGAGTTTCTGAAACAACAATTTATTTCTATCTAATAATTCATTAGGTGTAATTTTCAACATTACTTATTTTATCATAAAAAACAGTTAACCTTTTAAGCCATTTTTCCTTATATATTATCAACTCATCACCATCAATAAGATTCATCTCGTATTCTCCACTTCTTGTAACTTGGAAAATCATTATGGAGTCAATGTTTGTATCATATTGCCAATCATGTGCAATCACATAAGCAGCACACTGGAGAAAATAATCCTCTAATTCACTTATAGTTTTTGTTCTATAGGAGGATTTATAATCTATGATACAAACCTTATTATCTAATAATCCGATCAAATCAATAGTGCCGGCATATTCATCTTTATAATGTACAGATACCTCTGATCCCCAAATCTCATCTAAACCATTTATAAGATTTTCGATAACAATCTTGCCTAGTGACTCTGCTAGAGACGCTTGAGACGAGTTTATCGTCATATTGCTCTCTCCCTTCAAGTACTGTTGTAGATATTGATGCATCATATCCCCTATTTCCATAGGATATGTAACCTTCTTTGTTTGTTTAGAGTTAGGTCTAGACCCAGTGCTTCGAAGAATTGAGGTAACACTAGGAACATTGATATTCTCAGATAAACAGTAATATCTAAGATTATTAACTTTATTTGTTGTATAGATTTGATAATCGAATCTGTTTGTAATTTTTGATGCCATTTATTTGTTTAATAAAACTAATAGCTGCTCCAAGTCATTTTTCAATTGCTTGACTATTTGACCACTTGTCTCATTTGATCTCTCGGTAGACGATGGATTGTCAAGTTTGGTTTTGGCGCCGTCAATTGTATAGCCTTGATTTTGAAGTAAATCTTTTATTTCTAGGACAATAATAAGATCTTTCTGTTGATAGTATCTTCTGTTGCCGCGTCTTTTTATTGGATCCAATTGAGAAAATTCTTGTTCCCAGTATCTCAGAACGTGGCTTTTCAGGTCGCATATTTTTGAGACTTCACCAATGGTAAAATATCTTTTGTTTGGGATATTAATTTGATTATTCATCTGTTACAGAATCAAATCCTTCCAACTTAGTTTTTAGCTTTAAACCAGATTTAAATGTTACAACCCTTCTCTCTTTAATTGTGACCTCTTCCCCTGTTTTTGGGTTTCTCCCAGGTCTGGCGCTTTTGTTTCTTAGTATAAAATTACCAAATCCTGATATTTTAATGTCATTGCCACTCTCTAAATTACTTTTTATAGATTCAAAAAACATCTCTATGAATTCTTTAGCCTCTCTTTTATTGAGACCTACTTCATCATGTAAAAGCTCTACTAGGGTATTTTTTGTTATAGTCATTTAAGATTTTATTTCAAGTTTCAAATCATCTTTAATCATGGACATTATCTTATGTATTTCCTCCGTTACGTCCTCGTCAGTAAGCGTTTGCCTAGCATGCTGAAAAACTAATTCTAGAGTGATATTTTTAGTCCCATAATTAACACCTTCATTATTAAATATATCACTAATTCTAATATTTATCAGGTGTTTATATCTGTTTCCTCGTATATTTTTGACTAAATCTGNAGCAATATAATCACTTTTGCACATTACAGTTANATCGCGTTTTACTTTTGGATAAATTGAAAATTCACTGTATTTTACATCTTCTTGTGTAGTTAATTCATCCAAGAAGATTTCGAAATACACTATTTGAGTCTTTAAGCTATATTGCTCAAGTAACTCTCTACTGACCTCTCCTATAAGTCCAACTTGTTTTGCTTTGAGAGTAATTTCTGATTGACACCCNTTTACCAGAAAATCTTTTTCAGATAGTTTTTCGACAGCGACGCCTAATTTAAGCGAGGCAATGTCTCCTTTAACATCAAAAAAATCTATATTTCTATAATCTTGTTTAAGGTTTTTNGATTGTTTAGGACCAAGAACGATCCCTGCTATGATATTTTCCTCTATAATTTCTTTTTTACTAGACTTCCTATAAATCTTCCCTATCTCAAAAAGTTTAATAGAATTCTCTTGTCTATTTAAGTTATATGAAGCATTTTTCAATAACCCATGAATCATATTGGCTCTCATCTCTGCTTTATCTTCGGAGATCGGATTCATAAGACTAATGATCTCNGTTGCTTTTGACGTACTCGATTGAGAATTTCTTGATATGAAACTAAAATTAACAACCTCATTGTAACCTCTCGATGTCAATACCTCAGCTATCGATTCAGAAACTGGTTTAGAGTGAGATTCAAAATTAATAATTTTAT
The DNA here is from genome assembly GCA_002720195.1 of Gammaproteobacteria bacterium. Classification (GTDB taxonomy): domain Bacteria; phylum Pseudomonadota; class Gammaproteobacteria. Next base: position 17,531 of record PBHH01000010.1, read on the forward strand.
TAGGCATCTTTGATGGAAATTTATTATATCCATGAAGACGAGCTATCTCTTCAATTACATCTCTACTCTCGTGTATNTCAAATCTATGTGACGGGATAGTAATTTTAGTAATATCTTTAGAGACCCTTTTAGGCTTAAACTCTAGTTTTTTTAAAATATTATTGATACTAGATGATGTGATTTGTATGCCCAATATTCTGTCTATATCANTTCGATTAACGGTAATTTTTTTGTTATTTTTTGTGTTTGATTTCTTTGACAGACTAAACGCGCTAATTGGCAAATTTAATTTCATGTTTTGAGTAATTAGGTAATATAAACGTTCAATTGCTTTTTNTTGAAGGTTTGGATCTACACCTCTCTCAAATCTATACGAAGAGTCAGTCTGTATACGATAATCTTTTGATGACTTTCTTATTAAATCTGGAGAGAAGTATGCAGATTCTATNAAAATATTTTTTGTTTTTTTAGTTGTTGACGTTGATTCGCCACCAATTACACCAGCAATNGCTATAGGACCAGTTTGATCAATAATTACCGGGGTACCTGGCTTCANATTATATTTTTTCAAATCAAGACATTTTATTGACTCACCTTTTCTAGAGAGTCTGACTCCTACAGGTCCAACTATTTTATCAAAATCAAAAGCATGCATGGGTTGCCCAATGTCTAACATCACATAATTGACAAGATCTACAATAAAATTTATAGATTGGATGCTGCATGTNCGTAATCTATTTTTTATGAGCTTGGGAGTTGGGATATTATTATTTANGCCTTGAATTAACATTCCTGAATAATTTGGTGCTATGTTTGAATCTATCTTATTTAAAAGCTGAGATTTATTAGCNAATGCANCTTTCTTAACATCTATNTTTTTTAAATTTGAATTATATTTAGCNGACAAATCCCTTGCTATACCATATATGGATAAACAATCTGNTCGATTTGGTGTAATGTCAATATCTAGAATATAACTATTTTTGGATTTACTTCTTTTATCAACCTCTAATCCTAGGTCCGTTAAATCATTGATCAATTTCTCATTATCCTTCTTACCAAGATATTCAGATAGCCACTCNGTTGTAATTTTCATTTATGTGCTTCCTCGAAATTGTCTTAGGAAATTTAGGTCATTCTCGTAAAATGATCGTAAATCTTTAATGTCAAATTTCAACATCGCAAGCCTCTCAATNCCTAAACCAAAAGCAAATCCGGAGTATTTCTTGGTATCAATGTTGACATTTTTAAGTACATTTTCATGGACCATCCCACAACCAAGAACTTCAAGCCATTTACCCCTAAATTTTATATCTAGTTCTGCTGATGGTTCAGTGAATGGGAAATATGACGGTCTAAATCTAGTCTCTAATTTCTCATCGAAATAGTCATCAACAAACTTTTCAAGAACTCCCTTTAATTCACAAAAACTTACGTTTTGATCTATGTATAGGCCTTCCAACTGATGAAACATAGGAGAATGAGTAGGGTCTGAATCACACCGATACACTTTCCCTGGAGTCATAATCTTAAGAGGTGCTCTATATTTTTTCATAGAGTGAATTTGAACTGATGATGTATGTGTCCTTAATAGTTTATCAGCATCTATATAAAAAGTATCATGCATATCTCTCGCTGGATGATTCTTAGGAATATTTAATGCCTCAAAATTATAGAACTCGCTCTCTATTTCTTTTCCTGAAACTTTATGAAAACCATAGCCACGAAATATCTCAGTTATCGTATTTATAGTTATAGATATAGGATGTCTCGAGCCTTCACTTACATCTCTGCCTGGAAGAGAAACATCAATTTTTTTTGTATCTGATGCAGCAATAAGGTTTGATTTTCTGATATTAATAAGTGACTCAGCTTCGTTTTTTAACTTATTTAGCTGTTGCCCGATAAGTTTTTTATCTACAGCATCTTTAAGTTTTTCAAACTGCTTGGTAACTAAGCCATTTTTACCCAAAAAATCTGCTTTAACTTTTAAAATGTCTTGCTCAGTATCGCACTCATCAAGTCTTTTTTTTAGATCATTAATAACTAAGGTATATTGAGTTTCCACTACAAGTATGTCTTATTTTGAAGAGTTAACGGAATTTACAATTTCTGTAAAGCTCTCCATATTGTTTACAGCTAAGTCTGCTAGTATTTTTCTATTAACTGCTATGTCTAATTTTGATATCTTACCCATCAATTGACTGTATGACATATTATGCATTCTAGCAGCGGCATTGATTTTGGCAATCCATAACGCTCGAATCTGTCTCTTCTTTTGCCTACGATCACGATAAGCATACTGACCAGCCTTGATAACAGCCTGCTTAGCGACTCTAAATACTCTGCTTCTAGCTCCTTTGTATCCTTTCGCTAGCTTTAAAATCTTCTTGTGTTTGGAGTGTGCTACTACTCCTCTTTTAACTCTTGCCATTTATGATCCTCTTTTACACCTACGGTAACATTCGTTTGACAAGGCCCTTATCAGCTTTGCTAACTGTCATGTAATCTCTTAAATGACGCTTACGTTTTGTGCTTTTTTTAGTTAATATATGACGTCTATGAGACTGTGCTCTTTTGTATTCACCTGAAGATGATTTTGTAAAGCGCTTTGCAGCACCGCTGTTACTTTTCATTTTTGGCATAATGACCTCAATATCTATCCTAAAATCGATTAAATTATACAGTAATTATCACGAATATGATAATTATTTCTTCGGAGCCATCACCATAATCATCTGTCTTCCTTCAAAAGAAGGCATCTGCTCAACAACAGCATAATCATCGAGGTCAGATTGCACTCTTTGCAAAAAATCTCTACCAATAACCTGATGTGCTATTTCTCTACCCCTAAATCTCATAGTGACCTTTGCTTTATCCCCTGCTTTTAGGAACTTAATTAAACTCTTGAGCTTAACCTGATAGTCTGCCTCTTCAGTATTTGGTCGAAACTTAATCTCTTTAACCTGTATCTGTCTCTGCTTTTTCTTAGCAGAATGTGCTTTTTTTGACTGCTCGAACTTGTATTTACCGTAATCCATTATCCTGCATACTGGTGGGGACTGATTTGGAACTATTTCTACTAAATCGAGTTCTTCATTTTGTGCTAACTCTAGTGCTTTAACTGTCTTGACAACACCTACTTGATCTCCATTAGATGCGATTAACCTTACTTCTTGAACATTAATTCGCGAGTTCATTCGAAGTTTTCTGTTATTTGCTATTATTTTCTCCTAAATAGTTAAACTTTTTTCTATAACATGAGTGTCTAACATTTTCATAAAATTTTCAACAGTCATCTGACCCATATCAACACCAGATCGAGTCCTTACGGAAATTTTGTTATCTGCAACCTCTTTATCTCCAATAATTATAATATATGGTATTTTAGATAACGTATGCTCTCTTATTTTAAAACTAATTTTTTCATTTCTAAGATCGCAGATTACCCTTATATTATTATTTTGTAATGAATTTTCTATATTGTTACAATAATTTTCTTGGTTTGAAGTTATATTTAATATAACTACCTGTGTAGGCGCAAGCCATAAAGGCATATCACCAGCATACTCCTCAATGAGTATTCCAACAAACCTTTCTATAGATCCCAAGATAGCTCTGTGTATCATCACAGGTGTTCTTTTTTGGCCATCTTGATCTATATATGATGCATTCAGCCTATCTGGCATAGAGAAATCAAGTTGAATTGTTCCCAACTGCCATTCTCTCTCCAGAGAATCTGTCAGTGAGAAATCAATTTTCGGACCATAAAAAGCACCGTCACCTTCGTTGATTTTCCATATTACTTTATTATTATCTAATGCTGATTTAAGTGAGCTTTCAGATTTGTCCCAAATAGAATCGTCACCAACTCTCTTCTCTGGCCTAGTAGATAATTCTACTTTAATCTTTTCAAAACCAAAAACTTTATAAATATCATAAATATTTGATATTAAATCAGAAATTTCATTTTCTATCTGATCTGGGGTACAAAATATATGTGCATCATCTTGTGTGAAACCACGTATTCTTAATAAACCATGTAATGTACCAGAGGGCTCATCTCTGTGAACTTTTCCAAATTCTGCATATTTTATAGGGAGATCTTTATAACTTTTTATCCCCTGATTAAATACTTGTATATGACCTGGGCAGCTCATTGGTTTAATGGCATAACCTTTGTCTTCAGATGTAACTTCGTAAATAAGATCTGAAAATTTATCGAGATGTCCAGATTTTTTCCATAAAGATTTATCTAGAATTTGAGGTGTATCGATTATGTCATAGTCATTATTAACAAGATAACTTGTAATATAATCTTTTACGGCAGAATATATAAACCATCCATTATTATGCCAAAAAATCATCCCAGGTGATTCTTCTTGAAAATGAAAAAGGTCAAGGCGTTGACCTAACTTTCTATGATCTCTTCTATCAGCTTCCTCGAGTTTTTTTAGATAATTATCCAGAGATTCCTCTGTATCCCATGCAGTTCCATAAATTCGTTGTAGTGGCTGATTGTTAGAATCACCTCGCCAATAAGACCCAGATACCTTCATAAGCTTAAAATGTTTTAAGTATTTAGTGTTTATCAAATGTGGGCCTCTACACATATCTATATACTCCTGATGATGGTATATGGCAATTATTTCATTTTTTGGGATATCATTTATTAGCTCAAGCTTATAATCTTCCTTTCTTTCTGTAAAAACTTTCTTGGCTTCGGTTTTTGAGACAACCTGGCGAATAATACTATAATTTTTTTTTGCAAGTTTTTTCATTGTATTCTCGATTGATTTTAGGTCCTTCTCAGAAATCGCTTTTTCAGAGAGAATGTCATAATAAAAACCATTATTGATTACAGGTCCTATTACCATTTTTATTTTAGGATCGATTTGTTTAAGAGCATGCCCCAGGAGATGTGCACAAGAATGACGAATAATATCTAAACCATCTAATTCGTTAGATCTAATAGCTTCAAGTTCACAATCACTTTCAATACAGTCGCTTAAGTCATGCAATGACCCATTTATACGTGCAGCAACTACGTTTTTATCGTTATTATTGGACTTCAAAAACTCATAAATAGAGATTTTTTCTTGTACTTTATATTTCTTATTATCTAAAACTATATTAAACATAATTCCTCATTATAGGCACGATTGGACTCGAACCAACGACCTCCACCATGTCAAGGTGGCGCTCTAACCAGCTGAGCTACGCGCCTAAGAATTGTAAAATTAACACGCAGTTTATTTTTAAACAAGTATAATTATCTTAAAGCTACCTCGATGTTTTTTTCTGTTTATTGGGCATGTCAAGAAAGTTGTCCTGTAGCGAGGCAATCTGATCACGTATCTTCGCCGCCTTCTCAAACTCTAAGTTTTTAGCATTAGAATACATCTCTTTCTCAAGCTCCTTAACGACATTCATAACATTTGACTGATCAATTTTAGGGAATTTTTTCCTGATATTAGATGCTGTAGAAATTTTCTCTAGGTTTTTATTGGAGGTAAAATTATCATCATCAAGAGTATCTTTTATTGCCTTCTTTATCGATTCAGGTTTAATATTATTTTTTTCATTAAAACTCATTTGGATTTTTCTTCTTCGATTAGTTTCTTCTATAGCCCTCTTCATTGAAGGAGTAGTTTTATCTCCATAGAGAATTACTCTCCCTTTTATATTTCTAGCTGCTCTCCCAATTGTTTGTATGAGTGACCTATCAGATCTCAAGAACCCCTCCATATCGGCATCCAGAATTGCAACTAGTTCAACCTCTGGAATATCAAGACCCTCTCTAAGTAAATTAATCCCAACAAGAACGTCAAATTCACCTTTCCTTAAATCCCTAATGATTTCTACTCTTTCTACGGTATTTATATCAGAATGCAAATATCTTACCTTAATACCAAAACCCTCTATATGTTCTGTTAAATCTTCTGCAGATTTTTTAGTTAATGTTGTTATAAGTACCCTATTTTTATTTTCTATTACGCTTTTAACTTCAGATAAAACATCCTCTACTTGATTATTAGACGGTTTAACTGTTACAACTGGATCTATAAGCCCTGTTGGCCTTATTACTTGCTCAATAATACTATCAGACTTTTTTACCTCATACTCTCCTGGCGTTGCTGAGACATAGATTGTTTGAAATTTATAAGATTCAAATTCTTCAAATTTTAATGGTCGATTATCTAATGCAGATGGTAGTCTAAAACCATAATTTACTAGCGTCTCCTTCCTAGATCTGTCGCCGCGATACATTCCACCTATTTGAGGAACTCCGACGTGGCTTTCATCAATAATAACAAGTCCGTCTTTCGGCATATAATCTAATAAACAAGGAGGAGGTTCACCAGGTTTAGTGTTTGCTATATATCTGGAGTAATTTTCAATTCCAGAGCAGTACCCCATCTCTGCCATCATCTCAAGATCATAATTAGTTCTCTCTCGAAGTCTTTGAGCCTCTAATTGCTTGTTTTCTTTTGAAAAAAAAGTGAGTTGTTCCTTTAGCTCTGACTTTATCTGAACGATTGCATTATCAATAATAGATTGTGGGGTTACATAATGTGTTTTAGGGTAAACAGTGAACCTCTTTATGTTTCTCAAAACAGATCCAGTTAAGGGATCAAATATATATAAATTTTCAATTTCTTTATCAAATAACTCTACTCTCAATGCATCTTTCTCCGAGTCAGCTGGAAAAATATCAATTATCTCGCCCTTTGAAGAAAAAGTACCCCGACGTAACTCTACATCATTTCGTTCATATTGTAATTCTACTAAACGTTCTTGTATTTTTTTTCTGTCTATCTGGTCACCTTGGACAAGATGTAAGATCATTTTNAGATAAGTCTTTGGATCACCCAGTCCATATATTGCTGAAACACTTGCTACGACAATAGCATCGTCTCTTTCAACAAGTGATTTCGTTGCAGATAATCTCATTTGCTCAATATGCTCATTTAAAGATGCATCTTTTGCTATATATGTATCTGAAACTGGTACATACGCCTCTGGCTGATAATAATCATAATATGAGACGAAATACTCTACTGAATTTGATGGAAAAAAATCTCTCATCTCTGTATATAACTGAGCAGCGAGTGTTTTATTAGGTGCCATGATAAGGGCTGTTTTGTTGGTTTCTTCAATAATCTTTGCCATTGTAAATGTTTTTCCAGAGCCAGTAACTCCCAAAAGTGTCTGATGATATTGATTTTGATTAATTCCATCGACTAGCGATTTGATGGCAATAGGCTGATCGCCAGAGGGTGAATAAGATGATTTCAATTTAAAAGACTTCATACTCCTATTTTAACATGAAGTTTACTTGAAAGGATTAAATATGGTACGATTATGTATCAAGGAAAAACATTGACTTTCTCGAATAGAATAAATTTAATAAAACCATCTTCGACAATGGCTCTCACATCTAAGGCAAATGAGATGAGACAACAAGGCGAAGATGTAATCGTCTTGACTGTAGGTGAACCAGATTTTGATACACCTGCCTATATTAAAGATGCCGCGAAGATTGCCATTGACTCAGGTAAAACGAAGTATACCTCGGTTGATGGAACAATAGATCTTAAGAGAGCAATTATTAAAAAATTCCAGACTGAAAACAATCTGTCTTATACAACAGATGAAATTATTGTATCGGCGGGTTGCAAACAATCGATTTTTAATATGCTCCAAGTACTGATTGATCAAGGTGACGAAGTCATAATTCCAGAACCATATTGGGTATCATACTCTGATATGGTTGTATATGCAGGCGGAAAACCTATAATGTTGAAAACTTTTTACAGTGATAATTTTAATATTGATATTGAGAAATTAGAACAGGCTATTACCAGTAATACAAAACTATTTATGCTAAATAGCCCCAATAACCCCAGTGGAAAATATTTTTGTAAGCAAACACTGTCATCCATAGCTGAAACGATAATAAAACATGAAAAGATATTCATCTCCTCGGATGATATTTATGAGCATATACACTGGCATGACGAAAAATTTCATAATATTGTGAACGTTTGTCCTGCTCTCAAAGAGAGAACGATTGTTTTAAATGGTGTATCTAAAGCATACTCAATGACAGGCTGGAGAATAGGATANGCTGCGGGTAATAGTGAAGTTATAAAAAAGATGAAAACACTGCAATCACAAAGTACATCTTGTGCTAGCTCAATTTCTCAAGCAGCAGCGACAGCGGCATTGACCCAAGAATGTACTGAACTTCCTAAGATGAAATCAGAATATAAAAAGAGGCATGACTTTGTGGTGGAATCTTTAAATAAGATTGATGGTGTTCTTTGTAAAGAAACTGATGGTACTTTCTATGTCTTCCCCTCTTTTGATGAATATATATCAAAAAATAAAAACATATCAGATGATACTGAGTTAGCAATGCTCTTGTTAAATCAGGCTAAAGTAGCTGTAGTGCCTGGGAGCGCATTTGGTATGAGCGGCCATATAAGACTCTCCATAGCAATAGATATGGAATCACTTAAAAAAGCAATGTCTAGGATTACCTCAACTCTTAATGACTTCAAATAAAAAAGTTATCATCATAACAACNACAGAGAATATTGATCAAGCAAAGTCACTAGGTAAAATACTTCTTGATGCAAATACTTGTTCATGTATTAACATAATTCCCAATATCTATAGCATTTATAATTGGAATAATAAAATACAAAATAGTCAAGAGACTATGCTTTTAATTAAAACATTGAAAAAGAATTATCAAACAGTCGAAGATACTATCAAAAAATATCATCAATACGATTTACCTGAAATATTATCGATAAATATTGATGAGGGTTCAAAAGAGTATTTAGATTGGTTAGAGCAGCAACTACAAATAAATAGTANTGTTGAATAGTAGATGTATTATTTTCAGNANTATAGGTAGACAGTAATGTATATTTATTTACTTAGACATGCAGAAGCTGAATCAGACATGTATAATCCTGATAAGAAAAGAAAATTAAGTAAAGCAGGTATAGAAGATGCTNATTTATTAAATAAATTTATTCTAGATAAAGGTCTTAGATTCGATTTAGTTTTATCATCTTCATCAACAAGGACTCGTGAAACTACCGAAATAATCTTAAAAGATGTGGTATGTGATAAAGATCCAGAATATTTAGATGAATTGTATCAAGCTTCAGAAGATATGATATCAAAGATTATGCTAAAAAGCTCTACAAAGAATACTTTGATAGTCTCGCACAATCCTGGTTTATCACAGATAATATCATCGTTACGCAAGGAAGAATTTAAAAATTATCCAACCTGCACATTTGGATGTTTTTTTAGGAAGGAAAGCGATGATGATTTTGTGAATACTATTCTCATTAACTCTGCAAATGGAAAAATAATTGATTTATAAATTAAAAAAAAGGGTTATATGCCCACTGTAACAAAGCCTGTCTTTGCTTCCTTCTACAATCATATTCTTTTTTTTCNCAATTTTTTTTNATCGCACCTATGTGTCTAGGNCCAAAATTAAACCATCTCATAATCTGAATCTGATCCATTTCNTTGACTCTTCTGCCAAGNGTGAACCGACAGTACCATTGAAACCAACCNAGNGGGTCNTCATCAAAAATCCATCCTTTTGATAGCCAATGTTCTTTTGATANCCCTGCCTTNATCTTAAAATAGTTNAGCTCGATATCAAATTTATTGANGTCTATTTTAGCTTTTTTAAACCAAGATTCAGGANANTCTTTCATNTCANTTTTAAAATAGTTTCCTCCAAAAACACCAGCTTCGAGCATCTGTTTAGGCGATAACTCTGGCTTAAAAACTTTATAAGCATCTACTTTNACTATCGAGGGGTTTTTCATAGGGTTTTTTTAAAATCAACTTATCAGCATTCAAATATCTTACNTATCTCCCCGGGACGGACTCGAACCGCCGACCTGGTGATTAACAGTCACTCGCTCTACCAACTGAGCTACCGGGGAAAGTTATGNTGCATNATAAACGATTATAGATTTTCCATCAATNAAATCTTCAAATATCCTCATTCTTTATAATATCCATAAATTCTTTTCTAACCTCAGGATGATCTTTNGCATAGCTCATGGTAGCTTTGAGTAATCCAATTTTACTCCCNCAGTCAAATCTTTTCCCTGCAAANTCATATGCCTTAACTANGTGNTCCTTTGCTAGAATATCAAGCGCATCTGTCAATTGTAATTCATTACTATGNCCAGGTTTAATTTNTCGCAAGAATTTAAAAATTTTAGGTGTTAGAATAAATCTACCAACAACAGCNAGATTACTTTTTACTGTNTTTGGTTTTGGTTTTTCAANAATTGATTCTACGTCATAAATTTTCNTAACATTTTTCTGNTAATTNACAATACCATATTTTTCAANATCTTCTCTTNNTATTCTTTGNACGGCTATAANAGCATCTNTTCTATTNTTNAATTTNNCTAACATATTTGATAAACAGGTAGTTTTTGCTTTAATCAAGTCATCTGGAAAAATTACTGCAAAAGGANTATCTCCAATCAGNTTCTCTGCTCGAAGAATAGCATCACCGACACCNAANGCATGNTTNTGATTTACAAAAGAAAATTTAATATTTCTTTTTCGTATATNTTTAATTGACTTAATNAGTGANTGGCGTCCCTTNGATTTTAATTCAGNTATTAACTCATCAGAATGATCAAAATAATTTTTTATACTTTTCTTTGATTTACTNAGNACGAAGATTACCTCTGAGANTCCAGCTGATATTGCTTCATCTACCGCNAATTGTATAAGTGGCTTATCGATNATCGGAAACATTTCTTTTGGGATAGATTTTGTTGCAGGTAAGAATCGTGTCCCNAAACCTGCGACTGGTAACACGGCTTTTTTTAAATTTTTCATGTGCATTGAACCAACAATTGGTGCAAAATAGTAGTCTAATGACNTATGTTATCACAGAAAACTGTATAAAGTGTAAATATACTGACTGCGTAGAGGTATGTCCNGTNGACTGTTTTCATGAAGGTCCAAATTTTCTTGTAATAAACCCTGAAGAATGTATTGATTGTAGTTTATGTGAACCNGAGTGTCCAATTGAAGCAATCGTATCAGAGGATGANCTTGACGACTCTAATCAAAAATTCCTCGAAATTAATCGGCGATTATCAGAGNGATGGCCTCTCATNACTGAAATNAAAGGTCCCCCGGATGATGCTAAAGACTGGGAAGGTAANCCAAATAAACTTGATTTATTNGAGGAATGANAGACNTTTGTCTCTTATTTCATACCACCTTCATAGATTTCAGGNAAATAATCTTCNAATCGTGTGCAATGTGGAACCCANGTNAGTTTGACCATTCCAATNGGTCCGTTTCTNTGTTTCTCNACTCTTACCTCAGCAATACCTTTGGCNTCAGTATTCTCGTTATAAACCTCATCTCTNTACAAGAATATTATTAAATCTGCATCTTGCTCTATGGACCCAGATTCTCTCAAGTCTGAGAGNAAAGGTCTTTTNTCTTGTCTTGNCTCTACNCCTCTATTTAACTGTGATAATGCTACTACTGGAATATCTAGTTCTTTGGCAAGTGCTTTGAGGGNGCGTGTAACTTCAGCTATTTCATTTACCCTATTNTCTGAGTACCTTGGAATNGACATTAGTTGAAGATAATCNACCATAATAACATCAATACCNGAACTCCTTTTNAATCTTCTGGCNTTCGCTCTTAACTCTACTGGTGAGATCGCTGCAGTATCATCTANATAGAAATCACAATCATGCATCATCTCTATAGCGCCAGTAACAGATTTGGTATCTTTTGNNGAAGCTTCGTAATCNCCTGTTCTAATTTTTTGTTGAGATACTGCNCTTAAGGATGANAGCATTCTCANNGCTATAGATTCTGATGACATNTCAAGACTAAANAATCCGACTTTCTTTTTTTGTTTAAATACCATATCTTGNGCNACATTCATCGCAAATGCTGTTTTACCCATNGATGGCCTGCCTGCGATAATTATGAGATCTGATTTTTGTAATCCAGANAGAAGTTTATCTAGATCATTATAACCTGTTAACAAATAATCAAGTTCATCATTGTTTTTCTTGAGATACACTTTATCAATATATGATTTCACCACAGGNCCAATTTTCTTTAAATCAAAATTAGTACTCGTTTTACCAGCTATATTAAAGATGTCTTGTTCNGCTCTATCNAGTACATCCCTAACATCNCCTANNTCTGTTTGTGAAGCACTATTGATCGTTTTNGTGCTAATGTTAATNAANTCCCTTAATATTGATTTTTCTTTTATGATATCTGCATANTGAGAAATGTGNGCATGTGTTGGNACTATTTTTGTTAATTCNGCCAAATATTCTCTACCACCAATACTCNCNAGTTTTCCTTTACTNTTTAAAGATTCTTCAAGTACAAGTAAATCTACAACTTGCTCNTTAGANGCTAATTCNTATATTTCAGAATATATGGTCCTATTNTTTATATCAAAAAAATCTGANGGNAATAAACGATCTGAAATTTTATCCCATGAGGTTGATTCCATTATCAATGAACCNAGGAGAGCTTGTTCAGCCTCTAGTGCTTTNGGTGTGCCTGGGATNGATGTTGCCATTACTATATTCTATAGTAAAATTACNTTTTTTGGGAAAAACTTAATCTTTACTAGATTGNGCTTCTGTGTTATCTGCCTCTACCGGATTNAGTGTAATNGGTATAGTTACCTGGACCTCTGGATGTAAGTTTATAGTAGCTATATTCTTTTCTGAGAGCTCTTTGATTGGACCTAGTGGCAAATTTACATCTTTCTTTTTTATATCAAACCCATCTTGTNTAAGNTTATCNATAATATTCTGAAGTGTTATAGAACCAAATAACTTATTTTCTTCATGAACGTTNACATCAAATGTTAAAGAGTACCCATCAAATTTTTTCTGTGATTCTANTGCTTTCTCTTTATTTTNCTGTTCGAGTAGNAGTAGTTCTTGTTTTTTCTTTTCGACGATNGNCTGATTTTCCTTNGTTAATGGAAGTGCNAAATTATTTGGGAAAAGATGNTTNCGNGCATATCCNGGTTTGACATTTACCTCAGANCCCACNTCGCCAAGTTTTTTGATTTTTTTTAACAATAAAACNTTCATTATCTTTTNTGGTTATCACAGAATGGCAGNAGNGCTAGGTATCTTGCNATTTTAATTGCTTTGTTGATCTGTCTCTGTTCTTTTGCCGANGTTCCAGCAACTCTTCTTGGAGATATCTTTCCNGATTCTGATATAAACTTNTTTAATATACCTATATTTTTATANTCGATGTCCGATGATTTNATTTTTTTTGATTTCTGATTTACGTCATTCATGAAGCTNCCCTCTCTTTAGATTGCATCATTATGGAAGGNTCNGTTATTTTNGAATTTTGCAAAGTGAAAAGATGTCTTATGATGCTATCGTTNAATTTAATCAGATTTCTNAGTTGNTCAAGCACCTCNGCATTAGCCTCAAAATTGATTAGAATATATCTCGCTTTGTTATTTTTATCAATCATATAAGCCATCTTCAATGTACCCCAGTCCTCATGACGATCAACATGACCGCCACTAGAAGTAATGACGGACTTATATTTTTCTACAGTTGATGTGGTTTCTGAGTCATCTTGATTGACATCAAACATTAATAAAAGCTCGTAGTATCTATTATTATCATTCATTATGCGGATATTACTTTAGTCTAAGCTATTTTTCAAGTTTTCCCTTAATTGATAAAGACAGATTCCGGTTGCTACCGATAAATTCAGGCATTCAACGTTTCCATGTATGGGGATATTAACTACATAATCACATATTTTCATGATTGAAGGACGAACTCCATTTCCCTCTGCGCCTACTATAAGAGCAAAACCTCTATCAATAGCCCTTTTTTTAAAAATACTATCTTTAGCAGAATCAGAAGTCCCAAAAACTGAAATATTATACATTTTGAGTTTTTTGATGATTTCAGAAATTGAGTTTGACTCAAGTATATTAATATTCTTGGTGCCTCCAGATGCTACTTTCTGAACTGTAGATGTTAAGCCAACAGACCCAGTTTTTCTTTTTACAATTAGAGAAACTCCTGAAGCATTGGCAGATCTTATGCAAGCACCAAGGTTATGGGGGTCTTGAACATTATCGATAATCAGAATCATTGGATTATCAGTTGTTTGTAAATATTTATCCAGAGTAAACTGTTGTTGTTTTAAAGACTTTTTGATTTCTATAGCTACTCCTTGATGCTTAGAAGATTGACATAATAACGATAATTTATCTTTTGTAATACTCTCAATTTCTATATTACTCTTACTGGCTAGATCTTTAATTAACAGTATATTTTTGCTGCTAGACTGAGAAGATATGTAAAGTTTCAGTAAAATTGATGAAGACGATTTCAACTCTGCTATACATGTATGGATCCCATAGATAATGTTAGTATCAGACATTACTGTTAAATGATATTCTTCTTGACAATAATCTGTCTTCTATCAGGTCCAGTAGAAATCATTACTACTTCTGTGCTACATAGAGACTCAATTTTTTCGATATATTTTTTAGCATTTTCTGGTAACTTATTAAAATCATTTATCCCTACTGTAGATTGCATCCAACCATCTAATTCTAAATATTTAATATCACTAACAGACATTGTCTCGTAATTAATTTCTCCATAATCAATACAAATTTTAATTTTCTCAAGATTATCTAAAACATCCAGTTTAGTCAGTGCTATACCATTAATCCGATTTAGCTCGATAGATTGTTTAAGAATTTTACAATCTAGCCATCCGCATCTCCTATCTCTTCCAGTTGTAGCCCCTTTTTCTCCGCCCCAAGAAGCAATTTTTTTACCTAAATCATTGTCAAGTTCAGATGGAAATGGGCCATGTCCAACTCTCGTAGTATATGCTTTTGTGATACCCAAGGAATATTCGACTTTATCGACATTTATACCTGTTCCTGATAATAATCCTGCTAATGTTGTATTCGAAGAGGTGACATAAGGATATGTTCCATGATCAATATCAAGCATGGTTCCTTGGGCACCTTCATAAATACATTTTGAGGTTTTTGCAAGCTTATTGACTAGTAAAGATGTGTCTGCTACGTAAGGTTTAATTTTTTCATAATCAGTCCTTAAAGAATCTAGCATTTCATTTTTATCTATAGTTTTATAATTGAAATATTCTTTCAAAATAAAATTATGATAAGTCACCAGTTCATCAATCTTGTCAGATAGTTTATTTGATTCAAAGTCTAATATTCTAATTCCTTTTCTAGAAACTTTATCTTCGTAAGCTGGCCCAATACCTCTGCCTGTTGTTCCAATAGATTTGTTCCCAAGGGATTCTTCCCGTGCTAAATCCAAAAGCTTGTGTGTGGGTAATATAACATGACAATTAAGACTTACAAATAACTTATCTTTTATCTTTATACCAGATTTCTCTAATTCCTCAATTTCTTTTGTTAAAGCATCAAGTGAGACAACAACACCATTACTAATTATCGATTTGCAAGAATCGCGTAGTATCCCAGATGGAACCAAATGTAGAATAGTTTTAACACCCTTTATTACAAGTGTATGGCCAGCATTGTGACCACCCTGAAATCTTATGCAAGCAGATGCAGAATCTGACAAAACATCTACTATTTTACCTTTTCCTTCATCTCCCCAGTGTGTTCCTACTAAAAAAATGTTAGACATGCTTACCTCCATTTTTCCTTAAAAAATATATATCTTTTAAATCTAAACTAAAACCAGATGCAAGTCGCTGTGTTGTACCTGAGTTATAAGCATTATATCTTCCTCCATTCGCTATCGATTTTCTAAAGTTAGTAACATATAGAGAGAAAGATAAGCTTGATTGATAGTCTAGGTTGCTCAGGTTAGTCATATCAATATTCACAACTAAATTTCCATCTGTAGGTGTAAGTTTTTTTGCTATAAATGTTAGTTCCGGTAATTTAGAATTAATTTTTATTCGATTGACTGTTAGTAACTTCTTTATCTCAGACACTATCTCAAAAGATCCAGTTAATAAGATTAAATCTGTAATCAAATTTATTTTTTTTCCTGATATATTTTTATATTTTAGGTATGATTTAATCTCATTTGTCGATTTAAGATTAATTANACTAATNAGCTTNCTTACNTCGTCAGAGTANAGATTGAGTGAACAGATAATNTCATTAATAATAGATAAATCACATAACTCTAAAACNAGNAGTTTCTCTTTAGAGAGTNTNACGATCTCNATCATTTGTGAAATNACNTCTAAATCATGATTTTTATTTGAACAACCAAAAAGTTCACAGCCTACNTGATATGGATTTCNTCTATCAAANTGATTTTCTGTGGTTCGAATAATATCTCCCATNTATGCGAATCTGGATNTACCTCCTNNAGATAAATGCTGATCAATTTTCGCTATCTGNGGGGTTATNTCTGCNCTCATNCCAATCTTTTTACCTGTCATCTGATCAACAAATGTAAGCGTTTGTTGATCAAGNTCTTGAGAGTTTAANCTNAATAGATTGGGNAAATTATCGATTATTGGNGGAATAACATACTGATAGTGAGATTTTTTAAAAATNNTTAATNCTTTTGATTTGAGAATTTCAAATTCTTCAGCCTCATCAGGCATAAAGTATTCNATTCCACCTGGTATAAAAAAATTTTTATCGCTCATTACTTAACTTATGATTATTATGGCTAGGATTATTCCTAAAAGTAAACATATTCCACCAATTATTCTAATGGTATTATCNTCTAATTCAAGGATGTATGATATAAATGTTCTAAATCTGGNNGGGTAAAGAAANGGTATGACNCCCTCCACTATCAAAACTACCGAAAGGATTGCCATGATAAGCTTATANGTATCTATCTTGAGTTTCCTTNNGGNTCAGTGAAATACTTGAAAAAGTCTGAGTCNGGCTTGATTACTAANACATCTTGTTTCGCATTAAAAGATTCTCTNTAAGCTGTCAAACTTCTATAGAANGAGTAGAATTCNGGATTTAGATTATAAGCCTCCGCATANGTTTCNGTNGATATAGCATCNCCTTGNCCTTTTATNTCTTGTGCTTCTTTNTATGCTTCTGCAATTATTGTGGCAGATTCTCTNTCTGCNGTAGCAGTAATCCCCTGCGCTTCTTCTTTACCNTTTGAGCGAAAAGCTTTTGCCACAGTTGCTCTTTCTTTAACCATNCGTGCATAAACTGANTCACTGACTTCATCNGGTAGATCTACTTTTTTTANTCTGACATCNANTACNGTGATTCCCAANGCTCCTGCAGCATTATTTGCTTCAACTTTTACAATTTCCATGAGTTTATCTCTATCGCCAGATACAACCTCATTAATTGTTCGTTTACTAAATTCACTTTTTGTGAGGTCATTTATGATTTGAGAAAGCCTATTAATACCTATCCTTTCATCACCTTTTGATGCTCTATAGAAGTTTTCAGGACTTGTAATTCTCCACTTTACGAACGAATCAACAATAACATTCTTTTTTTCGCTTGTTAAAAATTGTTCAGGTTTAGAATCCATAGTGAGAAGCCTAGAGTCATATTTTTTAACATTATTTATAAATGGTATCATGAGGTAAATACCTGGTTCTTCGTATGATCGGACGATCTCACCAAGTCTAAATTTTATAGCGACCTCTCTCTCATCAACAATAAAAGTNGAGGAGGCAATCANGATCACTGCTACTAATAATATAGTTACGAGATTTCTATTATTCATTATATAAGTCCCTTTTTCTGTTTGAAAAACTTTCCCTGTTCATTCTAATCTTATCAATNAAGCCATTCTGTCTTTNNCCACTATTNTTGATGGAATNATCTGAATCANTACTTTTTTTCTGNTCTAATATTTTATCAAGTGGCAAATACAGAAGGTTATTTCCACCCTCTAAATCAATCATAACTTTGGTAGTGTTACCTAAGACTGATTCTACTGATTCTAAATATAATCTCTCTCTTGTTACAGTAGGAGATTTTTCATACTCGGTAAAAAGCTGTTTAAACCTCAATGCCTCACCCTCTGCAGATTTAATTAATTTAACCTTATATGCTTTCGCTTCCTCTAAAATCTGTTTTGCCTCACCACGCGCTAGTGGTATGATCTCGTTTTTATAAGCTACAGCCTCATTGATATATCTTTGNTCATCCTCTCTTGCTCTAATTGCATCAGCGAATGCATCTTGTACTTGCTCTGGTGGCTGCGCTTCAAGNATGTTGACAGTTTGGACATTAATACCTGATTNATAATCATCTAACACTGTTTGTAAGAGCTGTTTTGTTGATGCAGCAATTGACTCTCTTCCCTCAGTTATTACAAAATCCATTTTATTTTTACCAAGGACTTCCCTAATAGCNCTCTCNCCAGATGCTCTTAGAGTTTCATCAGGATCTCTTAGGTTAAATATAAAATTACTTGCATCTTTGATATCATATTGGATGGCGAAATTCACACTGACTATATTTTCATCCTCTGTCAACATTACTGCTTTTTGTTGGACAGACCTTATTCTTGATACATCTACGATTTCATATCCTTGNATGATTCTCGGAACCCAATGTGGCCCAGGACCTTGAATTGTAACAAATTCACCAAATTGAAGTACAACGCCTCTCTCACCGTCGTTTACTATATACACACCGGATAAGAAATAAATAACTAAAATAACTGAAGCTAGTATCCCAACATTCTTCTTAGTTGGACCTTCTCCAGAACCTCCTCCTGTTTCAAACATGCCGTTTAAAAACTTAGAGAAGTTTTTTACAATATCATCTAGCTCTGAGCTAGTCTGCTTTTTTCGACCCCAAGGGTCTTTGTTACCATTTGGTTCATTCCATGCCATNTAACTCTCCTAGGACAATAGTAATATAAAGAGACCTAGTCATCAATTTCTAATTTAACTGACTGTGAGGGAACGATAGTAGAAATTGCGTGTTTATAAATGCTCTGAGTAATCTTATTTCTNAGGAGTATTGTGTACGGATCAAATGCTTCTATCACTCCATCTAATTTAATTCCATTTACCAAGAAAATAGAAACTTGTGTTTTATCCTTACGTAATTTATTCAAAAATTTATCTTGTAGATTCTCAGGCATATTAAGTTCCCTCATAATGATATTATATTGACATTATTTATATTAAATGTAAATTTGTCTCTATGTCTTTAATGATGTCCCTATCTTCTTTGTGGTCAATATTGATATTGAGATCAGGATGGAANCGCTTCATCCAAGTCAATTGTCTTTTTGCAAATTGTCTTGTTGATATCATTGATCTTTGAATTAAATCATCATAAGGTAAATCCCCATCAAGATATTTCATCACCTCTCTATANCCAATCGATCGCATTGACTGTGTTTGATATGACAGAGAATATCTAGCTTTAAGGTCTTGAACTTCTTCTATTAACCCCCTATCAAACATTTTTTTTGTTCTGTCAGNAATTTTTTTGTTATGAAGTTCTCGATCATTAGGTGTCAAAAAGATAGTATTAAAAATAAAATCATTACTTATGCCTCCANTGTCTCCAAAAAAAGAACTCATTGGCTTCCCTGTTAAAATAAAAACTTCAAGCGCTCTCTCTATTCTCTGTTTATCATTAGAATTTATTCTAGAATATGATGAAGGGTCTAGTTGCTCGAGTGAATCGTATATCTTTTCAATGCCATAATAGTCGAATAGATATGAAATAAATCTTCTCTCAGTAATATTATTTTTTGGTAATGAATCTAAGCCANAAATAAGACGATTAAAATACATCATGGTACCGCCAACAATNAGCGGCATCTTGTTCCTAGAAAATATTTTATTTATTGCTTTTTGAGCATCTTTGTAAAATAAGTTTACATTGTAACTCTGGTCAGGTTTTCTAATATTAATTATATGATGTTTAAAGTTTGCAAGAATATCATCACAAGGTTTGTCCGTTCCAATATTNAGATCTTCATAGATTGTAGCCGAATCCATNCAAATGATTTCGAATGGATATTTTTTACAAAGTTCTATTGCAATTCTACTTTTACCAGAGCATGTAGGGCCAACAAGAAAAAAAACTTTCAACTTATTTTTCATGTTCAACTGTTAACAACCTTAGACCAGAGTATTCACGNAAGTATATCTCTAAATCAGGATTTGGCAGAATATTTCTAAAGTCATTCGGCCATTCAACAAAATGTATTGCCTCTCTCTCAAAATGAGAATCTAATCCTATTTCCTGCAGCTCCCTTACGCTTTTAATCCTNTATAAGTCATAATGGAAAATTTCACGACCATTTACATTATATTCGTTCATTATTGAAAATGTAGGGCTNTATGCATTTTTATTTTGATCAAAGTTTAATATAAATTTCTTAACGAATGTTGTTTTTCCAGCGCCTATATCTCCATTAAGAAAAACTACATTCTTTGTTTTGTATAAAAGATTCGAAATGGTAAAGAATANATCATATTTCTCTTCACTAGATATTAGGTAAATATCTTTTTGTTTTGTATCANACATTGCAGCTAGAATCTCTTAAGCNATTATATCCTAGGAATTATTCAATAATTCAGACATTTTTTCAATAACATCTGAGGGCAATATGCCCACAGATCCTCTCTCTTTGTTTAACACATCAGCTGCAAGAGAATGAAGGCCAACTGAAAATAAAATTGCATTAAAATAATCGTTTTTAAAAATACTTATCATTGAAGAAATTATCCCTGTNAAANCATCTCCCATGCCAGCAACGCCCATGTAATGCCCACCATGTTTACAAATATATATTGCCTCACCTGTATTCACTAGTGTGTTTGCCCCTTTTAATACCACAACTCCTCCATAAGTATTCTGAATTTTATAGCATGATTCTTCTCTGTTTTCTCTGATCCAATTGGGCGATTTATTTAATAAATTTGCAGCCTCACCTTCATGTGGTGTTAATATCCATTTTTTGTAGTTTAAATTTTTCTCTGAGAGATAAGATAGATAACCTGCATCTGCTATTACTTTTGAATTCAGTAAACCTAATGATATCTGATTATTGAAGTCATCTGCGATGACTTTGGACCATGGATCATCAGAAAGTCCCGGTCCTATCGTTATCACATTATAATCATTAAGGCTTGCGATAGTTGATTTATTGAACTTATTTGATATCAGNTCATTTTGTTTTATTGGTAACTCCAGCGAATGTTTCTCAGTAGTACACACTACTAAATAGCGTGTTCCAGTTCTTAAAGCGGATCTTGTTGAAAGTAGTAAGGCCCCAAAATAACCATCAGCTCCACCTATAAATAGATTTTTACCAAGTGATTTTTTGTGATCCGTGTCTTTAAAAGTATGATTTAAAGTAATCTCAGAAAAAGAATCATCAGAACTCTGAAGCGTGAACTCAATAACTGGTAAAGATTGAAAATTAGTTTNTTTTAGATTCTTCGATAAGAAAAGTTTCAAATACATCTAGTGCATCAATGTAAAGTAGGACGTAGAAACAGATGGATTAATTATAGACTTCATTAATTGATCAAGTATCGAAGTTTTTTTATTGTATGTCACAAGGTTTGAGTTATTCAAATAGTCGCGATTAACATCATAAATAGATGCAACTTCATCAATTAAGCCAAGTTCTTTTGCTTGTTTTCCAGTCCAAAATAACCCAGTAAAGACTTTGTTTTCAGCCAGATTAGATCCTCTGCTTGATTTGATATCATTAATAAAGTCGTNATGGATTTCATTTATAAGGGCTTTCAAATGCTCAATGTGCTCAGGTGATAGTTCATTAAAAGGGTCCAATATAGTTTTATCTGCTCCTGCAGAGATGGTTTGGGATTTGATACCCAATTTATCTGCTAGAGATCTTATATTAAAACTATCAAGTCTCACGCCTATTGAACCAACAATACTAGATGAGTTAGCAAATATTTTATCACCACTAGCAGCTATATAGTAGCCACCTGAAGCACCCACATCATCTATTACTGAGTAAATTTTTTTATCAGAAGAATTTTTATGTTTAACTATTTCATCAAAAATAATTTTTGATTGAGTCGCGCTACCACCAGGGCTATTAATCATAAGTATTATGTTCTCACACATCTCATTTTCAATGGCNTGTTCNATTANTTCAAGTGTATCTCTNGTATTAANATCTGATGGCATTATTGTTCCCTCGATGCTAATTACNGCAGTATGTTTNTCAGANGAGAAATTTNGATTACTAACTAACAAAGGAGNAAATACTAAAACAAGAANTAACAAAAATACAAAAGTACGTGTTATAAGTTTAAGTCTTCTCTCAGATTTTTTGTCATCTAAAAAAGAATTNATAAGNTCTTTTAAAANATTTTCATCCATAATATATGCTCACTTTAATTCTATNATTCNTTATTTATTCTATAATTCATTATTTAAATTNTCAACAAATTCAGCTAGGTCTTTCNACAATGGAGCCGTAAAATTATATTGCCGTTTNTAAAAAAATGATAATTCAGAAGAATGTAANAACATTCTCTTNAGNCCTTTTTCTCGCATNTTTTTATTGACTTCGACATCGCCATATTTTGTATCTCCGCAAATTGGNTGACCTAATGNATCAACGTGNACTCTAATTTGATGTGTTCTCCCTGTCTTTAAGGATATTTTCATGAGCGTTGAATCTTTNNATCGTTTATCTACTCTCAANATAGATANAGATTTTTTNCCAGATTCATCAATTTTGGTTGATCTACCNCTATATTTTCTCTCTCTNTTTANTGGCATATCAACAATAANTTCTTTAGACTCAAAAANACCTGAAATTAATGCAANATAATTTTTNTCTACATCTCCAGATTGAAAACATTTTCCAATNGCGGATGCAGACTTGTAATTTTTAGCAAATACCATACATCCGCTTGTATTNTTATCTAGACGATTAACTGGNGAAATNTCTNTATANTTTGGCAAAGANTTNANTATTGTGATTATATCNTGGCTAATTTTNGAACCTNTATGAACNGCCAANCCTGGAGGTTTNTTGAGGATAAGAAATTCGTTATTCTCANANACNATGCAATNGCGAATATTATTNATAAAATTTNANCCAAGCCTCTTNTCTACGACTTTTTGGGAAATTGGNGGAATTCTTACNAAATCCTCTGAAACAAGNCGNTAACTTGGTTTNACNCGTNTGCTATTCACCCTAACCTGNCCACCACGAATAACCTTGTAAATTAGGCTCCTTGGAGCGCCTCTAGCNTGTTTCATCAAAAAATTATCCAAGCGCTGGCCAGCCTGATCTTTANCGATTTTCTTGATATTTACAGTATATTTAGAAATATTATCCACAATTTCGTTTGAAGAAGTCACAAATCATTGATATATTAATTCAAAGATTTACGTATTAGTAAAGACCAATGTATTATATTAAAGTCTAAAACGACATATAAACGTAAAATAGCTAACATATTAAATCAAAGTCTTTACGAAAATATTATAAATATCAATCACTTTAAAGATTGGAATAAAAAGATGTATTACAGGATTCTAAATGAAACAGATTTTATTGAATGCCTCTCAGAGAGAAGAGGTAAGGCTCGCTATAGTCGAGAACAAGAATTTGGTGGAATTAGACATAGATTTACCCACCAAAAATATCAAATCAAACATATACAAAGGCACNNTATCCAGAGTTGANCCTGGTCTAGAAGCTGCATTTGTAAATTTTGGGAGAGCNAGACACGGTTTCTTACCATTTAAAGAAATCGCNGCAGANTTNTTTACTNCTGGAAAACCCAAAACAGCACGTGATTGCATTGAAAANGGCAAAGAGGTTGTTATNCAGGTNGANAAGGAAGAGAGAGGCACAAANGGTGCNGCCATAACAACCTATCTAAAACTCGCNGGTAAATNTTTAGTATTACTTCCTAAAAATCCAAATACTGGNGGTATTTCAAGAAGATTGGAGGGATCTGACAGGACAAATGCTAAAAAATTATTGGAAGGGCTAAATGTCCCTGAAAATATGAGCGTTATATTAAGAACATCTGCTCTTAATACATCTAAAGATGCTCTTGAATGGGATATGAATTATCTCATACAAATTTATGAGAATATTGTAGAAAATGCTGTTTTAAAGAAAGCGCCTTTTCTCGTTTATGAGGAGAGTAGTATGCTTGCAAGAATTATCAGGGATTATGTTGATGATAATACAGAGTCTATCATAATTGATGATGCTAAATTTTATGAGGATTTTATGAATGCTAAAAAGCATTTTATACCGCATAGTAAAATAAAAGTGGAACACTACGATCAAACAACTCCAATATTTAGTAACTACAGGATTGAAACTCAGGTTCAGAGCGTATATAGAAGAAAAATCACTCTACCCTCTGGTGGTAATATTGTATTTGATACTACTGAGGCGCTAACAAGCATAGATGTAAATTCTGCAAAATCAACTAAAGGNGGNGATATCGAAGAGACTGCGCTTAACACAAACCTGGAAGCGGCTACATCGTTATGCACACAGCTTAAGCTTCGAGACATTGGTGGTCTTATTGTTGTTGATTTCATTGACATGATGTCAATATCATCACAAAAATCAGTTATGAGAAAAATGGCTGAATTAGCAAAAATTGATAAAGCAAAAATACAATTTAGCAGGATTTCAAAATTTGGTTTAATGGAAATATCTAGACAAAAATTAAGAGCATCTATAATTGATAATACAGATGACTCTTGTCCAACTTGCTCAGGGTCTGGTTTTATAAAATCATTATCCTCTCAATCAATATCATTAGTAAGAATGTTGGAGGAAGAAGCAATAAAAAATAATAAATCACTTACTGTTTATTTGCCTGTAAGATTAGCTACATATCTGTTGAATGAAAAGCGGGAGTTGATTCAAGGTATCGANGATAGACATAAAACAAATATAAAAATTGTGCCNGATCCAGAAGTAGAAGCAACAAGCTATCTTATCGATAGAGAAAATTTGAGTCAAAATGAATTCAAAGCATCTATCAATCAAAGAGATAATGTTAGAGAGACAAAAGTTGTTAGTCCTCAACCCTCAAATGTAAAAAAAGAGGAACCTCTTGTTTCAGCTGTTGCGCCAAAAACACAACCACCTAAACCAAAAAATAATAGGTTTAAAAATAAAGATGGTATTTTCTCGAGTTTAATAAAGAAAATAAAATCAATTTTTGGCTCAAATGAAAAAAATAATACAAGATATAGATCAACGAACAAAAAAAGATTTAATAGACCTTATAATCCAAAATATAATAAATANAAGGCTTATAATAAGAAAAGGAATAATACAAGAAGGAACATTAATAAAACAAGTAATTAATGATTAAGTTCTTATTTAGAATAGTTTTTATCACTTTATTTGTAGCACTTATATTATATTATATACAACCACTTTCTATTTTCTATAATGATGATTTTAATCGAATTAAAAAGGAAAATGTAATTACATTTGTTACCAGAATAGGTCCGACAACGGTCTATGAAATCAAAAATAAAAAAACTGGTTANCACTACTCTGTAATGAAAGCATTTGCTGATGAAATAGGTGTGGATCTAAACATCGTCATAGTAGACAATATGAAATCTGCTATTAACATGATTGAACAACGCGATGCTGATATTATATCAGGATGGGGTTCAANCATNGGGTCAAAAAAATTAAAATATAGTTATCCCTATAATAGAGTCGATTATATTGTAGTAACTAAATCAATGAATTTAAAAAGAAGTAATCTAAGTCAGTATTTACAATCTAATAAGGTGCATACAATACAGTCAGATGCTATTGCATCTATAGTAAATAAATCTGTTGGTGAAAGTAAATATTCTTTTGAAGTATGGAATGATAAGAATATCGATGAATTGCTTAAAATGCTAAATGATAATGAAATAAAACTTCTTCTTATTAATTCAGATGAATTTAAATTACTATCCAAATACTACTCAAATTTAAAAGTAGTAGAAAGGCTTGCTATCAATGAACCAGAGTCATGGATTCTTCCAAAAGATGTTGATAAAAATCTAGAGGAAGAAGTATCTATTTTTTTTAAAAAAATGATCCAAACAAATATGCTATCAAATATNTACTCTCAATTTTTCAANCAGCAGAAACATTCATTCGTAGGTACTAAGATTTTTTTGAATGATTTATTAAATGTATTTCCAAAGTATGAATTTTTTTTTAAAGAAGCGTCTAAAGAGTACAGTTTTGATTGGAGATTAATTGCAAGTGTAGGATATCAAGAATCTAGGTGGAAACAAGATGCTGTCTCGTATACCGGGGTCAAAGGAATTATGATGCTCACACTAGATACTGCTAAAGATCTTAAAATAGAAAACAGGGTCGANCCAAGAAGTAGTATTTATGGTGGCACAAAATATCTAAGGAAAATTTATAAAAGAATAGGCTCAAAAATTCTTGAAAGTGAAAAAAAATGGTTTGCTATAGCAGCATATAATATTGGACTTGGACACTTAAATGACGCAATTGAGCTTGCCCGGCAAGATAANATTCAAGTAAGAAAATGGATTGATGTGGAACCATACATTCTTAAGTTAAGTCAGTCTAGGTTTTACAAACAAACAAAATATGGATATGCAAGAGGATGGGAAACAGTTAAGTATGTTCAAAATATTAGACAATATTATGATATACTAGTATTCTTGGATTCTCAGGATGATAAATTCGAACCAAAAGATAACGAGATACCAAATTCTTTATGAATGAAATAGATCAAAAATTAATTGAGAGTGTATACAGTAGTGGCATCAATTCCTCAAANGAGAAAGATGTTACAAACGCTGTGAATTTAACATTTGAGTCACTTAATAGCGGCAAATTAAGAGTAGCATCACCTGAAAAGGATAAATGGGTAGTAAATGAATGGGTGAAAAAAGCGATTCTTTTATCATTTAAACTCAAATCTAATAAGCTAATTGATACTGGATACACAAAATTTTATGATAAATTAAATTCGAGATTTGTTAACATATCTGAATCAGAACTATCCCAAAAAAATATTAGAATTGTACCCCAAGCAATCGCAAGAGAAGGGACATACATTGGAGAAAATGTCGTACTCATGCCATCATTTGTAAACATAGGGGCTTATGTAGATTCTGGCACAATGGTAGACACATGGGCAACTGTCGGTTCNTGTGCGCAGATCGGAAAAAACGTTCATCTGTCTGGTGGTGTTGGTATAGGTGGTGTACTAGAACCACTNCAAGCTAGTCCAACAATCATAGAGGATAATTGTTTTATCGGCGCNAGATCTGAGGTTGTTGAAGGCGTGATCGTAAGGAAGAACTCTGTCATATCAATGGGAGTTTTTATTGGCAAGAGTACTAAAATATATGATAGAGAAAATGATACTGTGAGTTATGGAGAAGTGCCAGAAGGTTCTGTGGTTGTATCAGGTTCTCTCCCCTCGAAAGATGGAAAATATAATTTATATTGTGCTGTAATCGTAAAAAAAGTTGATGAAAAAACAAGAAGTAAAGTTGGGATAAATGAGCTTCTCAGAGAAGCTTAAAAAATTCTTTTTCACTGATTATTTTAATATCCTCTCTTTTTGCTTTTGCAAGCTTAGATCCCGGCTTATCCCCACAAATAAGAAAATCTGTATTCTTTGAAATAGCTCCAGATACTTTACCACCTAAGGATACTATAATCTCTTCAATTTCTTTGCGTGGCTTAACCGAGAATGACCCAGTAATTACAAATAATTTCTCTGATATAGCATCGTTAAATATAGTTTTTTTATAATTAATTTCAATACCAGATAGAATTAATCTATCGATCTTGTCTCTGTTAGCATTATTATTAAAGTAATCAACGATGTTTTTTGCAACGATAGGTCCTATATCTTTAATCATTGTTAATTCATCAAGTTCAGCGTCTACTAAAAACGAGATATTTTTATACTTAGAGGCAAGTATTCTTGCCGTAGCAGAACCTACTTCTCTTATACCCAAAGAATATATAAATTTATCGAAGTCAGGATTTTTTGATTTATCAATAGAATTTAGGAGATTCATGACTGATAATTCTGCCATCCTTTCCATTTCCAACACATCTTCTTTTTGAAGGTAGAATAAATCAGAATAATTATTAATTTTTTTCGCATCAATAAGCGCAGAGATGATATTCTCNCCCAAGCCAATTATATTCATGGCTTTTCTCGACACAAAGTGCGAAATACTTTGAATAATTTGTGGTTTGCACTTTAATTCATTTGAACATCTGAATATAGATTGATCTGATATCTTTGTAATAATGCCTCCACATGATGGGCATTTAGAAGGCATTTTTACAATTTTCGTATTGTTCCTCTTATTCTTGTTTACTCTGTCTATTTCCGGGATTACATCACCTGCTCTTTTAACAAAAACATAATCATTTATTTGAATGTCTTTTTTTACAATTTCATCCATATTATGTAAACTTGCCCTACTTACCTTTACACCTCCTATTCGAACAGGTTTAAGCTCTGCGACTGGTGTAATGGTGCCAGTTCTTCCTACTTGAAATTTCACATCTACTAATTGAGTCTCAGACTGTAAAGAAGTAAATTTATATGCAATCGACCATTTTGGAGCTTTAGATGTATATCCTACAGTTTCCCTTAATTGAAGATCATTTATTTTGTAGACTATGCCATCAATTTCATATGGCAGTGTTGCTCTTTTGTCACTCATTAGATTGAAATATTCAATAGCATCCTTAGAATTTTTAATAATTTTATTTGTGTTACATATATTAAATCCAAATTTTTGTAACCTTTTTAGAGACTCAGAATGCGTCGAATCAGTATATGCATCATCAATATCAATTAGACCATGAATATAAATCTGCAAATTTCGTTTAAAAGCAACCAAAGGATTAAGTTGTCTAATTGTTCCAGCAGCAAAATTTCTTGGATTCGCAAAAGTTTTTTCGTCATTTTCCTGAAGATTGCTGTTTATCTGCTTGAAATCTGCAATGAGAGAAAATATCTCAGCTGTAACAACTAATTTATTGGGATATTTAGAACCTTTTAACGTCATGGGTAGACTTTTTATGGTTCTAACATTTGATGTAACATCCTCGCCAACGTCACCGTCACCTCTTGTAACAGCTGAATGAAAATTTCCACTAATATAAGTGAGACTAATGGCTAATCCGTCAAATTTAGGCTCTGCAAAAAATTCTAACCCTCCCTTGGCATACTCTTCTACGATCTTATTATAAAAATCTAGAAATTCTCTCTCATTAGAAGCGTTAGACAAAGACATCATGGGTTTATCATGTTTAATTTTTTTGAAACCATCCAAAACTTTAGCTCCAATACGTTGAGATGGTGAGTCTTTGGTTACATACTCAGGATGCTCTTTTTCAATTGATAGGAGGTCATTATATAAAATATCGAATTCCTGATCTGTGATTGTCGGAGAATCATGTGTATAGTATTGGTCACTATATACAGTTATTTTTTTTTTAAGATCTGAATAATATTTTTTTAAGTTTTTCCTTTGTGTTGGCATTTTACGATGGTCTTGACGATACTAAACTCTCATCATTATTTGTTGTTATTTTAATTGCATCATTAACATTTACTGATACTAATTTTGAAACGCCTGCCTCTCTCATCGTAACACCGCTTAAAATATCTGCTAGTTCCATAGTTAATTTATTATGAGTGATAAAAATAAACTGGACTTCTTTGGACATCTCTTTGACAACATCACAGAATCGATTATTGTTTGCATCATCCAGAGGAGCATCTACTTCATCTAGTAAACAAAATGGTGCAGGGTTAGTCTTAAATATTGAAAATACAAATGCAATGCCAGTCCCTGCTTTTTCACCACCAGAAAGAAGGCTTATGTTTTTTACAAGCTTACCAGGTGGTCGAGCCATTATGGTTACACCAGTGTTTAATAAATCATTATCGGTCAACTCAAGGTATGCTTTACCTCCACCAAACAGTTTAGTGAAATAGTTATTGAGATTTTTATTTATATTATCAAATATATCTTTAAATTTTGATTTTGTTTCAATATCTATTTTTTTAATAGCACCATCCAGAGTTTTTATTGATTCTGTTAAATCATCGTATTGAGAATCGAGGTATTTTTTTCTCTCTTGCTGATCTTCAAGCTCATCTATAGCCGCCAAATTTATTGCACCCATTGAGGATATAGATTTTTGAAGTTTTTCTAGTTCATTTTCAATAACTCCTGGATCTTGATTGATATCAGTATTTTTAATACTTTTATTGAAATCATCTTTAGGTATCTCACTATTCTCTTGCAATGAATCTCTTTGAGCAGTTTTTTCTCCAAGATTAATCTTTTTTTGCTGCAAATTCTCTTGTATTGAGGAAATGCTGGTCATAATTTCATTTTTAGAGCCCTCAATCTTTAATACATCGCTATCATATTTTTCTATTGTATTTCTA
Source organism: Gammaproteobacteria bacterium (assembly GCA_002720195.1). Classification (GTDB taxonomy): domain Bacteria; phylum Pseudomonadota; class Gammaproteobacteria. The sequence continues at coordinate 48,050 of PBHH01000010.1, forward strand.
GANACCGTAAGNTCCTCTTCTTTATCATTTTTTTTCTGTANAAGCGTTTGTAGNTTTNATTTCATTTNATCAGCTGGAAGATTTTTCGATGCGCTAGATGATAATAGTACCAATCGTCTGTCATTCATATCNTTACCTTCATTTTGAAGNTTCNCAATATTCATTGAGATAGATTTCTTCTCTGATTCTGCTGNTGAGATATCAATATTTAGCTGATTTTCAGATTTTTGNGTTTCTAATAGCCTCCANTCAACCTTATCTATAATTTGTTTNAGCTCTATTCTNTCCTTNTCAAATTTNACTTTAGAACTAGAGTCACTTTTTATCTTTTTTTCTAANTCAATTATTTGTTTATTTGCATCATCACTTATTAAATTATAATCACGTATTTTTTTACGAATATCTGTTATTTCATCTTTTTGTGATCTAACAAGTAATTTTATGCCTTTAAATAGATTCTTNAATATTTCTATAACTGATTTTACGCTNGAAGATGAGTTTTGAATAAATTTACTNTCTNCTTTANTATCTGNCCGCTGAAAATCTACTAGGAGNGCNGATAATCNCTCCTGAACATCTGTTGCGTTTTGAAGTATTTCATCTTTATTATCTTTTTTATCATTATCTTGTATAGAAAATGATTCAAGTATTTTTAANCTTTTTGANAGTAGACNAAGAGATTTCTCNGACGCNTCCAACTTAGTTTTTTCTACCTCTTGTTGTTTAACTGTATCTGATTGATCAGATACAAACTGATTATATTTATTTTGCAAATTTTGCATGGCAAAATTAGCATCTTTCTTTTCGTCCTCTAATTNTGATAAATCAGCTTGTCTTGANTCAAGNTCATTTTTNAGTTTGGNGATGGATNNATCTGTAGATCTTTGCTTTTCGACTTCTGATTCAATNTCTNTCTTATTGTCTTCAANTTTTTTTAATAAATCATCTAAAGCGNCCTTTCTCGANGTCTCAGATTCTANTGAATGCTCAATATCTTTCTCACAACTNGCAATATCACTCCCAATTTTATAAAAATCTTTTTGGATATGNTCNAAATTGGATTGCTCTTCGTTACGNTGATTTCTCAAGTTTTCTATTTTNGTATCTTGGGATGANAGATTTGACTGTTCTTTTTCTCTNTCTACCTCAATTTTCCTNATCTGAGAATTCNGTTGATCTATCTCNTTATCCAGTTGACACCATTTAAGTGCTAATANCGTTANNTTAACATTNCNCTCTTTTTCCTTCATTTCCCTAAATTCATTNGCNANCTTAGCTTGTCTTTCAAGTTTATTAAGNTGTGAAGTTATCTCNTTCATTACATCATTAAGACGATTCAAATTATCTCGAGTATGTTTAAGTCTTAANTCGGTTTCTCTTCTTTTTTCTTTATATTTACTTATCCCTGCCGCTTCCTCNAGATACGTTCTAAGCTCATCTGGTTTTGCCTCAACTAGTTTNCTTATCATNCCNTGCTCTATAATNGCATAACTTCTTGGNCCTAAACCTGTTCCTAAAAATACTTCTCTGATATCTTTCCTTCTGCANCGNGTGTTATTTAAGTAGTAATTTGACACTCCATCTCGAGAAACCTCTCTTTTTATGACTATTTCAGTATATCTTGCAAATTTCGTATCTAANGTATTANTTGAATTATCAAAGTTTAACTCAACAAAAGCTTTNCCGACNTCATTTCGTGCAGATGATCCNGAAAANATNACATCCTCCATAGAGTCNCCTCTTAGATTACGAGCAGATGATTCNCCCATAACCCATCTNATAGCGTCTATAATATTCGACTTNCCACAGCCATTTGGACCTATGATTCCTGTNAAATTACTTGGGAATTGGAGTGTGGTTGGATCTACNAATGTTTTAAAACCGGCTAATTTAATTTTTGTTAAACGCATCAATATACCCTAATTAGATTATAATATTATCTANGCTATAATACTACTATAAGGAGATAACTAAATGAGCTTACAGAAAGATATATTAGANACATTTGATAACCCAAATACGGCTGACGATTATTTAATAACTATGGATATCCCAGAATTNACATGCTTATGTCCNCTTACAGGTCAACCTGATTTNGCNGAATTTGAGATAAATTATGTNCCAGACAAGAAATGTGTAGAGNTNAANTCNCTGAAGCTTTACATGGCTTCTTTTAGAGATATTGGNGCATTTCATGAACAAAATACCAATCAAGTCTTGAAAGACATTTCANGTCTTATNAAACCAAGATATATGTCTGTGNTNGGTTATTGGAANGTAAGGGGNGGNATTATTACTACCATAAGGACAAAATACATTAAATCAAATTGGAAAGATAAAAAAGANATATTAAATCCATGAGACAAANTCTAATTCTAATCATAGTGTGTATTCTACTAGGTGATTCGTTTGCNCAGANTAANAATAANTTTTCATANCCTGGGGGNATTATTCTTAAAGAAATAACCTATGAACAACANAAAAAAGGTTTCTNCTACAAGGGCTCTAAAGTAGCAACATTTNAGGGTGATGANGGNTATTTCTTNCTNTTTGGAATTCCTTTNGNTGTTGTCGAGGGACAAAATACANTAAATTTATTAAANGGNNATAGAGATTATTATTTAGACTTACTANTCCAAAANAAAATATATCCTTCACAATATATTAAAGTCGNAAAAAAATATGTTCAGCCNAATNAAAAAGANTTANAGAGGATNATTCCAGAAAAAAGGCTGTTAGATAGAATGAAGAAAAAATGGGTTTCANCGAATATTGATACAAATTTTATNATACCTGTCATAGGGACAATAACGGGTACNTTNGGTACNCAGAGATNTTATAATGGNAAGAAAGGTAATTTCCATAACGGTGTAGACATTGCAGCTAATACTGGAACTGATATTGTCGCACCNTCTCCTGGNATAGTCATNNTAACGGGGGACTTTTTCTATAATGGAAAATTNGTGTATATAGANCATGGNATGAATTTTAAGAGTATATTTATACATATGGANCGTNTTGAAGTNAAGCCTGGAGATANACTAAATAAAGGTGATGTTCTNGGACAGGTTGGNAACACTGGAAAATCTACAGGNCCGCATTTACATTGGTCACTTACGCTAAATTCNGAATACGTAGACCCAATGATTTTNGTTAATAATTCTNTCATTGATTAATCATGCCTATTANTACTAATACCACTTGATAACAGACCTAATTAATAGGAGAATAATAATATAAATAATAGGAGGGTAAAAATGCCACAATATGTAATAGAGAGAGAGATAGCAGGAGCNGGTGATCTTACGAAAGACGNNTTACAAGGAATATCACAAAAATCNTGCGGTATCCTTAAAGATATGGGTACTGGAATTGAATGGGTTCACAGCTATGTGACTGGTGATAAGGTTTACTGTGTATATAATGCAGATAACGCAGATCTTATNAAACAGCATGCTGATNCNGGAGGCTTTCCTGCNAACAGCATNTCTGAAGTAAAAAANGTAATTAGTCCAAAAACTGCAGAGTANTTACTCTTATTCTTTAAAAACCCATTCATGTNTGTATGAATGGGTTTTTTTCTTTNCCATANACTAATTTTATNGGNAANCCTTTGATAGANAGCTTATTCATAAAATAATTAATCAAATATTTATTATAAGAATCNGGTATTTTNGTGACTTTATTGCCATGGATNATAATTGTNAGATCCTGNGATTTTCCTTGCTGAGCAAANTTGAGTTTAATGCGTCTTTTATTTACAAGAGGNAAGGGATGGGCATCTGTTGCATCNTTCAGTATTTTTGTTAACANNGATGANTTATATCGTTTNCCNATTTTTGTCGAAATNTTAAATATTAATCTTTTNAGATTACTAATATTTTTTTTCTCTAANGCAGAAATNTAAATACTATTAGCATTACTGGAAATATTNGTAAAATAATCTATCNTAGTCATNAGCTCACTNATTTGNCTCTTCGTAAGTAAATCAATTTTATTTACTACTAAAATATGAGGTTTATTTGATTTNCTNAAAAANTCTAGAACTGTTTTATCTTGTTTAGANATCATTTCTTCGCTATTAATNACTAATAACGANAGNTCNGTTTGTTTAATACTATTCATNGTATTGAGCATACTNTAAGAATTTANCTTAGNCCTATTTTTAGATTTTCTTGCAAGACCTGCTGTATCAGTNATAAGAAATTTTTTATTTTTATATTTAATNATNTTATCNATNCAGTCNATAGTNGTTCCAGGTTTATTGGATGTCAACATTTTATCNGTTCTCAATAANGCGTTTATNAGNGTAGATTTTCCGGTATTTGGTTTTCCTACAATTGATAGACNTCNATATATNTCATTNTCAATAGNAGTACCTTGNACTGNTTTTATAATTGCATTTTTNAAATCATCAAGCCCAATATTATTTTTTGCAGAAATTTGATAAATATNATCAATTCCATATTGATAGATATCAAATGATTGTTGATTTTTTTTCTTAAGNTCAATTTTATTAAGAACTANAAATATNTTTGTATTAAATTTTCTTATCTTTTTAATTAAATCATAGTCTACAGAGCTAGTTAAAGCATCTAAAGATAAAATATATATTATTAACTGACTTTTCTTTATACATTTTACAGTNCGTGTGTAGATTTCATCATTCTCAGACAAAGCTTCTGTAAAACCACTTGTATCAAATATCTTTATAGCATTATCTTTATCAGTTTTTANATAACCGTGGTTAATATCTTTTGTTACACCATGATAGTCTATNACGAGGGATTTTTTCTGTTTAGTCAGCTTGTTGAAAAGAAGTGATTTNCCAACATTTGTTCTTCCAATAATTACTGCCTGACTGTTCATAACAATTAATTTAATTTAACTGCATTGAGTCTACCATTTTTAGTTACTATATAAAGTGTTTTATCAATTACATATANACTTGACTCTTTATCTATGTNNTCTAGCATTTTNTTATANTGTANTACCTTTCCATCATTTTTATCTAAAATAGCTATATATCCATNAACNGAGAAGCTGATNATATATTGATCTATTGATACTGGTGNANTAAATAATGAATTTTTNTCTACAATACTGCGCCAAATAATATCNCCACTAAAACGATCAAGCCCNTATANGTCACCATNTGATGANGTAATGTATATGTTATCATTATCAATAGCNACGTTACTATGTATAGATAACTGTCTTCTCCATACAGTCTCNCCTGTAATCATNTCTACTGAGATCAAACTACCTTGATAAGAACCTATATAAATTAACCCATCTTTNATAGAGGGTNTCATTTCTATNTCACGTAATGACTCTAGTTCATTCCTCCCNGATTTAGGNGATATGCTCACTAACCAATTTANTTTTCCANTATCNTTCGTCAANGANACAAAATTACCATCATCTCTTGCTACATAAATATTCGANGAGTCTCTTGTAACTGCTGCACTTCCTTTAAGACTAAGTGCAACATTTTTACCTTGATGTNNCCATTCAATTCTATTTTCTAANATATTNACCGCTGNTGTATCGCCATCACCTTGTTTAAAATAAATNNTATTCTNATAGCCAATTGCTGGNGATGCTATTTCACTATTCAGTTGCAACNCAATAATTGGTAGAACTGAACCACCNCTTAACATATTGGTAAAATCAATAGANGATATTANTGAATTTTCNTTTTTTAGTNCNTCGGTNTCAAANCCATATAACTTACCGTCTGATGTNCCGAAAAATAATTTATNATCATNAAATAAAATACCNGANGTAACATCTAATTTAGTGTTATANCTCCAATTAACTTCNCCAGNCTNNGTATCTACTGATGTTATTAAACCATTNGTATCTATAGTGAAAACCTCANTATTATTTTTAAAGCTAGGATGNAAAACTGCNGATGCAGCATCTCTTCCAGATCCAATATCNATAGACCAAATATTTTTAATTTGAANATTTGAATTNTTGANATCAACAGTNTCNGTATCCCANAATATTAANCCATCAATAAAAGATTTNCTCTTTGANAATTCCTCGGTNTTNNTATCTNGTTCTNGANTATCANTNANAGGNTTGNTCTGAGCTNGNTNTGTATCTGCACCNAANATACCAGCTACGTATTCCGCTGGATTCGNTGCACAGCNAGTTAANAATAATANANCAAATAATAATGTTGTTCTTTTTATNAATATCATCTTANNGAACTNAGCTTACTCTCAATTAGNNTAGACTTATTTGGAGTNAATTGTTGCATNAGAGCTNATTCATAATAATTNANCGCTGANTCTTTATCATTNTTGANNAACATAATATCNCCNAGGAGTTCAAGAACAAGTGGATCATCTTTNTTNGNTATACTATTTAAATTATTNACTGCATCNTCANATTTTTCCTGTGAAATATTAATTCTTGCTAATCTGATCAATGCAATATATTTATACTCCAACGAACTACTNTTATTTACTATNNACAATAAANATTTTTCAGCCTNATCGAGCNTATTTTGATCATGGTAATATTTNGCTGAATAAAGNTTAAGCATNGNTGTATANATATTATNGGGATTATCATCACTNATTTTTTTTGCTTCAATTAAATAACGATCAAAATCGCCTGTCTTATAAAATCTCAATGTTTTNTGATACTGTAATGATAATTCATGTTGAAGGTTAACTTGTGATGACTGATANAAATTTGTCCCCAGAATCACAGCTANACCTAATAGCAAACCAGATATTAGATACACAAAGTTCTCTTTTAACCACAGAATTAATTTATCTTCGTCTTCCATCTNATCCATTTATTCTAAAAAATTATCAAGTTCGGANGAGTCTATTTNAGTAAAATCCTCANTATNATGATGTTTNATTAATATCTGATCATTATTAANGATGATAGCNATTTTGTCATTCAATTTTTTCGAATATTTAANCTGTGAAGAAAAGCTAGCGCTNGGATCTGTNCTAAAAAANNCACTAGAAGGATATTTATTTCTTATTTTCTCACAAGCTGCNANAAAAGNAGNTACNNCACTNTCNTCATGTTTTATAATNGGGTAAATAGNAGGNTTTGATAAATTATTATNTAATTTGATCAACTCAACNAATCTTTCAACTCCAAATGCAACNCCAACTGCGGGAACTTGTGTNTCATAAANTGATTGAATNAGATAATCATANCTACCNCCAGCACAAATTGCATCCTGTGATCCTAGGNTCTTACTCTTCCATTCAAATACAGTATCATTGTAGTAATCTAATCCTCTCACGATTGCATTGTCNATGNTGTACTCTACTCCAGCCANNTCTAATCTNCCTAGAAAATCCTNAAACCTTNACTTAGATTCCTCGCACATGATATCAATCATCGNNGGTATTTCTTTNAAGATNCTTTTCANATGNTCATCTTTGCTATCAAGTAATCTTANGGGGTTTTTCTCCAGTGTNATTTTTGCAGTTTCAGTCAATTCTGATTTATTTTTTGCNACAGNTGACTCTATTATCTTGCAATAATCCTCTCTNTCTTTNTTATTNCCAATTGTNTTTACACAAAAAGTAATTTCACTTATTTTTAATTGCTTAAGNATCNTATTAACAATNAGAATGATCTCTACTTCNCTATCNACNCCTGCATAACCGAANAATTCNAGACCAAACTGATTAAATTGNCTATACCTTCCTNTTTGTGGNTTTTCATATCNNAACATNGGNCCGTAATACCAATATTTTTTCNTCTTGATTCCACGNTCATANACTAAGCCATGTTCTAATACACATCTTACAATTGACGANGTTCCCTCTGGACGTAAACATATTTTTTCATTNTTTTTATCAGANAAAATATACATCTCTTTGNTAACAATGTCTGTATCATCACCAAGCGAACGATCNAANACTTCNGCATTCTCNAATANAGGAATTCTTAACTCNCTAANNCCATAGTGATTAACAGTTGCTTTGATTGTNTCNTCTAGAAAATTAAAAAAGTGTACATCAGAGGGAAGAATATCTTGAAANCCTCTTANTGATTTAATTAATTTTTTACTCATNTNTANCCAAAAATAAGATTTATCTCTTTAGTTGCNTTATCAANNCTATCTGANCCATGTATTGAATTGTACGATTTATCAATAGCAAATTCCTTTCTTATAGTTCCTGCATCNGCAGTAGATGGGTCTGTATTACCTATCAATTGNCTAAAATCTGAAACTGCNTTATNCTTCTCAAGTTCTANAGCTACTATNAGNCCAGATGTCATATANTCAATAAGTGAATTAAANAAAGGTTTAGATGTNTGTATNTCATAAAATTTCTGNGCTCTATCTTGAGTCATCTTCATAGAACTAATCCTCACGATCATAAATCCATCTGCTTCTATCATACTTATTATCTTACCTATAATATTTCTCTCTGTTGCATCTGGCTTAATTATAGCTAGCGTCTTTTCCATTATTGTTTCTCCTCTATCCATGCCATTTGAATGGCTTCAAGTATCTTTTCGTTCGATTTTTCAGGGTCATCACTGAATTCATCAAGTTCACAGATCCAACTATGTAAGTCAGTATACCTAATGTACCTTGGATCAATATCAGGATAGTTATCCATTAGCTCAATAGCAATATCTAAACTATCTGTCCACTTTAACACTATCCGTTCTCCGATGCATGATTTATAGTATATCTTGGTATTTCAATGACTAAATCTTTATCATTGACAACAGCTTGGCAGCTCAATCTCGATGTTGTTTTTAGACCCCAAGCTTTATCTAAATAGTCATCTTCATCTTCAGTGGGCTCATCAAGTGAGTCTAACCCCTCTATGACATAAACATGGCATGTCGTGCACGCACATGATAACTCGCATGCATGCTCGAGTGGTATACCATTATCTAATGCAGCTTTACAAATACTTGTACCTTTTGGTACCTCAAATTCTGCACCATCAGGACAAATATCTGGGTTTGGCAAAAACGTTATCTTAGGCATGATATATTAGAGTACATCGTCCACTCCTCTCCCTGTAATTAATGAATTAATACTTTTATTCATTCTACGTTCTACGTAAAATTCTGATTTATCTTCAAGGTTCTTTATTTGATTATCAATTTGCTCATAATTATCAGATTTTACTAATGATTTTAGATGATCCAATTCAGTAACAATGTCATTATATTCACTCTCTGATAGAAGATCATTTCCATCAGATGATAATGCTTGTTCTAGAGCATAAATTACTCTTTTAGCTTCAATTTTTGATTCATTAAGTCGTCTAGCATTTTTATCTTCATCTGCTGTTTCATTTGCCTCAGAAATCATATTACTAATATCTTCTTCGCTAAGACCAAAAGTAGGCTTAATAGTCGTAGTTGCACGTGATTGTGAATTTAATTCAGTTGCTGTGACTGATAATATTCCATCAGCATCAATTTGAAATTCTACTTCTATTCTTGGCATACCAGAAATCATTGGAGGTATATTCTCAAGAATAATTTTTCCAAGAGATTTGCAATCAGAGACAAGCTCTCTCTCGCCTTGAATAACGTGTACTAAAAGTTTCGATTGTCCATCTTTGAATGTCGTGAAGGTTTTCTTTGCTGTGATAGGTATAGAAGTATTCCTTGGTATAATTTTTTCAGAAAGATCTCCCATTGTTTCAATACCCAATGACAATGGCAAAACGTCAAGTAACAAAATATCCTCTTTTGTATTACCAGATAATATCTCTGCCTGTATGGCTGCTCCTTGTGCAACAACTTTATCAGGATCAATATCATCTAAAACATTACAATTGAGTTTATTTTTTAATAACCTTTTTATCATACTAATTCTTGAAGAACCGCCAACTAAAATGACGCTCTCTATTTCTGATATAGATACTTTTGACTCTAAGATCGCTGATTGAACAATCTTGATTGTCTTATCAATTACAGGAGAAATAATCTTATCGAATTCTTTAATATCGATAGTTACTTTGCAACCCTCTATATTTTCAATAACTTGATGAGAGGATTCATTGAATTTTTCTTTAAGTAATTTAGAATATTGTTTTAACTTAGAGCGGCTCAAATTTGCTAACTCATCATATTTTTTTGATAACCATTCACTGATTAAAAAATCGATATCATCGCCACCAAGCATTGTATCACCATCTGTAGATAAAACCCTGAATATCCCTTTCTCAAGAGATAATACTGAAACATCAAATGTCCCTCCGCCAAGATCATACACTATGTACTTTCCTTGATTTTTAGACTCTAATCCATATGCTATTGCGGCTGAAGTGGGTTCATTTATGAGTCTTAATACTTTTATATCAGCAAGAAGAGCTGCGTTTTTAACCGCTTGCCTCTGTGTATCATTAAAATATGCAGGAACAGTAATTACCGCACCGTACAATTGTTTATTTTCTTGATTCTCTGCTATTTCTTTTAAATATTCAAATATCTTAGACGAAATATCAATTATACTAAATTTATTTCCATGAAACTCAAAAGCTGTCATATTGTCCTTTATGGTTAGATTATAATTATATTTTTTAGAGAGGATTTTCTGCTCCTCATCACTTAGCCCAATAAATCTTTTTACAGAAGATATCTCTAGAGAATTTTTTGTAGGTTTTTTTCCAATACTAAGTTCGTTATTAGAAGAAATAGAAATAATAGTAGGAATAATTTCTTCGCTACCACTCTTGAAGAAATTAAAATTACCTTCTGAATATTTTGTCACCAGAGAATTTGTTGTTCCAAAATCTATCCCTACTACAAATTTTTTTTCATTAGTAGATTTATCCAATGGATCACTTATTTGCATCAAACTCATAACTCTCTTATCCTTTCTAGTTCTAAATAATGATTATAATAGAATTTATATTTAGCCAAATTAATCCAAACATCTTCATANTCATTGGATGATAAAAATTTTTCAATATTGGATAACATATTATTCATTTTTGAGATTATATTATCATTTAAAAGCTTGATTTTATCTCTATCATTCTTATGTACCGACTCAATCTCCTCATTCAAACTAATCTGTTCAAGCATAAAATCATTGTCTGAAAATGTTTTACTCTCATCATATGTATAATTGTTTATTTTGAGGATATATTCAATTCTTGTAATGGTATCACTTAAAACTACATACCCATCATTAAGGTAAGAGGAAACTTGTAATGCCAATCTTTTTTCATGCTCAGATGAACTATTATATTTATCAGGATGAAATTGTTTTTGTAAATTTGTAAACTGTTGCTCGAGACGACTATGATCGATATCAACAGCTATCGGTAACCCAAAAGTTTCAAAATAGTTCTTCTTCAAAATATCCATTAAACATTAAAACTTTCGCCACATCCGCATTTATCTTTAACATTAGGATTATTAAATTTAAAACCTTCGTTAAGTCCCTCTCTTCCAAAATCTAATTCTGTTCCTTTAAGATATACATAGCTTTTAGGATTAACAATTAATTTGATTCCTCTGTCTTCAAAAACTTTATCATCCTCTTCTATTTTGTCAGCAAACTCAATTACATAACCAAGACCTGAACATCCAGTTGTTTTCACACCGAGTCTGACGCCAACACCGCTTCCTCTTTTTTCAAGATGTGTATTGACATGTTTTGCGGCAATTTCTGTTATTGTTATTGACATAGTTATTAACCCTAGTGAGATGACCATTTGACAGATTTTAAATCAATGCCATCTTTATGCATTTCCCATAAAGGAGATAGCTCTCTTAATTTTTCAACAGATTCTTTGATCAGTTTAACAGCATAATCAATTTCCTCTTCTTCAGTATATTTACCAATAGTAAGCCTTATTGAGCTATGAGCTAACTCGTCATCTCTACCTAAAGCTCTGAGAACATAACTAGGCTCTAGGCTCGCTGANGTACAAGCAGACCCTGAAGATACTGCCATGTCTTTGATAGCCATAATTAAACTTTCACCTTCAATAAAATTGAAACTAATATTTAAATTACCTGGTATACGCTGATCTAAGTCACCATTAAGATAGACCTCCTCCATATCTTTCAAACCATTCCAAAGCTTGTCTCTTAGCTTTCTTATCTTTTCGTTATCATTTTCCATCTCTTCTCTTGCTAANCTAAAAGCCTCGCCCATACCTACTATTTGATGAGTCGGTAATGTGCCTGATCTAAATCCACGCTCATGCCCGCCGCCGTGCATTTGAGCCTCAAGCCTTACCCTAGGTTTTCTTCTTACGTATAAAGCACCTATACCTTTTGGTCCATAAGCCTTATGAGCAGAGAGAGCTAGTAAGTCAATATTAAACTTATTAACATCGACCTCGACCTTTCCAGGGCTTTGCGCTGCATCAACATGGAATATTATCTTTCTCTCTCTACATAATTTTCCAATAGATTCCAAATCTTGTATAACTCCTATTTCGTTATTTACATGCATAATTGAGATTAATATTGTTTTATCTGTAATAGCTTTTTTAAGATCATCCATGTTTACTAAACCATTACTCTGAGGATCTAAGTAAGTCACCTCGAACCCTTCTGCTTCTAAATGACGCATAGTGTCAAGTACTGCTTTATGCTCAGTGGATAAGGTTATTAAATGATTACCTCTTTCCTTATAAAAATGAGCGGCACCTTTAATAGCTAAGTTATCCGACTCCGTAGCGCCACTAGTCCAAACTATCTCTCTTTTATCTGCNTTGATAAGTTTCGCTACATTTTGACGTGCTTCATCTATTAATTTTTCACTATCCCATCCGAAAGAATGAGATCTTGATGCTGGATTACCAAATGTTCCTTCTTTTGTTAAACACTCAGCCATTTTTTTTGCAACTCTCTCGTCAACAGGAGTTGTCGATGAGTAATCTAAGTATATAGGAATACTTAGGCTATTTTTTTTGTCTTTGATAATTGTTGACATTTTCATTCTCCCTAAAAATCATGATATTCTTAACATCTTCCCTGGTTGCGATATCACTCAATGTTATGCCTCTCATGTACTGATTTATTTTTTCATTTAATTCAGTCCAAATGTAATGTGTTAAACATGGTTTATCATGGTTACAATTCATAGCGCCACCACATTGAGTTTGATCAATCTTCTCATCAACAGCAGTAATTATATCTAGTAAACTTATACCAGAAGAGTCTCTTCCCAGTGTATAACCTCCACCAGGACCTCTTATACTCTTTACAATTCTAGACTCCCTCAGTTTAGAAAATAACTGTTCTAGATAGGATAACGAGATCTTCTGACGTTTGGTGATATCTTTAAGAGAGACAGGCGNATTCCTACAATGAAGAACTAAATCAGCCATTGCAATTATCGCATATCTTCCTTTCGTTGTGAGTTTCATGCGTTAATTATCTTATAACCTACTNTTTTTATCAAGTATTAATTTTCTTCTCTATNGANGCTAATATTCCATTTAAGATACTTAATTCATGGGTTTCAAGTTTAGCCTTATTGAAGATAATNTGAATTTTCTTAATTAAAGATTGCTTACTTTTTTCATGGATATATCCTGTTGACTCTAGCAGATTNATTAACTTCTGATAAAAAAATTCTCTATCTTTAGTTTTTGCTAGAAAAATCAAATCTTTCTTTTCATCACTATTTATTGCGTGTCCGAGTGATTTTTTCAAAAGTTCGTACGAGAATATCTGGACGGCTGCTGAGAGATTTAATGATGANTAGAATTCTGAGGTTGGAAGCGTTACTAATTTATCACACAACAATAGTTCNTCATTTGAGAGCCCCGATTTTTCATTACCAAATATAANATTGTAAGTATGCTCAGGATTATCATGTATCATATNTATACANTCATCTATTTTAATTGAAGGTATTGCCTCTTTTCTTGATCTCGCTGAAAATGCAATATTAACCATCTTATCTTGAAGTGCTTCTGTTAGTCTTTGGTAAACTTTAGCATTATCTAATATATCACTACAACCAACAGCCATTGCTTCTGCNACTTCTGATGGATANTCTTTCGGATTTACTAAACTGAGATTAGATAAACCCATAACTCCCATAGCTCNAGCAGAGGATCCAATNTTACCTGGATGTGAGGTATTAACTAAAACGATGTTAATATTATCAAACATACTGTATTATAGTCATGTTTTATTTATTAACAAATAATATGTATCCTAGATTAAATATTGCAATAAATTCATGTAAATCACTCCCACTCGTATTCTCACGGCTTGGAGTAAGTAAGACTTACGATGAAATTAAGAAAAACGAAGATTCTATCTCTAATGCATTTCTTGAACAAATTATAATTACAATAAATAAATCATATGAAATTGGGGTTGATGATTTTATTACGAGTCCTAAGAAATGTCAGATGATAAATGATCTAAGTGTATCGGGAACACTCATAAACGACCTCTATGAGTGGAGAATAAACCCAGTTAATATTTATTATTCTGAAATGGAAGATCAAATATCTTTTTATACAAGCCTCTTTATAAGAAAAAATGATACAGTGTTTGCCAGTCTCTTATATGATTTAGANAATGATATATTTTATACAGCAGTAAGAAGTGATGGTGCTAAAATTGAAAATAGAAAACTACGTATAACATCTCAAATACCAAATGATTATAAATTTATCTGTGATAACGATGATATCTCAAACATAATTATAAAAGAATTAAGTTCTTCTCAAGTGCATGTCTCATCTATATTGAATAGCATAATTTCTCTAGTAGAAGAACAGGTAGATTTTCTAATATTTACCAATCTTGATATAAAAGAAATCCAATCAGAAATTCTTATACTACAGGAGGCTAAAATGATGACAAAGGTATGTTTATCAAATCTTAATAAGAAGGTCCTAGTTGTTGCTAAATCAAGAGTATTTCAAAAAGTATTAGACATCATCGAGAGCTAGTCTCTTTCTTCTTTGTTCTCTAAGACCTTAAGGAAAAATAAACTTGCGCCCGCAATATAAATTGAAGAGTAAGTGCCGACTAAAACACCAATGATCATAGCTATAGCAAAATACTTAACTGCTATTCCTCCAAGAGATAATAAAGAAAGCAAGACAAATAAGGTAGTGAGCGATGTAATTACAGTTCTGGAGAGCGTCTGATTAATAGACTTATTAAGAATATCAGCTGATGAGTTTGCATACATCAACCTAGAATTTTCCCTTATTCTATCAAAAACCACTATAGTATCATTTAAGGAATAACCTATAACAGCTAAGAGCGCAGACAAAACGCTCAAGTCGAATTGGAGTTGTAGAATAGAAAANATTCCAAGCGTAATNACGACATCATGAATAAGTGCTACAATTGCTCCAATACCATAAAGNAATTCAAATCTNAAACCTATGTAAACNAGAATACTCAGAAGNGCAACAAGCATTGCCCATTCACCCTTAGTTCTCAATTCACTGCCAACCTGAGATCCTACAAAATCAAGTTTCTGTATTTTAAACTTANAATCTTTAAATGAATCATTAATTATATTATTTATATTTTCTTGACTATAAGAATCNGATTGTTNGAGTTTTATCAATATATCGNTTTTGCTTCCATAATATTGGATTACAGATTTGTTTANATTGTTATNTNATANATTTTTTTTAAGATCTTCAATTTGAANNTCTCTNTCAAATTGAAGCTGAATAATATANCCACTAGAAAAATCTATTCCATAATTAAGTCCTTGGNAAAAGAAACTTNCAAAACTTANAATAAATAAAAAAGACGAGNCTATTATNGCTNTCTTCTTCTGTTCNAGNAAATCATAANTACTACTATCAAGAATTTTNAACATTATATNGANAACCTTGNAGAATTTTTTCTTTCATAAATAATACTTANTACAGCTCTTGTNCCCACAATTGATGTAAACATTGANGANATAATTCCTATAACNAGTGTTACAGCAAATCCTTTTACTGCTCCAGTGCCNATAGTAAGTAAACACAATGCTGCAATGAGTGTGGTTATATTCGCATCTGATATAGTNGANAAAGCTTTTTGGTAACCGGAGTATATACTTGCATTNGGTGTNCTACCGTTTTTTATTTCTTCTCTTATTCGCTCAAAAATTAATACATTTGCATCAACTGCCATCCCAACTGTTANAACAATGCCAGCTATNCCAGATAGAGTNAGAGTCGCTTGNAAAAAAGATANAGCAGATATAATTATTAATAAATTAGCGACGAGAGCAGATATAGCAACTGCNCCAAATGTNCGNTANTAAATAAGCATAAAAAAGGCAACAAGAANCATTCCAAANTACATTGAATTTTGTCCNGAGATAATATTCTCNTTTCCTAAACTTGGNCCNACTGTTCTCTCTTCAACAATCTCCATTGGAGCTTCTAATGCGCCAGANCTNAATAAAATAGCAAGGTCTCTTGCTTCATTTTTATCAAGACCAGTAATCTGAAAATTATGACTAAATGCCTCTCTTATNACAGCAATATTAATTACTTCTGCATTATCTTTCTCTAGAAANACGACAGCCATCCTTTTCCCGATATTAGNNTTTGTNGTCTCTANCATTTTTGATGCACCGTAATCATTGAGTCTNACNAAAACAGCAGGNAGATTAGTACTNGAATCAAAGCCTGTATTAGCATTTCTTATATCTCCGCCAGAAACAATCACTTTTCTNGATANTAATACTGGCTCACCTGTTTTTTGTNTAAANAGCTTAGATGAGCTAATTANAGGAGATCCNGATATTTTCGAAGCATACCAATCCTCAGGCGTTCCTTTAGTCATCCTAAACTCTAAAGTTGCAGTTGACCCAAGAATATTTTTTGCTCTTGTTGAGTCTTGAAGNCCNGGAAGTTGTACGATNACTCTATTTTTCCCTTGTTTTTGAACAATAGGTTGNGAAACNCCNAGCTCATTAACCCTATTACGAAGTATAGTCATATTTTTTGTAACAGAACTATTNATATCATATTCTATAGCTTCTGTAGANGGNGTAATNATAATTGANAGATTGTCGTTANTANCATCNAGNACATAGTCANTATTATTATCATTATCGAGTATTACTTTTTNAGCTTGCGATAATGTTTNAGNATCTTTAAAATTNAATTCTACCTTAGTGAGTGATCTTTCTGTNCCAGAATATCTTATTTTATTTGCAATAAGAAGTTTNCGNAGGTCNGACTCAGATTCTCTTAANANNTTTTGTAATATATTATCTTCATCTACTTGTAATAAAAAATGAACCCCNCCTTTGAGATCAAGNCCTAGGAACATAGGTAAAGCATTTATAGATTTCAACCAATCTGGNATTTTTGTATCNGTAATTAGAGTANAATTATTTTCTGANGTTNANTTTTCTAGGTTGTTATAACCTTTAAGTTGTTTNTCNATATCCGAAAATCTAAATATGANTTTATTATCATATAATACTTTCTCTNAAAATTTATTATNTTGNCTNATAATCTGNTCNTAATTTACTGCNGATCTNTCACTATCNTNTAGATTAATTTCTATTGATGGAAAAGATTGNTANAAATTNGGTAANGAGTAAATTACAGATAAAATNAAAACCNTTAANACTAATAGATATTTCCANCTAGGNTAAGTTNCCATTTACTTTATAGTNCCTATTGAATTTTTTGGCAAGATTTTACTCACTGATGATTTTTGTATNTTAATATCGACAGCTTCNGATATTTTTACTTGNACATATGACTCNCCTACTTTTACTATTTTACCNAAGATTCCACCNGCTGTNGCNATTTCATCACCTATTTTTATTTGCGTNAACATTTGTTTATGCTCTTTNATTTTTTTTGATTGNGGACGTATNAGTATAAAATACATTAAAATTAATATAAAAATTGGNAAAAGAAAACCNAACGCTGNTGGNTCTTGTTGTGCAGGANCTGCATGTGCTAAATCAATAATATTCATNTTTTATCCTCATANATTGAAATTACTTTATTTAATAGATCATCAAAGGTATCTTGCTCAATAGCATCCCTTATTTTTTTCATAAAATCTTGATAGAAGTATACATTATGAATGCTCATAAGTCTCCCTGCAAGAATATCGTTGGATTTATCTAAGTGCTTGATGAATGACTTATTATAGTTTCTGCATGTAAAACAATTGCAATTTTCATCTATAGGGGACAAATCATGTTCATATTGACTATTCCTTATGTTAACAGTGCCATTATGAGTAAATAATTGTCCATTTCTTCCATTCCTAGTGGGAAGCACACAATCAAACATGTCTATGCCAGAACTTACAGCTCTGATAATATCTTGTGGTTTGCCAACACCCATAAGGTATCTCGGCTTATCCTGAGGCATTTTCATCGATATGTTTGAGACAATCTCTTCTCTTAAAGATTTGGGTTCTCCCACAGACAAACCTCCAATGGCATAGCCATCAAAATCAATTCCCACAAGTGATTTTAGTGAATCTTCTCTAAGATCATTGTATCCGCCACCCTGAATTATTCCGAATAATGGTTGATTTCCACTATTGGCCATTTTTGACAATTCTGCCCAGTATAACGAGAGCTCCATTGATTTAGCAGTCTCATCTTTTGACAATGGGTACTCTATACATTCATCAAAAATCATCATAATGTCGCTACCAAGTTTTAATTGTGTTTCAATAGATTTTTCTGGAGACATAAAAATTTTGTCCCCATTCTTGGGTGATCTAAAGAAAACACCTTCACGAGTTACTTTCGTCTGACTTGAGAGACTGAAGACCTGATAACCTCCCGAGTCAGTTAAGATAGGTTTATCCCATGAAACATAATCGTGGAGTGTCATCGAGTTTTGCGAACATAATGATGTAACATTGCCCATTAAATGAAAGGCATTACATAACATAATTTCTGCGCCGCATTCTTTTAAATCACTACTCGATAATCCTCTAGCTGAGCCATAAGTACCCACAGTCATAAATGTAGGCGTCTTAACTATTCCGTGTGATAGGTGTAAGGCTCCAACTCTAGCCTCTTTATATTTTTTTATTAATCTATACTTCATCGACTTTATCTATAAACATACTATCACCGTAACTATAAAACCTATATCTATTATTAATTGCATCTTGATATAATGTTAATGATTTATCTATTCCTAAAAAAGATGTGGTTAATAAAAATAGAGATGATTTTGGTAAATGAAAATTAGTTATTAAACCATTTATTATTTTGAATTTATATCCTGGATAAATAAATAAATCTGTCTTTGAGGATGTTGAATGGTTAATATTTTCTGAATAACAGTGCTCTAGTACTCTAGTAACTGTTGTACCAACAGCTATTATTCTTTTTTTATTTTTTTTTGCCTGATTAATAGTATCGAATACAGACTTTTCTATATTAAATTTTTCGAATCCAATGTCATGTTTTGTGTAGTCATGATCTTCTATTGGTTTAAATGTATTATAGCTTATATGTAACGTAATGAATTCCACCTTAATTTTTCTTTTTTTTAATGTACGTAAAAGATCTTTCGTGAAATGAAGTCCTGCGGTTGGGGCAGCTACAGATCCATATTGTTTAGCATAAACAGTTTGATAATTATGCTCATCATCAGAACTTACAGGTCTTTTAATATATTTTGGTAATGGCATTTCTCCACATTCATTTAAAATTTCAATGATATTCTTCTTATTTAAATTGATTAGAGTAATTTTATTGTTTTTAATATTTTTAATCGTAAACTCATAATCATCTATATATATTTTTGTATTTATTTGTGGAGTCCTTGAAGAACCGAAGATGCCGACAAACTCTGTTTCACTAATTTCCTCTTGAAAAAGAACTTCTATTTTTCCACCTGTTTTTTTCAAGAGATTCATCCTCGCAGGCAAGACTTTAGTGTTATTTAAAATTAAGACATCACCTTCCTCTAGAATATCTGGCAATTTATTGAAATTCAGATGTTGTGTATCAGAAGAATTGCAATTATAAAACATAAGCCTAGAACTAGACCTATCTTTCTTTGGCTCTGTAGCGATAAGGTTTTTTGGCAAATTGAAGTCAAAATCATTTAAATCTGGGTAACTCATGATATTTGGATGATATATATAATAACAACCAAGTCAATATTCTTGAATATTAGAGAATACTTATATTGATTTACTGCTCTTATTTTGATCTAATAGACATATGAGTTTAATTAATAACTTCCCTCATGACGGGATAGTAACTGTAAACAGAGTGATAATGAAAGATGGTTATACTACGGATGACCTTCAAATGCGTGTCGCGGAAATGTGCGAAAATGTGAAAACATACCATTCAGAAACTGGATTTATAGGTGGTATGGTCGTTCTCAACAGTGGTCAAATATCTAATGAAGGAAGTAATGTCGGTAAAGCACTGGATTCTGACTTGAAAGGTCGAGAAGCGCTGATTATTACTTTCTGGAAATCATATGAAGATCATGAAGAATCACATAAAAGCGAGACTTTTCAACCTCTGTTTCAAAAAGTCATAGATATTTGTGAAAATGGAAATGAAGAAATAGTTTATGAGATGTTGTGGTCAGGTGGAGCGTACACGCCAGAGATGGCGAAAAAAGCCCAAGCCGCGAAACTACAAAATAATTAGACTATTGGTGGATTTTTCTTATTGGTCCTTTTATGGCGACCACCAACTAACTTGTGCTTCTTGAGCTTCTCCTCAAGACTTTCAAGAGTAGTATCTTTTAGAGCAATTTCTCTCTCTAATTTTATTTGCTTTATGATATATATGATAAGAGCTATTAAAATAAGTCCAGCTATTATCCAGTAAGTATTAAATCCGTTCATACAATTATAAATATATCATAGATTTAAAGGTTATCAGTTATTTGTTACAATGATTTCTATGCCACTGTGGTGAAATTGGTAGACACGAGGGACTCAAAATGATTCAAAACATAACTGTATGAATCAAACCCCTTGTAAACATTGAAGATTGTAAACTTGTAACCACAAACATTGCACAAACATTTATCCGTGCATACGCCTTTTCAAAATGTTTGTGTTTTTGGTAGAATAATAACTAATGGCGATATGGTGGAATTGGTAGACACGTCGGACTCAAAATCCGATTCTGGCAACAGAGTGACAGTTCGAGTCTGTCTATCGCTATTAAGTTTTTATTAATATAGACACAAAGATTCTGACTGATTAATATAAAGTATCTGGTATCTCGAACAATTATTTACTGGAATTTTAGTATTAGGAATACTTGCACTCTATATCTGGACATGTGATGCAGGTTTACGAAAGATTGAAAAAAAAGAAGATGAAGATTCTCAGAAGTTAAATGTAACTAGTTTCTACTATAGACATGCTGAAACGATAAAGATAGTTTTTATGATTTCTATAACAATTGTTTTTGGAGTTTTCTTATATGTAACTACAGGCATTCATATATTGGACAGGAATGACTAATGGATACATTTATTGAAATAATACTCTTTAGTATTTACACATTTTTTTTCTATTATATTGCAATAAAAGTTTTTAAGTTTGGAGAATTACTTGAAAAGAAAGATATTATTAAAGAAAAAACTTTAGATGTTGTTCTAATAAT